>SXXK01000018.1 GCA_005791255.1 Planctomyces sp.
AATCCCCACAGTCCTCGAAATCAGGTGCTACACTTCGCCCGAGTCCTTGAAAACCGCTTACAACACCGACCTCGGAATGGAAAAACTGCCATGCGACGCCTCCTGCAGCGGTTCCTGAAAGATGAAGGCGGTATTGTTGTCTCTGCCGAAATCGTTCTTGTGACCACTGTGCTTGTCATCGGCGCAATGACCGGGCTTTCGGCACTGTCCAGTGCCGTCAACAACGAACTGAATTCCGTAGCCGCAGCCTGCTACAACTCGTACCAGGACGGTTACGGCAATGGCAATGATGGCTATAACCAGGGTTACAACAACCCCGCATACAATGGCGATGAACTGGCTGGTTACGGTCCCGTGGGGCCGGGCGACATGCCCTGACAGGCCCCCTCGCTGACCAATCGCCCCGCTGCAATTCAGCGCGCGTAGGTTGCCTTCATCAGGCCGAACACGACAGCCCCCGCCACCACCCCTATCATGATTTGCGGGACGCCCACCACGCCGTTATTAAGAAACCAGAACAATCCCACCGTGCCGATAATTGACCAGCATGTGGCGATCGCGGTAATCATCAGTCGCTCTCGCTTCTGATCTTCTGTCAGCGGAGCAGACTTGCTGCGAACTTCCTTTGCCGCTGGCTTCTGAACAGTCTTCTCGGGCTTCCCCGACTTCGCCTCTTTGCTGTTGGCTGACTTCGCCGATACATCCTCAGCAGCCTCTTCACGCATCCCCGGCGCGTAATACTTTGCGATTGCCTGATTGATGGACCGCGGCACCGCCAGTACTGCTCTCATCGGCACACCGCAGCGAATCCGGATTTCCTCTTCCAGCTCATGCGATGGCTCATCCGAACACGCTACCAGAATGCAGCCTCGATCCTCAAACAGAGGCAGACAGGAATGTCGCTTGACCACCCTTCGAGGAATCCTGTCGAGCACCGAGTCGTCCGGCAGCATATCTTCCAGATCCGCATAGGACAGTCGCAGTTCTGCAGCCAGTGCCCGGCAGGCATCCGGAGGCTCCACCAGCTTCATCTGAATCACAGCGTCGCGATGCGAAAGGCCTCGCGCCTCTGCAAAATGCTCAATCTCAGACACCTGTCCCCGCTTGATCAGACTGCGTGCCACCAGGTACTGCAGCACTGTACGCGTTTCGCTCTCGTCAACCGCCGGAGCCTCACGGCCGAGACTGCGGTCGTACTCCACCTTACCGTCCGGATCCGTCAGACACAGCATAGCCTTGGCCAGTTCATTCAGCAGCTCCTGCGAACGCAGCAGATACTGACCCGTCGCATACTTTCTGACGTGCGCATTGAGCTTGCGGTAGTTGGCACGGACTTTTTCAGCATCGTCCTCGAACATCACCAGTCGCAGCAGAGTGTAGTGATCCGGTGGACGCACGTCGGCAGGAATCCCCAGCCATTCCTTGTACACATCAATGTCAGACATTACTCAGACTCCACAACTCACGGATTCCTGATCCAGCACAACACGCCCCTCTTTAACACGCCTGGGCAGGCAAGGCAAGGAGCCGACCACCTTCAAAACGGAAAACGATCGTCGATTTTTGCAGTCGCCAGCTCCGTCAGAAAACCGGACAGCCGCTCGACTATCACCTCCATCAACCGCACACCCTTGTCCGCAGTCGCAGCATGCGGGTTGCCCGCACCCGTGTTGGTCGTCAGCAGGTGCCAGGGGCGAGTAATCGAAATCCAGCCTCGCTCGACCTCGGTGAATCGTGTCGGAGCCGTCCGACCCTCATCCGCCGCCAGTGTACCATCCGCGTGCAACGCCACCAGATTTCCAAAATATGCCAGCGCCAGTGATGTTTCCATCTCCCCCGCATGATCATCAGGCTGCTCAAAAATCGCTCCCTTCACATCCGCAGTCAACCCGCGAAACCAGTCACACAGAAATAACTGCACACCCGTCCGACCATGCAGCTCACGCAGCAACGGCTTGAACTCGTTCCCGCCATGACTGTTAAGAATCAACAGTTTGTGAATCCCATGACCCGCCAGAGATTCCACCAGATCCCGTATCACCAGCCCCAGCGTCGTCGGATTCACGTTCATCGAAAGGCGACAGCGACTCTGATTCGTCTCCGTGCCGTAAGGAATCGCCGGCAGCATCACCACCTTCGCGCCTCGTTCCCACGCCGCAGCACACGCGCGACTGGCAATCGCCTCCGCCTCAAAAGTATCCGTGCCGTATGGCAGATGCAGATTGTGCGGCTCCGTCGCACCCATCGGCAACACCGCCACCTCGTACGAACACGCCTTCACCTGAGCATAATTGGTTTCCGCCAGTATCCACGGTCGCATCACACACCCCCCACTGACCACTGACAACTGACAACTACCCCAACATCGCCCTGCGAACCTCACAGATCAGTCTGGGCAGATACACCCGCTGGCTGATAAACGGCTCGTCCGGACTGAAACCCGTCAACCCGCAGGCCACCTCAGAAAAATCCTGCACGCTGATCGCCCAGCCCTCGACCGGAGCCCAGCCGAAGACCAACTCCACCTGAACCCCCTCACGTCGCACCGACACCCACCGAGTATACTCGTCCGAAAAATCGAACGGCAGATACACCTGCCCACCATCCGACAACTGCTGCAGCAGCTGCAGCCAGCCTTTCAGCAGTTGCCGCAGGCCACTCTGAACCGAATTCTCAACCGCCTGCGGCACCACATCATCCGCCGAAGCCACCTGCGGATCGATCAGGGCTGCATCCGACAGCCCAAGATAGTAACATTCCCCGAGGCGGGATTCCTCACCCAGGCAGACTTCAATCTGATTGTGAGGATTTACCGTGACCGTTAGCTTCCACATTCGCCTGCTCTGATGTTTCGATTGCGACCCTGAAAAAGAACACCCATCTGACTGGATCCTGATATGGTACGAGTTTTGTGCACTGCGTTAAATGGTGAATCCGGCCCCCATTTCGGAATGCTGCGGGATGCCGGGCACGAATGCTGCGTCGTCGACCGCAAACTCAACCTCTGGGACCCCGCGGTCCTCATTCGCGCTGCGCAGGACTTTGATGCCGTCATTGCCGGCTCAGAACCCTGGCCCGCTGATGTTGTCGCTGCTGTACCGCGTGTGCGAGTCCTGGCGCGAGCCGGTGTTGGATTCGATGCCATCCATCTGCCCGCCTGCGACGAACGCCAGGTTGTTGTCGCCACAACTCCCGGCTGCAATCACCACTCCGTCGCCGAACACACCATTGCCATGCTGATGGCCGTCGGCCGTGGCTTCCCGGCTCTCGATCAGGAAGTCCGTCGCGGCGAATGGAATCGCAACCCGTCCCCGCGCATCTGGGGCCGCACACTCGGCCTCGCAGGACTCGGACGCATCGGACAGGCCACGGCCATTCGCGCACTCGGTCTCGGTATGCGGGTCATTGCTTATGACACATTCCCCCCGGCCGCATTCGCTGCACAGCACGGAATCCCGCTCGTGCCCCTCGAACAGCTCATCGCCGAATCCGATTTCATCTCGCTGCACCTGCCAGCGACTGCTGAGACCCGACACATGATCAACGATGCTTCCATCGCCCGCATGAAGCCCGGTGTGATCATCATCAATACCGCTCGCGGTCCGCTGATCGATGAACCCGCACTGATCCGCGGACTGCAGTCAGGAAAAATCCGCGGTGCCGGTCTCGATGTGTTCGAAACCGAACCACTGCCACTCTCCAGCCCACTCATCGGCATGCCAAATGTCATGCTGGCCGGACACGTCGCCGGACTTGATAACGAATCCCATGATGCCACGTGGGCACTCGCCGCCGAGATCATCCTGCGATTGCTCCGCGGTGAATGGCCGGCTGAATGCATCCAGAACCTGAAAGGCACCAGCGGCTGGACCTGGTGATCAGAAACAGACAGGAGCGGTCCTGGTGACCGCTCCTGCTTCACCCCTGCCGCACTCCATACTCCGCCGGAACCCGCCGCAGATCTCCGTCCGGAAGAATAAACACGCCGTCCACAATTGCCTCTTCCTCCTGCAGAACTTCCGGTTGCTGACAACCCGCCAGCACCCGCACGGCAAAGATCTCCTGCACACCCTCGTCAAACTTCACCCACCCAAGCAGCCCACCAGTCTCCAGATCCACGGCCGCCACGCCGCAAATTCGTTCGCGACCAGGCTCCGTAATCGGAATCCCGCTGAACAATGCTGACTCGCGTACCTGAGACAAACCCACAAATGCAACCCGACCACAGAAGTCCAGGCCTCGAGTAAATCCGGGCAGACCCGTCAAAGCCTCATACTGACCGCTCCCAGTATCCACCACACCCAGCGTCCCCGATCCCGATTCCAGCAGCCACAGGCGATCCCGGTACCACCGTGGCGAATGAGGCATCGACAGCCCGGTCGCCACAGCCTCCCCCGACGTGACTTCCAGCAACACACCACCGTCCTTCTTTGCCGGACGCCAGCCACCCGCCGAGTCCGCACGACCCAGTGCCGTGACATACCGAATCTCACCATCCCGCAATCCCAGCCCGTTCAGATGACAACGGTCCTCCGGAGCCAGCGCGCTGATGAACGGTGGCTGCCAGCGAGGCTCAAAACTGTAGACTGAACTGCGAACTGACAGGCAAGAAAACAACGTGTTCACAAACCACAACTCGTCCCCCACCCACTCCATCTCGTGAATCTGAATATTACCCGTCACATGCGATAACCGCTGCACATAACAGCGATCACAGCCTGCTCCCGTCCCCGCAAAACCAGCGGCAGCGTCATTCGCATGAAACTCCACGACGGAATTGCGAGTCCCCACGGCCAGCCGCGGCCCCCGCAGGGCTAAACCCATCGGCTTCGGAAAATCGCAGAAATGAGTATTCAAATGGCCAGATACAGACCTCAGCAAAACCAGTTTTCCGGCCTGATATGTCGTGACCGCCAATGAAACTCCCAGTTGCTGAAGCAGGGCGGGAAACGAGGCCGTATGCACACTGCCCAACTGGTTCCCCGTCGTCTCCGCTGACTCCTCATGATTTGGCATTGCGACACCCCTCGAAAACTTCGTCACCTGCTCCACCGCAGCCTGCCACCAGCTCACGCTGCAAACATCAGTTCAAAATCACAGAACGCAATCCCCACCTGCATCTGCCAGCCTGCACCCGTTCAAAATACCACTCGGAGCAGTGGTTTGTTGCTTTTTCCATCAACGCTGACGTAACCAGTCAAATCCGCAGAACCGTTCAGGTTCAACATTCTCTGACTGCCAGTTGCTCCGATTCAGGGTCTTCCTGTTGAACATGCTCCCGCAGCGCGGCAAACTTTTTACTGCGGGTTTCTCCTCACAGCGCATCCCTTGCGCTCCTGTCCTGCACTGCTTTGCACCGCCGTGGACGCGGCCTGCATCCGACGCTCCCCGGCACTGCTCTGGCTGCTGACCCATGGCCCTGTTCCCAAACTGATGGCAACTTTGAATCTCCGCTTTGGATGCTGACAGCTTGAAAGGTTTGACATGTCCGCTTTCAATCTACGTGGACTGTTTTCCGGTTTCACTACAACCTCCATGCTGACACACCGATCCGTGCGTTCCCGCCGCAGCACCGGGCGTCCGGGAAGGCTGCCCCTGCTGGATCCTGTCCAGACCCTCGAAACCCGTATTCTGCCGGCCACTATCACCGTCACATCGCTGGATGACGACGTTATGCAGAACGGCTTCGTCACTCTCCGCGAAGCCATTCAGGCAGCCAACACCAACAAAGCTGTCGACGGATCAGTCGCCGGCAGCGTTGGCGAGGACACGATTGTCTTCGCCCCCACGCTGGACACCTCCGCCGGACTCATCGCCAGCCTTGCCATGTCCGGCGAGCAGTTCACCATCTCAGAATCAGTGAAAATCATCGGCAACGGTTCTCTGAAAACTGTCATCGATGCCAGCAGCAGCTCGCGCATCTTCTTCGTCAGCTCCGGCAACCTGACTCTTGAAAAACTGACCCTCCAAAATGGTAACCTGGGCGCAGACTCGGGGCCGGGGGATCTGCGGAATGCTGGTGCAGCCATACTCCTCGCCTCCAGCGGTACTCTGACCATCAACGACTGTCGGATTCAGGAAAACACGACAGCCGGTGCTTTTTCATCAGGCGGGGCTGTAGCCGCCGTCTCCGGTTCCATCACGATCAGCAGCAGCCTGTTCCGCAACAACAGCACCACGGGTGCTTCCTCCGCGGGTGGCGCTGTCTTCTCAGGCAGCGGAGCGGTGCAGATCAACAGTTCCACTTTCATCCAGAATTCAACCGGCGGAGATGCTTCGGGCGGTGGTGCTGTTGCAGTGGGCACAGCCGGACTGACCATCACGGATTCACTCTTCAACGAAAATTCCACACAGAACACCAATTCTCCGGGCGGAGCGATCTCAACCAGCGCCGGCAGCGTGGTCATCACCTCCAGCCGCTTCGGGGGCAACAGCACAGCCGCCGCGAACTCTTCAGGCGGCGCCATCTTCTCACAATCCGGCGCTCTCCTGCTTGACTCCACCTGGCTTGACGAAAATCAGACACAGGCTGACGGTTCTCCCGGCTCGGCAATCGCCACAGCCTCAGCAGCAGTCTCCCTGCGCCGCTCAACTCTTGCCGACAACTTCACCGCCGGAACCTTCTCCGGCGGTGCACTCGCTACCCTCTCCGGCACCGTCATTGCCTCTCAATCCACATTCTCCGGAAATGCCACACTCGGCACCGGTTCCACCGGTGCGGCGATCCATGCCGAAGGCGGGCAGATCACCATCAGCCAAAGCACCTTGACCCGCAACAACGCGGGCCGCAATGCTCAGGCGGCAATTTCCGGAGGTGCCATCTTTGCCACCGCAACCAGTGTCAACATCGAAAACTCCATCGTTGCCGACAATCAGGCTCCATCCACCGGCACAGACATTGCCTTCACCGCTGCTGCCGGAAAAACACTCAGTGTAAAATCCAGCCTGATCGGTCGCAGCGACGGCACCACTCTCGTGCCCACCACAGGCACCACTCCTGATAACCAGGGCAACCTGATCGGTGGAACCACTGCAGCCGCAGCCATCAACCCGCAACTTTCCGCACTGTTTCAGTTCGGAGGTCCGGTGCCCGTACATCTGCCGCTTGCCAGCAGCCCAGCCATCGATCGCGGCAGCAATGCACTGGCCGTCGACCGCACAAAAGGCAACGAACTGCTCACCACGGACCAGCGCAGCAACGTGCTCATGAAACGTGTCGTCGGTGGTACCGTGGATATGGGAGCAGCCGAACTCTTCACCCTCGCCGGACCGCTGGTTGTTACCATTGCCACAGACGAAATCGATGGGAACGTCGCGGCCAGTGATCTGTCCCTCCGCGAAGCTGTCACGCTCGCCAATGGCAGCGCTGGCACCGACACCATCACTTTCGCTGCCGCAATCAACGGTTCAGAAATCGACCTGACACTCGGCCAGATCACTCTCAGCGATTCTGTAATTCTCACGGGCAACGGAGCCACTCGCACCATCGTCGATGCGCAACTCGGTTCACGCCTTTTCGACATCACCGAATCTGCCGCCACCGTCAGCATCAGCGGAATGACACTGAAAAATGGTCGCACGACCGGCAACGGTCACCTGTTCAGCGATGATCGATTCCAGGGTGCCGGCATTCGCTCGCAAGCGACAGGCAGCCTGACTATCGCCGACAGTACGCTCTCCGGAAATACTACTGGTGGCAGTTACTCGGGCGGTGCGGCCATCGCAGCACAAAACGGCAAACTGATCATTACCGGAAGTACACTGTCCGGAAACACGACAAACGGTGGCGAAAGTGACGGAGGAGCCATCCATGTCCGACTGATCGATCTTCAAATCGCTGACAGTACGGTGACCGGAAACTCCACCAAAGGCAACTGGAGTTATGGCGGAGCCATCTATGCAGAGGGTCGCGTGCTGTCAGTTACACGCAGCGCGATCTCAGGTAATCAGACCGCTGGCATCGGTGCTGTCGGTGGTGCCGTCGCCTTCTACGACGCAGCAGGGACCGGAAAACTTCTGATCAGTCGCAGCACGATCTCGGGAAACAGCACCACCGGGCGCTGGTCACACGGCGGTGGAGTCTACGCCAGCTTCTCAAATGTTATCCTCTCCCAGACCACACTTTCCGGCAACTCGGTCAGCGGTACGGAAGCTGAAGGCGGCGGCCTGTTCGTCTCCGGCTTTTCCAACGAAACAAACACCGGCACTCAGACCATCATCAGTCAAAGCACAGTGACACTCAACAAATCCGTAAAGAGCGGCGGTGGCGGTATCCGTGGCGGCAACGAACTGCTGATTCGCAACAGCATCGTCGCTGGTAACACGGACAACGCCGTCGCTTCGGATGTTCTGCCATCCCAATTCGGAATGCAGACTGCGTTCAGCCTTATCGGGCGCAGCGAAGGCACTGGCCTGACCCCCTCAGCCGTTCCCAACACCAATGGCAATCTGATCGGTGGTACCACCGCAGCCACGGCACTGAATCCCAAACTTGGCCCGCTGCAGATCAATGGTGGGCTGACCATGACTCACGCTCTGCAGTCCGGCAGCCCCGCCATCGACCGTGGCAGCCTCGCTCTGGCTGTCGACGAAACTGCTGTCGATAAGCCCGCACTGACCAACGACCAGCGCGGCGGACGCTTCATGCGAATCCTGGACGGTGACCACGTCGGAACACCGCCCGCAATCGTCGACATGGGAGCCGCTGAATTCGCCGGAATCCGGCTGATCTTCCCTGCCCCCAATGCCTTCACGCTCAAACCTACTTTTACCTGGAATGCATTTGCCGGAGCCGTCAAGTACCAGGTTCAGATCAACAATGTCACCACGGGAGTCGCCAGGTTCCGCGAAGCCACCGTCACCGGGACATCCTATACTCCTTCGCAGGAGATGGCCCTTGGTGAGTACAACGTCTGGATCAGACCCGTCTTTGCTGGCGATGTCCCCGGTAACTGGAGCAGCACTCAGACCGCGTTCCTGCTGCCGGCCGTCACATGGACCAACATGCCCCGCACTCAACTCGTCTCCAAACCCACCCTCACGTGGAACAACCTCAAAGGCGCCGTCAAATACGACCTTTGGGGAGATAACTTCTCGGCAGGTATTACGCAGGTATTCCGACTGATCGTCAATGGGGCCACCGGCACCACGACCAGCTGGACACCCCCAACTGACCTCGCCATGGGAAAACATCGCTTCTGGATCCGCGGTATCGACGCCAAAGGCAATGCCGGACGCTGGTCCATTCTCTACGAAGCACTCGTTGTCACTCAGGTCAAACCAACCGGACCGGCTCTCTCCACCTTCGACGCGACGCCGACCTTCACCTGGAACGCCGTGCCCGGCGCCGCCAGCTATCAGTTCTTCCTAAGAAATCAGGCGACCAACACCATGGTCTTCGACGGCCTTTCCGTCGCCGCCAACACCTTCACCCCAACCAGTGATCTGCCTGTCGGCAACTACAAATGGTGGGTCCTCGCCGTCAGCTCCGCACAGGCCGGCAGCATTCGCAGCGGTGGTGCTGAATTGCGTGATCTGAATATCGGCGGACAACCAGCCATCACCTCACCCGTCGCCGGTACCACTACCGGTACCAAACCCACCATCACATGGCAGGCCGTTGACGGGGCTGTCTCTTACATCGTCTTCATGAATCGTACGTCCGCACCGACAGGAAACGTTCTCAACATCACCGGTATCACAACCACCAGCTTTACGCCCTCGGCCGCCATCGCAGCCGGCGACTACAGGCTGTGGCTGCGAGCCGTTGATGGCACAGGCAAACTGTCCAGCTGGAGCACCGAAGTCAATTTCAAGATTGCCGCAAAAGATCCGGCACCAGCCGGCAACAGTATCCAGCTGGCCAGCATCCCGGAAAATCTGCTGCCCTCTCAACTGCCCGCTGACGAAGCAGTCACGCGAAAGCAGCCCAGTCAAAAACCAGCCGCTGAGCAGGAAATCGCAGGCATCAGCGTCCAGACAGACCTGACATCACAAGCAAATAATCCTCGGCCTGCCCACGCCACGGCCGCTCCGGAACCCGCGGGTCCGGCACAGCTGGATACTCTCCTGCTGGACCTTGTCATGGAAGACTGGCAAATTGCGTCAGTGCTGCTGGACAGCCCTAACGGTTAAACCGCACGACACCGTCGACCAGCACTGTTTTCACGACCGCAGGCAGTTTCTCACCGTCAAATGGGGTGTTCCTGCTGCGCGACGCAAACCTGCCGGCATCCACCGTCCACTCAGCCTGCGGATCGATCAGCGTGATATCCGCAGGCTGACCTGCCCCCAGAGTACCACAGGGCAGTCCCAGTACATCCGCCGGCCCCTTTGTCAGCCGGGCAATCAACTGCAGCCATGTCAGATGCCCCGGACGAATCAGCGCCTGCACACACACACTTAAAGCCGTTTCCAGACCGCAGATACCAAACGGAGCCTGATCCAGTTCCACCTGCTTTTTCTCCTGAGCACGCGGCTGGTGGTCGGCTGAAATTGCACTGATCGTGCCATCCCGCAGCCCCGCAATCAGTGCGTCTATGTGCTCGCGCGAACGCAGCGGAGGATTGCACTTGTACATCGGATCGAATCGATCCATCACCTCATCAGTCAGCAGCAGATGATGCGGAGCCACGTCGCAGGTGACCGCCAGCCCGGCTGCTCGAGCCTGCCTGATGCGAGCCACCGAATCCCGAGTGCTGACACACATGAGATGCACTCGACCACCCGTCAGCTCAGCCAGCGCGATGTCACGGCCCGTCATAATGTCCTGAGCCGCAGCGGGAATGCCGCGCAGCCCAAGCCGAGTCGACTGGAAACCCTCGTGCATTACCCCCTGTTCCGCCAGCTCCGGCACCATTGCAAAATGCAGCACCGGACGACGAAACATTCGCGTATATTCAAGCGCGCGACGCATCACTTCCGCATTGGCCACCGGATGCATCGCATCCGAAAAACCAACAGCACCACCCTGCACCAACTGGCCAATCTCCGCCAGTTCCTCACCTTTGTGCTGCTTGGTCACCGCGCCCAGAGGATATACACGACACTGCCGGGCACGCTCCGCCTGCAGTCGGATAAACTCGGCCGCCGAACGATTGTCCACCACCGGGCTGGCATCGGACTGAGCACAGATGGTGGTAAAACCACCAGCCAGCGCCGCAGCAGTGCCCGTCAATACACACTCATCCTCCTCACATCCAGGCTCACGCAGCGACACATGCAGATCCACAAATCCCGGACAGACCAGCAGCCCTGCGGCATCCAGCACCGGTATTCCCGGAGCAGCGTCGGCGGGGACTGTCCCCGGAGCAACCACGGCAGCTATGCGACCACCACGTACCCACACATCCGCCAGAGCATCAGTTGCCGACGCAGGATCCAGCACTCGGCCACCACGAATCCAGACCTCACTCACGCCGCACCTCCGCTTCCCGCACGACGCTCACGAGCCAGCAGTGACAGGCAGGCCATCCGAATCAGCAGACCATTCGAAACCTGATCAAGAATCACTGAATTGGGGCCGTCCGCCACGTCCGGCGTCAGCTCAACTCCCCGATTGATCGGACCTGGGGCCAGCACCAGAAGATCCTTCCGCGCCCGACGAATCCGCTCCGCATTCATCCCGAACAACTCGGCATACTCCGCAATCGACGGGAAAAAAGCCCCCCTCTGCCGCTCAAACTGCACCCGCAGCAAATTCACACAATCCACCTCCGGAAGAATCTCATCCAGATTCCATGCGACCTCCACACCCAGTTGACGGATCTCAGTCGGCACCAGAGTCGACGGGCCGCAGACAATCACCCGCGCCCCCAATTTCACCAGCCCATGAATATTCGAACGAGCCACTCGGCTGTGTCGAATATCACCCACCAGTGCCACCGTCAGTCCTGCGATCCGGCCGCGATGCCGACGAATGGTGTAGATGTCCAGCAAACCCTGAGTCGGGTGCTCATGAGTCCCGTCGCCCGCATTCAGTACACCCGCCCGCAAATGTCTCGACAGCAGATGCGGTGCCCCTGGAGTCTTATGGCGACAGACCACCAGATCCACACCCATCGCCTCAATCGTCAGGGCCGTATCAATAAACGTCTCACCTTTCGAAAGGCTGCTGGAGCTGGCTGAAAAGTCCACAGTGTCCGCGCCCAGACGACGCGCGGCCAGGCTGAAACTGGTACGAGTCCTGGTGGAGTTCTCGAAGAACAGATTGGCAACCACCAGCCCCTTCAGAGTACTCAGACGCTCCGAGCCTCCGGCTGTCGCACGCTCCAACTCCTCCGCAAGATCCAGTACAGTCGTCAGTTGAGCAGCCGTCAGCCGCTCCAGACCCAGCAGATGCCGCTCACCCCATGGACCGCTGAGAGGAAGTTCCGATATTTGCATCGCCCCCGGTCCGCTCCTTTCACCCGACACTGCCAGTTGGTAGCCCCGGCTGTCAGACATTACCCTGTTCGCTGCTCAGCTTTCCCGCTGCAGACGCGTCAACTGGCCTATGCCAGCTCCTGCCAGACGCAGCATAGCCTGCAACTGCGATTCATCAAACGGCTGCCCTTCTGCCGTACCCTGAACCTCAATAAAACGACCACGACCAGTCATCACCACATTCATATCCACTTCCGCTGTGCTGTCCTCGGAATAATCCAGATCCAGCACAGCAACCCCACTCACCACCCCCACACTGATCGCTGCCACGGAATCCAGCAGAATCGGCTGGCCACCAGTTCCCAATCCTCCGGGAAACACAGCTGACACGGCATCCGCGAGCGCAATGTAACCACCCGTGATGCTGGTTGTCCGAGTCCCGCCATCAGCCTGCAGCACATCACAGTCAACAGTAATCGTGTGATCACCCAACGCCGCAAAATCCACCACAGCCCGAAGACTGCGACCGATCAGCCGCTGAATCTCTGTCGTGCGACCATCCACCTTGCTGCGTTCACGCTGTTTGCGAGGACTGGTGCTGCCTGGAAGCATCGAATACTCACCCGTTACCCAACCCTGCACTGCAACAGCCGGATCCCGCGGGCGACGCCACGGCGGCACACCCTTTTCGACACTGGCCGTACAGAGCACCATGGTGTTGCCAGCTTCAATCAGAACGCTGGCCTGCGCTGTCCTGACGAATCCCCGCTGAATCTTCAGGACACGCAACTGATCCGCGGCTCGCCCATCATGACGCTGCATGTTTGGATCCCACAACAGCGGACTGCGGACGACTGACCAGCAACAGGCCAGCCACGTGGAACAGCAGCGGAGTCAGCAGCAGGTCACCAGCCAGGGTTCCGCGAGCAAACGGCAGGCCGTTGGCCAGGCACTGCAGCAAACCCTGAGCCGTCTGTGGATACAGATACTGACCATTCAGCGGCATACACCATGCACCCGTGTTACTGATCAGAAAAAACAGTACCGCTGAAACCAGACCAGCTGCCAGCGCCCGAGAAGTCGTCCGGGGCCGCAGACAGTAACCAGCCAGCAGCACAAACAGATAGGCCGCATAGTCGAAAGCCATCGACCCGTAAAAACCATAACCCGTTCGCCAATGGAGCGCCGCGTCGGAAACCAGTCGAGTCCCCAGAACGGCAAGCACTGCCAGCCACACCGGACGAACTCGAGCACCGCAGAAAACCGCCAGAGCCCCCAGCATTGAAAGGTTCTCAAGCGGCATTGGCAGCAACCGCAGTACCACACACAGCAATGCCGCAGCAAACACAAACAGACCAGTTACTTTCGCACTCATCACTTTTCCCCTCCGGCCGCACCACGCCGCAATCGGTCGTTCAATGCGACCCCCAGACCAAGCTCACGAAACTGTCGAGCGATGATAACGTCCAGACCGGCAGAGTCGAGATCCCGCAGGGCTGCAAAAAAACCAGCAGCACAAATTTCAGGATTTCCTTCGCGGCAAAGGCGGAAAATTCGGTCAAAACCGGGAATTTCTGACTCAGGCCCCCAGGTCAGCAGGCCACTTCGCAATCCCGGCACCGGTATTGCCACATCGGATGCTGCGATCAGACGCAGTGGCGTTCGCGGGGCATAGTGGCGACTGAGCATTCCCGGAGCAGGCTGGGCTGAGTCTTCAAGTGCGGCATCAGGTCGAGCCGTTTCGTAGTGACCCAGCAACTCCGCAAGACGCTCCGGACCTACCCCGCCCGGCCGCAACACCACCGGAATTTCCCCCATCAGCGACACCACAGTCGATTCCACTCCCACACGGCACGGACCACCGTCCAGGACGTAATCCACACGTCCGCCCAGGCCCGCCATCACATGAGCCGCGGTTGTTGGACTGATCCCGCCAAATGGGTTGGCACTGGGAGCTGCCAGTGGACAGCCAGACTCACGCAGTAACCGCTGAGCCATGGCATGAGCAGGAATGCGAACGCCCACACCGGGTAACCCGGAAGTCACCAGGTCCGGCACACTTGCAGCCCTCGGCAGCACCAGTGTCAATGGCCCCGGCCAGCATGACTCCGCCAGTCGCCACACCAGTGGCGGGACAGCGCTGACAACTGCCGGTAATTCAGACACATCCGCCAGATGCACAATCAGCGGATCAAACGTCGGTCGCCCTTTTGCAGCAAACACTTTTGCCACCGCACAGGCATCCAGCGCATTCGCCGCAAGACCATATACCGTTTCCGTGGGCATGCCCACGAGGCCACCCGCACGCAGTATCCCGGCCGCGCGAACCACGTCCGTCCCAAACTGTGTCATGCCACCCGGCGTTGATCCCCAGGGCAGTGGATTGCCCGACTGAGACTGCATCAGAATGACTCCCGCAGCTCAGTCAACAAACACTGCAATGCAACTGACATTGTCACGAGAGCCGGCACTGAGGGCCGCCGCAACAAGAGTCTCACAGGCCTTCTGCGGATCCGACGCTGCCTTCAGCAGCCGAGCGATCTCGCTGTCCTTCAATCCGTCATTCAAACCATCGCTGCACAACAGAAACCGATCGCCCGAACGCGGAGAAAGCTCAACAACCGACGCACCCGAAGCACCGTCACGACACCCCAGATATTTGTACAACACATTCTTGTACCGATGAGTCTTCGCTTCCTCAGGACTGATCGTGCCGGAATCAAGCAATGCCTGCGTAATCGAATGGTCGGTTGTCAGTTGCCGCAGCACTCCGCCCCGTAACTCGTAACAGCGACTGTCACCCACACCCACCGCGTAAAACACATCGCCCACACGCAGCAACATTACAACTGTGGTACCCATACTGCGAGCAGACGGGTCGACTTCGCTGAGCGCTATGATTTCGGTATTCGCAGAAGAAATCGCACGGTCCAGAACATCACGCACAGCCGCAGGCGTCGCCGACTGAAAATCAAGGCGCTGCTCAAGATAACGCGGAATCAGCTCAACGGCCATGGCACTGGCTTTTTCACCAGCACTCTGACCACCCATACCGTCAGCCACAATGAACAGTCGCTGCCGCGCATCAACATGGCAGCTGTCCTCGTTGTTCTCTCGAAAATTGCCGGTCACGCTGAGATGACCCGTGCGAATGGCTGGCATGAATCCGCTTGTTCACCTGTATGTATGGCAGGAACCGCTGCCCCGATACACCTGTCAGATCGCCGCAAATTGTCCAGAAAATCCGCAGAAAGGCAACTGTAACCGCTGGTTCTGCAGTGAAAAGTCGGGATTCGGGCACCACATCAGAGCACCAGACCACCGCCACAGATCGTCTCAACAACATTCGACAAACCCAGCGTCGTCGCAGAAATCAATAACTCCCCGGCCTCAAATCCCGCAGAGGCGCCCAGCATGCGTCCCTGTCCCTCCACCAGTCGGAACACCCGGTCCTTACCCGGCGGAAACTGAGTCGCATAACACCGAATCGAACGTATTTTCTGCTCCAAAGTCGCAGAAATGTCCGCGACAAATGCTCCACCACCCGTCGGCACCTGCAATGTCTGCAGCCCCAGCGGGTACCACAACTGCTTCTGTATACGATGCACCGGCAACCCGTCAAAATGCTCGTCCCACTTTGACAGACGACTGTAAAACACAGCTGCATCCGTAATCTGCATCGCCTGCCAGTGGTCCGGAGAAGCCATCGGCGTCCGATCCGCTATCCCCAGCACCAGACGCGGCCTCCAGCGCCGAAACACCTTCGCAAGGGCCACTCGAGCCTCAAAACTGTCAAACAATCGACGATTCGGCAGCGTCAGCGTTTCACGATAATGCACGCCCAGCTCCCTCGCCGCTGCACCAGCCTCGGCCAGACGTACCTCCGGACCAGGGCTCAGCGGAGTCGGCTCGCCGTCCGTCAGATCCACAATCCCCACGCGATAACCCTGCTGTACCATCCGCGCCAGAGTCCCGCCGCAGCCGATCTCAACGTCATCCGGATGCGCACCCACCGCCACCACATCCAGTGCATCCGACATGCCGCTCACTCTCCCCGCATCAATCACAACTGCCAGCACTCCACTCACCCGACACGCAACGCTCCTCGCTACAGCGATGTCGCACTCACCGGATCCCACTTCGCCGTGTTCTGATCCACCGGCACCACAAACAACTCCACCCGACGGTTGCGCTGACGAGCCGTATCAGTGGCCGATCGCTCCAGAGGATGAAACTCACTGTAACCCATCGCAGCCACTCGCTCCGGCTGCACACCCAGACGCATCAGCTCCAGAATCACAGCGTCCGCTCGGTCCGTCGACAAATGCCAGTTCGTGGGATGCTTCATCGCTGTCTCCGGACGCACGATTAACTGGTCATCCGTGTGGCCCACAACCAGCACCTTCATCCCCTGAGCAGCCCCGGCCGTCACGCTCGAAGCAAACTCCTTCAACAACGGACCAGCCTCAGGACGGATCACGTCACTGCCCAGATCAAACAAAATATCACTGCGAAACTTATCCAATCCGGTTGACGGGTCATACTGAAACCCGTCCGCTGACAATCCCGCCCCAGACTGGTCAGTCACCGAATCCCCAAACGCCTGAGCCACTCGGTCAGACAGTAAACCCTCACGCTCCGATGCCAGATTGTTCAGACGCTCACCCATCGTGCCAAGCTGCGACTGAGTCTCCGCAAGCTGATTCAACAACGCCTGATTTTCAGACGTCAGGCCACGCGACATCTGCTCAAGCTGCTGGTTCTGAACGTACAGATCCCGCGCCTGTCGCTGCGCCGCAGTCAACTCATCACTGCCCTTACGCAGACAGCAACCCGAGGACAATAACGCCAACAGAGATACCAACAGCAAACAGTTCTGCTTCAGTCTGGCCGCCATGCCTGTCTTCCTGACTTTCCACGACCGAATTACCCGACAGAGGAAAAAGCCCCCCGCCACGGCCAACAATCGGCCCGGTCCGCCCCCCAGAGTAACCCCGGGCGGATTACACGGTGAAGACACCTTTACGGCTTTTTGAACCAATCAGAGCGACACCACACACCAACCACACCCGGAACTCACAAGTCCAGCAGTTTCTGCCGCTGCTCCGGCAATTTCTGCCACTCCTTCAATACACAGAATCTGTACAAAAGAACACATCACCAGGGAGCACGCGGCACAACCGGCTCCCAACTGCCACTCGCCACGCCACAGGACAGCATACGACATTCGCACTCAGCCGCGGCTCAAACAGCGTCCTCCGGCTCATCCAGAGCCGGCAAACCCACTCGCTGACACAACGACAGCAGACCACAGCCACCACACTGCGGACGTCGGGCCACACAGGTGCGACGACCGTGATGAATCAGCCGGTGCGAAAAATTGATCCACTCGGACTGAGGAACCAGTTCCATCAGTTCACGCTCAATAATCTCTGCATTCTGAGATTTCACCAGCCCCAGCAGGTTGGTCAAACGCCTGACATGAGTATCCACAACGACGCCTGATGGGATTCCGAACCACGTTCCCAACACCACGCTGGCCGTCTTGCGACCAACGCCAGCCAGGACGACCAGTGCCTCGAGGTCAGCCGGCACTTCTCCACCATGATGCTCCACCAATCCCGCAGCCATTGCCCGAAGGTTGGTCGCCTTGCTGCGAAAAAATCCCAGTGGCTTCACTATCTCTTCCACGTCTTCCTGACTGGCTGCAGACAACGCCGCCGCGTCAGGGAATCTCCGAAACAGCTCAGGAGTCGACTTGTTCACCCGTTCATCGGTGCATTGCGCCGAGAGAATTGTCGCGACCAGCAGCTGGAACGCATTTGTATGATGCAGGGCGCACTCAGCAATCGGAAACAACTGTTCCAGCCGCTTCACAATCTGCAGCACTCGCTCCCGTTTCTGAGCAGCCGATTCTCTGGCACGACGAGGCACTGCGGATATCTCCCGGAGAAAGATGCTGGCGACGGACTGAACAGCGACTGGCTGTCAGTGGTCCTGACGAGCCTGCTCGGCGATTGCCGACGGAGCCCCCGGCAACACACCGGCTTTCTCACTTCGCAGTTTACGCAGACGCGTGAAGAGAGTAGCAAATCGGTCCTCTGACGTCTGCTCCACAGACGTACCGACAGTCTCTTCGGCTGGCTCACCCGAGTACACAGTCGGCGTCCCCAGCGACCGCGGGATGGAACGCGGCTCAAGTTCCGTTCTGGCAGGCACATCGGCGACAATCGTCGACACATCCTGAAAACCACCAAAAATATCCCGTCGATTCTCTACAGATCGCAGCGGTGACCGCGACTCCTCCCCAGTGTCGCCCGCAGATTCCTGCGGAACCGCCGGAGTCAACTCAGACGGCACAAAACGCAGATCCGCTTCGACCGGTGGCTCCCACGGCAACTGACTCCCAGGCAGCTCAGCAGCCGAATCTGAAACTCGCTCAGTCGAGATTTCGACCACCGGCTCGGACACCCGCCGACGCTCACTCATCAGCCGCAGGATCTCATCGTCATCCACCGACTGAATGTCGATGGACATGCTGCGAGGAATTGCAGAGACAGGATTTACCGGCCACGATTCGGCTGGCAGATCTGCCACCGAACTTTCCACCCAGGTATAGTGCGCAGGTATCGGTACCCAGCTCGAGAAATCCACAGGCTCCGCGCCCATCTCAACAGCCGACTCCGGACGCAATGGCTGATCAGTGCGGTGCTGCAGCAAACTGGTCGATGCATCAACATCCACCGCTTCAGCATCCGGATCCAAAGTCTCGAATTCGCCGACGTCACCCCCTGCGAAAAACTCAACCGCATCTGACGGCAGACTGTCCGACACAGGCTTCTGTACACTGAAACCTGAACGCTCGCCAAACTCAACCACGCCCGCCAGCGGACGTTCCGGCAGCGAGGTCGCAGTGACCACAAAGCCCCGAGCACCGGCTGGATCGAACTTCTCCGAAACCGCCTCCTCAGACTCCCAGCTGTGCTCTACTGACACAGACTCCGCCGCCAGCGACGCATTCAGACGACAGGCCAGGTGCTGCAGTCGTTTCAATGCCAGCCCCACGCAGGTCAGATTTGCCGGTTTCAGCGACTGCTCTGCCGCCACCGCCAGAGTTTCGTCCGCCAGCATGCTCAAAGACCGCGGCAAACCATCACAGGCCTCTACCAGCCTGTTCACAGCCTCTTCCGTGAAGACTTCCGCCAGTCGGCCACCGACAGCATCCAGATGCCGCTGCAAATACTCCACACACTCCTTCACCGTCAGCGACTGCAGCACCTCGTGACAGCGGATGCGGTGAGAAAAACAACTGTATTCCGACCGCGCCAGATCGATTTCAAATGAGACCGGAGCAGTGGCCAGCACTCGAACCAGCGATCTGCCGTTCCACTCCTCCTCACTCACAGCCCGCAACTCGTTCAGTACCGACAGCGGGGCCAAATGCGCATCATCCAGCAGCAGAATCACCGGCCCCCAGAAGTCCATGCTCCTGCGAAGACATTCCACCGTATTCCACTGCGTGCACGATAATAAAGACTGCTCAGGCAAAGCCGCTCCGCCGGCATGCCGCACCGCACTATGCATCAGCAGATTCAGCAGCGTGGCTGAGGAATCCAGAGCGGCCCCCGAAACCAGCACCGTTCGACCCTCGTTCTGCAACTCCTGTCGCAGATACTTCAACAGCGCCGTCCGCCCCGTGCCCTGCACCGAAGTCACCAGTGCCATTCCCAGACTGGAACGAACACAACGCAGCAGGCGCGGCAAAATCTCGCCGATTGACTCCGACCGGATAAACAGCCGAGCCGGGTCAAAGCTCTGAAATGGCGTCCGGTGAAATCCAAAGTGAGATTCGTACATACGATTCCGTTCGCTGTCTGAGCCAGTTTCGGCAATTTTTGCCGCACAAGCCTGGTCCTGCGCTTCACTGCATCGGCACAACTCAGTCGGCATCTTGAGCACAACCGTTAAGGGCAGAATATCTTCCCGCATTCCCCAGGATCCACCCCGACATCTGCCCCGATACGCAATTCGGGAATTCACTCCTTGCCCCTCACGAGTTGCTGCACCGCAATTGCGGGAATTGCCAGCGTTGCCTCCCGCGCCCGCCGGGAAATCGTCAAACCCACTGGCAACCCCTGCCAGTCCACCAGCAACTGCGGACACGCACTCGGATCCACTGGAATGTCGTGCTGCAGCACCCCGACAAAACCGGTCCGGCGCTCACTCACCGGCCCCGAACGCCCGTCCAGGTACTCGGACTTCTCAAACTGCTCGCCCGGATTCCAGCCCAGACGGAGCGTAAGCCTCCGCAATTGCTCGCCCCGCAGCACGTCCAGCCGCAGTAAGTCACCTGGCTGGCGCTGGCCCAGCAATTCCGCAAACTGCCGGCGATTGGTTAACACGACTCCGTCCGCTCCCGCAAGAATATCGCCGGCCTGCAGTTGACCTGCTGCAGCACTGTTGGGCACTGTCTGTATCACTCGCAGTCGCCGCCCCGCACTCGAATTCATCTCCTCTGCCTCTGCCCCCAGCACAGGTCGTACCGGCGGCTCATTCCAGTCAATTCGCGAAACCACACCAGCAGCACTCACTTCGAATGCATCAACCCCCGCTTTGCAGCTCACACTGTGCACCTGCTCAAACAACCGCACCGGTTGATCACGCCAGACAAGTGGCCGCACTCCATCACCCAACTGACCCTCCACCAGTTCATAAATCGCCAGATCCAGCAAATAAGACTGCTGCTTCAGTTTCAATCGCAACGGTCCTGCGTTCCCGCTTCTCACCGCATACACCGTACCCGGATCCGCTGCACTCATTTGCAACGCCAAAAGCCTGTCCGTCACCAGCCAGCCCCAAAGGTGCTCTGACCCCGCCAGCTCAGCTTCCGTTGCCGGAACCACCTGCAACAGCGACGACAAATGCGGACGCACCTGCTCCTCCTTCGGCCCGCCTGCCTGTAACACGTTTGCAATTGCCACAGCAGTCGTCACTGCCGGCAACTCGGCCGACGTCACCGACGCCTGCTGCAGCAGCCTTCGCAGCGCCGCCGGTGTCGAGTGCAGGTTGGACGCCACACCCGCTCCAATCTGCCGATGCATTCCCACAAGTCGCCCCTTGCCATCCAGCAGGGGACCGCCGGAATCACCCACGGTCAACTGGCAGGTCGTCCGCAGCACGCCCGCTGCAGCCGACTTCACCACCCCCGCCCGCAACACAGCCGGATTGCCCCGTAACTCACGTGCCGGAAAACCGGCTGCGAATACCGACATGCCAGCTGCCAGTTCATCACCTGAATCTCCCAGTGGTACACACACCAGTTTGTCACTGTCCGCATCACGCTGCAGCCTCAGTAATGCCGTATCGCCAGGCTCATCCCGCCCTGCAACAGTCGCCATCCGCACCTGACCATCAGCCAGTCGCACACGCACAACTGCACCATGCACACCATGCGCTGCGGTCGCAATCAGACCCGTCTCAGAAATCAACACTCCTGAACAACGATCCGCACCGGACTCAATCAGCACCGTCGCCTGCTGCAGTCGTCGCAGGCCATCCGCTGAAATCTGCCCGCGGACTGAATCGGCAGCCAGCAGCCACCACAGCACCACCACAACGCAGGCTGCTTTTCGTTCCCACCACCACATACCGCCCCCTGCAAACTCTACGGCTGAATCAGAGTCAGAGTGATGCGCCGCAGATCCATCACTGAATCCCCAGGTATCTCCACTGCCCGCAGCTCCAGTTGCTGCAGCCCCGACTGCAGTTCCACCTGCCCCAGAGGCAGCGGGCGAAACTCCTTCATCTGCGATTCGCCATGCGGACGCGGCAGAGTATCCTGGTTGGTGTAAAGCGGCGGATCCCAGCCTGGCGCGACCTTCCCCCGCAGCCGACTCTCGCCGCACGCCAACTGCACGACAGAACCAGAATCAGCCAACGGGCAGGTATAATCAATCACAACCTCATACCGCCCAGCCGTATGCACATCCACATTCCACACAATACTGTCATTTTTTGTCTTCCAGTTCACGAAGTAGGAGCAGTTCGGCGCGTTGCTGCTGCGCTTTACACCTCCATGTGGCTGACCATCCCGAGCCGGCAGCATCGTAATCGGAAACTCCGCATAACCCACTGTGAACGGTCGAGGGTCCACAGCACCCGCCAACTTCCGCAACAGGTTCGGATTGTCTGGCAGCACCTCCTTCCGCCACTCCTGCACCTCCCGCTGCAGTTGCGCTGCAATTCCAGCCTGCGCAGCATTCACCGGCATGGTCTGCCCGGGATCCACCTGCATGTCATACAAACGACCGACGTCATCCAGACGAAAACGCTGATTCCTGGCCGAAACCCGACCACCCCACACACTAAAAATAGTCCGATCCGGCCACTCCACGGATGCTCCCGAAAACAACGGTGACAAATCCTTCCCGTCCAGCGGCAGATCACCCACTCGCGAAACGCCCGCCAGAGCCGTCAATGTTGGCAACAGGTCAATCGCACCCGCAATCTGCGGCACCACCAGCCCCTGCGGCAACCCCGCCGGCCAGCTCAGATAACACACGCTCCGCAGTCCCCCCTCATCCACCGTCCCCTTCTGCCCACGCATGCCACCGTTCCAACGCGCCGTGTTCGGACCGTTGTCCGAAAAGTACAGCACAATCGTATTGTCCCGCACACCACACTGCTGCAGAGTCTGCAGAATCCGACCTGCGCAGCGGTCCTGATGCTCCATCATCGCCAGCACACACCTCGTCTCGTCGGGCTTTTCCCGATCCGGATTTGCCCCCCGCTGCAACAGCTCACGCTCACGATATCGCTCCCAGTCCTCGGCCGGAACCGCCCACGGGGAATGCGGAGTTGTAAATGGGATAAAACAAAAAAATGGTCGATCCTGCTGCTCCCGAATGAATGCCTCAGCCCGCTCCACACACACGTCCACAATATACCCGCTGGTTCGGACCATCCGCCCATCGTCCTCCAGCGGCGCATCAAAATACTCGCCCCAATGACCCGCGGTATGACCAAAATACCGATCAAACCCCCGGGCCCGCGGGTGATAAGGCCACTGACTGCCATTGTGCCATTTGCCAAACGCCCCCGTCGCATAACCGGCCGCCCTGAATGCATCCGCCACGGTCCGCTCGGTCAAATCCAGCCGCTCCTCACCCAAACTCACCCCCCGCACACCCCCGCGCGAGTGATAGCGGCCAGTCAGAAACTCGGCGCGCGTCGGAGCACAAACAGGACAGACGAAAAATCGATCCAGCGACACTCCCCCCTGAGCAATTGAGTCGATCGCCGGCGTACTGACCGTCCGGTTGCCCGAATGACTGCAGTCACCCCAGCCCGCATCATCTGCCAGAAACACCACCACGTTCGGGCGAACCGGAAGTGACGGTCGCGCTGGCTGCGCCATTACCGATGTCACCAGACACGTCAACAACATCGCACATACGCCTGCACACCGGAAACACCAATTCCATGACTTCATGCTTGCCGAGCCTTAGACAAGAATCTTTCTGCTTCACGCACCTCATATAGCCGACATCACGCAGTCGGAAAATTGCCTTATAACGATGACCGCTTCGGCTGGTCAGACCCAGCAGCAAGGCAATTGCCGGACGGGGCTGAGGAGCGTTTTCCAGAAACTTCAGGATCGTGCGTTCGGTTGGATTCATATTCCACACCGTCTTCACATGTGCCCTATCATGCGCCTTCACATGCGATTTCGCAATTCCAGGCAGTTCCGGGTGCACCAACAATTCGACGAAGAAATACGTCCCGGGCTTCGTCTGTCGCGAATCCAGGTGGCGGAGAACCATTTTCAGCCATGGCCGACCGCATGGTCGGAATCCCCGTGCAGCGTCCCTCTGTCAGATCCAGCTCCTTCAGAAAATTACCGATCCGGCGATTGCGATAACGACGCGCGACAAGCCGGTCACCATTCAAGGCTGCCATGCGAATCGAGATATCCGGGCCGGGATAACTGACAACTTCGATGCGATCAGGGCTGACACGGACTTCGACCGGCTCGAGTTGCTCATGACTGCGGTGGTAAACGGCATTGACGACAGCCTCCTCAAGCGCAGCAACAACGACCGCATCACGGCAGCCGGGTTCCAGCCTGCCTTGTACTCAATCCGATCTCCCTCCACGGTTCGCTGCCACAGCAGGTCCTCGATGTTGCTGGGCAGGTCAGCCATGGCAGCAGTTCTCCACTTCAACAGTTTCCCCACCATGCAGACAGTTTTCGACTTCCCGAAGGCGTGCACCGGTTGTGAATGATATTGGCAGGACTGGTGGTGATCAAACCTGCCAGTAACTGCGGTCCATTGTGCGATAATTGATCGCCTCACTCAGATGTGCCACCTCAATCTGCTCACTGTCCGCCAGATCCGCGATCGTGCGTCCGATGCGCAAAATCTTGTCATGTGCTCTGGCTGACAAACCCATATCCTCCATCGCACTCTTCATCAACTGCTCAGCATCCGACTGCAGTCTGCAGTGACGCCGAATTTGCGGCGGACGCATCTTCCCGTTCACTCTGACACTCTCACCCCGAAATCGCAGCTGCTGACGTCGCCGGGCCGAAATCACCTGCTCACGCATCTCGGCACTGGAAGTTCCGGCGGTCTGATCAGAAAGCTCCCGAAACGGAACCGGCGGAACCTCAATATGAATGTCAATCCGGTCCAGCAGCGGTCCGCTGATGCGGCTGAGATAGCGTTCGATCTGCTGCGGAGTACAGCAGCAGGCACGCCGCGGATCCCCCCGAAAGCCGCACGGACA
>SXXK01000194.1 GCA_005791255.1 Planctomyces sp.
CTGTCCCGGGCGGTCCTCAGAACAGTTCCCCAATCACACTTCCCGACGGCAGAACACTGACAGGTCGCCCGCTGAAATCGAGGTAACTGGCCGCAGTGTCCACGCCCAGATGCCGGTACACAGTGGCCAGAACGTCCTGCGGAGTCTTCGGGTTGTTCAGCGGAAACGCACCCCTGCTGTCCGATGCTCCCACAACCCGCCCGCCCTGTATACCGCCTCCGGCCAGTGCCGCACTGAATACATTGGGGTAATGATCCCGGCCTCCCGTGGAATTCACCATCGGAGTTCTGCCGAATTCTCCCCAGGCCAGCACCATGGTGGTTTCCAGCAGTCCGCGTTCTGCCAGGTCTTCCAGCAGAGCCGACCAGGCCTGGTCCCAGCGAGGCAGGAAGCCGTCGCGCATGGTTTCATAGCCTTTCACATGCGTGTCCCACCAGCGGCAGTCCACTGTGACCAGGGGCACACCGGCTTCCACCAGGCGGCGCGCCAGCAGGAACCGCTGGCTCCACGCTGGCACACCGCAGCGATCTGGTGTCGGAGCCTGATAGGCGGGCATAAAGCCGTAACGCTGCCGCACGTGATCCGGTTCCTGATCCAGATCGAAGGCGTTCCGGGCAGCATCGCCGAGCAAAATGTCCCAGGCCTTCTGCTGGAAGGCATCAACAGCGCCGACCTGCGCTGCATAATCGGCGGCCCGCCGCATGCGATCCAGCCCGGCCAGCAGGCCGCGTCGATTGTCAGTGCGATCGACCGTGATGCCGTCGGGCGGAGCCAGGTTGGGGATACGGAAGGGACCAGCGGCGCCGGGGTCGGCCTGAGTCTCGAAGGGGGCACAGCCGGGTCCCAGATAAGCCGGGTCAACACCGGGCACCCGCCTGGGGATCATCACATAGGGCGGCAGCTGCGGCTGGCGATGCGCCAGTTGTCTGGCCACGATCGAACCGCAGCTGGGGCGGCTGTTGACATCCGGAGCCCCCTGGCTGGGGTAACCGGTGAAACACAGCTGATCACCGGACGAATGACCGGCGTCGGTGTGATGCAGGCTGCGAATGATGGACCAAAGCCGCATGATGCGGGCCGACTGTGGCAGCATGTCGCACAGACTGATCCCGGGCACGCTGGTGGCGGCCGCACCAAAGTACCCGCGATACTCAACGGGCGCCTCGGGTTTCGGGTCCCACGTTTCATGCTGACTGGGCCCCCCGCGCATCCACAGAATGATGACCGACGGAGTCCTTGCCGGGGTCCCTGCCGCGCTTGCCGCCCCGGCCGTCCTGAGCCTGAACAAACTGGCCAGTGACAAACCGCAGCTGCCCAGCATTCCCGCCCTGACAAATCCCCGCCGCGACGTCATGCTGTCCGAAGTGATGATCCACGACATCTGCTGTCTCCTCGATCAGCCCTTTTCGCCATCATCACATCCACTGTCGCCAAAGTCCTGCCATACATCCTCGTAAATCAGAGGGAACAAGTCGAGTTGAAAAAGCGGCTCGAAGGTCGGAATTCGCGAGCTGCCCTGTAGTGCATGTTGCCGGCGGTCATCGGTGTTCAGTCGTTGTTGAAGAACATCCCCGTGCCACCTCCACCACCTCCGTCACCCGCCGCCTCCGCCGCGGAATTTCCGAATTTTCCCCGCTCCCGATTGCCCAATTCCCCGCCGATGATTGAAATACGGTCTCGGGTCGTCGTTTTCAGCGATCCGGGTGTTTCGCAGGCAACCTGATCTTAAGGCAATGGCAATGGGTGGACTTCGCACAGCGGTGCTGCTGGTTTCCGTTCTGTTCAGTTCGGCTGTCCGGGGCGCGGTTCCGGACAAGTACTCAGACGCCGTCGCGGCGCTCAAGTCCGGCGATGCTGCGGCTGCGATGCAGCAGCTGACCGAGCTGGTGGAAGCGGGGTCGCGGGATCCGCGAGTTTATTATTTCCGAGGCATCGCGGCAGCCAGCCTGAATCAGTCGCCGGACGCCGACTTCAAAAAAGGTGCCGCTCTGGAAGCGGCTGCGGGCAGCAGTCGCACCGTCAACGCGGCTCTCGAATCCGTGCAGGGGGATCTGCGGCGGAAGCTTGAACAGTTTCGGGCCCAGGGCAGGGCGGCAGCCAACCCCAATGCGGCTGCAGCGGCTCAGCGACAGCTGTTCCGCGAGGCTTTGGAACTGCGGCGGACCGGGAAGTTGCCCGAGGCGGCTCAGAAGCTGCAGGAACTGACCGAAACCGGCACTGACCCGCGATATTTTTATCTCCATGGGATTGTGTTGTCTGAGCAGGGTGAGGAGGCCGGGGCGAAGGCGCGATTCAGCGAGGCATTGCAGCGTGAGACGACGCCGAATGATATTAAGCTGGTGAACGAGATGTTGTCGGGGCTCAGTGTGTCCACGCGGCAGATGGTTGAGAAGAATGCTGTGGTGCAGGTGGGTGATCAGACGGTGACGCGTCGTGAGATGCACACAGAGATTCGTCGGCGAGCGTTGTTGACGGAAGAGCAGTTGCTGGCTGAGGCGAACAAGGCGGCGGCGCAGGAGGAGCAGGCGGAGAAGAACCGGGTTGAGGCATCACGGCGAGCTGCGGTGGCCGATATTTTGAAGCAGCGTGAGCAGCAGATGGCGAAGGAGCAGGCGGTGCTGGCGGCGACGGGAGCGTCGCAGCCGGAGGAGCCTGAGATGAAGGAAGCCCCGGCCCCGGCTCCGGCAGTTGCGGCGACGGTACCGTCAGTGGCAGTGAAGCCAGCCCCGGCGGCAGCGGCCTCAGCGGATGCTCCAAAGAAGGCCTCTTCCAATCCGTTTTTGGGAGGGACGGTGAAGAAGCCGGCGGCGGGAGTCGCGGCCGGTCGTCCGTCGTCATCGCTGGAACCGATCAATCTGTCGTGGATGCCGGCGAATATGGAACTGCTGGTGGTGATTCGACCGGGCGATATTCTGAACAGCGGACTGGGCAAGTCGCTGTTGTCGGATCCGGCAGCGATGGCCGCACTTTCGCAGGCGATGCCGGGGATGCAGCCGACGGACATTGAGTCGATCACGATGGGATTTGGCAGTATTGTGGCGACGATGTTGCCGGTCATTACGCAGGCCGCTGCCGGGACACAGCCGGATCCCGCGAAGCTGACGCAGCAGCTGGCCGGACCGGGTACGGTTGCGGTGGTGCGGATGTCGAAGGACGTGGATCTGAAGACTGTGGCAGCGGCGGTTGGTGCGACGGAAAAGTCAGCGGGCAGTGCGTCGTATTTCGTGATGAAGTCAGCGCAGGAGGGAGCACCGGATACTGCGATGCACGCGATTGACGCCAAAACACTGTTGACGGGCAGTGAAGCGGGGGTGCAGGCGGCGTTGAAGGCGGGAGCCGGTGAAGCGACGCGGGACAACTTCAGTTTTGCGGGCAACGGGCATGTGGTGTTTGGTTTCAGCAGTCCGGCGCTGGTGGGTCTGAGTGCCGGGATTCCGGATCCGCAGGAAGGCATGCCACCGCAGGTGGCCGCGATTGTCTCGGCGATCAAGGGCAAAATTCTGGGTGCTGCAATTGGAGTGGATTTCAGCAACGATCTGGACCTGACGATTACACTGCAGCTGACGGAAGAGGATGCGGCGAAGGAGGCGGGGAAGGCGTTGGGGGAGGGTTTGATGCTGGTGAAGCAGATGGGTCCATTGCTGGCTGGCGGAGCACCTCCGGACCTGGCACCTGGGCTGATGACAGCGATGTCCAGTCTGGCGAATGGCGGACGAGGTGACACGGTGACGTTATCAGCGAAGCTGCCATCAGCGCTGCTGGATGCCTTGAAGGCTCAGGCACAGAACTTTGCCCCGCAGCTGCAGGGTCTGCCTGGCGGACCTGGTGGACCTGGCGGCTCAGCCTTTCCGGGCGCTCCTGGCGCCCCCCCGGCTCCCTGATTTTCTATCGAATCGGACCAGCGGCAACCCAGAGTTGCCGCTGGCCACGAAACTGGCTACACTCTGTGCCCTGCCGCATCCGTAGCTCAATTGGATAGAGCGTCGGTCTTCGGAACCGAAGGTTTCAGGTTCGACCCCTGACGGATGCAGTTCAACAGCCGCCGTGATTCCTGTTTGGATCCCGGTGGCTGTTTTTTTGCGCCTGTCCTTCCTGCGTCCCGACGAGCTCACGCCCAATGGCGTTGAAGTTCTCTGGAACCCTGCAAAAAGACTGTTAAAAAGTTGGGAGGGCGAGGCTGGGATGGCGAAACGGTGTTAAACCTGAGTATTTGCCTGTTTCCGTCGGCGTTCACTCGCTGACCTCATTCGGCGGGTTTGCGTTGAATCGCGAAGCCCCGCACCAGTGATCCACGCCTGCAGTTC
>SXXK01000195.1 GCA_005791255.1 Planctomyces sp.
CAGATGTTCCGCAGCACCTTCGCTCGCACCATCATCGAAATGGCCATGGTCCAGCTCAGCCTGCTGGAAAATCTCTCCGCCATCAGCGACCTGCTCTCCGGTCGACTCCCCACGCTGCCCGAACAGACCTCCGCAGCAGCCCCCGGGACACCACCATCCCAGCCCCCAGGCACGACGCCCGCCACCGCCGAAAAAAAAAAGCCTCAGAGCTGACTCCTGAAAATTCGGAACACCACACACCCGAAACCACGGCAGTCGCTGAAACTCCGGTTCCCGCCACACCCGCTCCACCGGCCCCGGCACTCGAACTCTCCGACAGCACACTCCCACAAATCATGCAGCTCCTGCTGAAATCCGCAAAACTCACAGCCGTAGCCGGACTTCGCATGGCACGCTCACTGCAGCTCGCCGGACCGGCACGAGTCGAGTTTGTGCTGCCCGCTGGAGCTGAATTCGCCCGCAAAGCCCTCGACTCCGCAGAAAATCGCTCCTGGGTCGAATCGGAAATCCTGAGACTCACCGGAAAAACCGTGGCCGTCGGAATCCGCCTGGCACCGCCCGATCCCCCCGCCACACAGCCCCCCGAAACCGCCATCAATCCCGGCACCACTCCAACCCAAAACAACAAAGCCGGCACTCAGGCCAGCCGGACACCCCCAAGCTCGCCCGCCGGAAAACCGCAGTCAGCCCCCGCCGGCAGCCAGCGTCGCGAAACACGCCGCGAACCTGATGAACCACCTCAGTCAAACCTCATCGGCGAAGTTGACCCCCGCCGCGACGCCTATGTCTGCCACGTCATCGAAACCTTTAACGCCACAGTGGTCCGCATCACGCACGCACCCGCCGCTCGCGGCACCAACAGCGATCCCGCATCACCGTAAAGGAGACACCACATGTTCGAAGGACTGAAAAACCTCGCCAGCATCGCCAACATGACTCGCCAAAGCGGCGAGATTCAAAAGAAAATGGCCGAGCTGAAAGAACGTATCGGACGCATGGAAGTGGAAGGCACCGCCGGCGGTGATGCGGTGACCGTCCGCATCTCCGGCGACTTCCAGGTCCTCAATATCCACATTCACCAGTGGCTGGTCGAAGCACGCAATCAGCAGCTGCTCCAGCAACTCACTCAGGACGCCACCAACAACGCCATCCGGAAAGCCCGCGATATCGCTGCTGCGGAAATGGCCCGCGTGGCGGAAGAACTGAATCTGCCCGGAATGCAGGACGCTTTCGGGAAACTCATGGGCTGAATTTCCCGACACCACACACAACGACAACCCTCTCACACGCAGAAACTGGATGTCTGAAATGGCTCGACAGCCCGAAACTCAGGATCACCCCTACGGTCAGTCCGTCTCCAGACTCATCGATGAATTCGGTAAATTGCCCGGAATCGGTCGCAAAACCGCCGAACGCCTCGCCAATCACATCCTCAATGTCTCCACCGCAGAAGCCACCGCGCTGGCAGATGCCATTCGCGATGTCAAAGCCGCAGTCCGCCGCTGCTCCATCTGCTTCAACCTCACCGAAGAACCCGTCTGCCGCATGTGCCGCGACCCGCGACGCGATCAGCACGCCGTCTGCGTCGTGGAACAGCCTCGCGATGTCGTCGCACTCGAATCCTCCGGTGTCTGGGGGGGCATGTATCACGTCCTTGGTGGCCGCATCGCTCCGCTCGAAGGCATCGGCCCCGAAGACCTCACGATCCACCAACTGGTGCACCGCATCCGCAAACAGGGTATCACCGAAGTCGTCATGGCCACCAACCCCACACTCGAAGGTGATGGCACCGCCCTGTTCATCACCAACCTCCTGCAAAATGACCCCGTCCGCATCACACGGCTGGCTCGAGGTATTGCGTCGGGCAGCGTTCTCGAATTTGCCAACCGCGAAATGCTGGCCGATGCACTCCGCGGACGACAGAAATTCTGATTCACATCCACGGCCCTGTCCCGGAACTGTCCCCGGCCCCGATCGCCAGACCTCTCAAAACACGAACAGCACCGCCTGCAGACAGAAAATCACCAGACCCACCGCCAGCTTGGCCGCCATCCCAATCAAACGCCCCTTCATCGCCGCCGCGCCGATCTGCGCCCGCTGCTCAGGTTCCGTCCCCGCCCACGCTTCACCCAGCCACGCTCCCGCAAACGCACCGCCCGCAGCGCCCAGAATTGCCCCAATCACACCACCCACAAACGGTATCGGAACCAGAACCGAACCCACCAGACTGCCCACCATCGACAATAACAACGACAGCAGCATCGCCCTGCGAGTCGCTCCGCGACGACTGGCCGCCGCAGAACCCAGCACAGTCTCCAGCACCTCCCCCAAAACCGCCAGAACACCCGCTGCACACACCGCCCACCAACCCGGACCACTCACACCGCCCGACAGCCACACCCAACCCGCCAGAGCCAGCACCATCAGCCAGTTCCCAGGCAGCATCACCAGTGACGCCGACAACCCCAGCATCTGCAACAACTGCAGCACCGCAAAAGACAGCCACCACGACAGCCCACTCATCGAGCCACCATCGCCAGCTCTCCAACCGCCGACACCGCCTGCGCCAACTCAGACTCCGTCGTAAACTCACCCACACTCAATCGCACAGCCCCACCCGCAGACTCCGTTCCCAAAGCCCGATGAACCAGCGGAGCACAATGCAGGCCCGCTCGACAGCGGATCCCAAACGCCTGCTCCAGAACCATCGCCGCTTCATGAGCATCCAGGCCGGGCACCACAAAACTCACAATCCCGCAAATCTCGCCAGGTACACTCGGAGTCAGCAAACGCAGACCCGAAATTCGACCAAGCTCCGCCAACAGCCAGTCCGTCTTCGCCACCAGATTCGCTCGCAGTAACTCAGGAGTTCTCTCCAGAACCCAGTCCGCAGCCGCTCCCAGCCCCGCTATCCCCGGCATATTCAAATTGCCACTCTCAAACTTCTCCGGCATTCGCTCCGGCTGCGCCAGCAATTCACTCTCCGTTCCCGTTCCGCCAAACTTCAACGGTGAGACCAGATCCTCTCGACCCTCACGAAAAACCAGCACTCCCGTTCCCAGGGGGCCGCACAAACCCTTGTGCCCCGGCAACGCCAAAAAATCAGCCCCCAAAACATCCAGACTGCAAGGCCAGTGACCAGCCGTCTGCGCTGCATCCACCAGCACCAGGGCCCCCCGAGACGCTGCCAGGGCCGCCAGCTCCGACACCCGCTGCACACGCCCCGTCACGTTCGATGCATGCGTCAATACCACCAGACGAACAGGACCCGCGTCCAGCTGTTGCTCCAGCTGCACCGCATCCAGCAAACCCGTACCGGCATCAAAACCCAGCAGATCCAGATGAATCCCCCGAGTCCTCTCGAGCCAGGCCAGCGGACGCAGCACCGAATTGTGGTCCAGCTCAGAAGCAATCACACGATCGCCCGCACTCAGCAATCCCAGCAGGACCGTGTTCAGACTCTCTGTGCACCCCGATGTCAGTACCACCTGACAAGGTGACGAGACTCCCAAAATCGCGGCCAGCGACAAACGACAGCGCTGCACCAGCAGCGCCGCATCCACCGCTCCCGCATGTCCACCCCGACCCGCCGCACAACCCGACCGCAACCAGCCCTCTACCGCTCGAATGACGGATTCCGGGCGAGGAAAACTGGTCGCGGCGTTGTCAAAATACATGCCCGCTTCCCCATCACTGCCCCGGCAGCCACAACTGACCACCACCTGCAGCAGGAGCCTCCGCGGAGGAACCAGGCAACCACAATCCGCCACCAGACCCCGCACCACCCGCCAAACCGCCGTCCAGCTCCGACAACAAATCCGTCGCACCAACCGCCGTCAACTGATCTGCCAGCAGCTCACGCAGCTCCGGAACCTTCATCAAATACTGGTCACGGAAACGATGCAGCAACGACTTCACTGCAGGATTCCGCACGTCGTCCAGCAAATACGACAAATGCCGAATGTCCAGCTCAAGGCGGATCCGGAACGCATCCGGACCTGTCACCAGACCACGCGCCCGGTCCAGCATGCTGCAGGCCAGCTCCAGATTGTTGGAAACCCGCGCCAGCGAGGCCCGCGTCTGACAGGCACTGACCGCTTCCGTCCAGTCCCCAAACTGGTTCTGCTCCAGAAGTCGGTCAAAACATCGCTCCGCCAGCCGCACATAACCCATCATCCCCAGACGACTGCCCAGCTCACGCAGATTCCCGGATGCCGTAGCCACGTCAATCCGCCCCAGAGACAGCGAATTGAATGCACCCAGATGAGCACTGCCGTCAAACGGAAACGCCGCTCGCGGAGGCAGCTGCAAACGCTCAAATGTCACCGACTCCGCCGGATCCATGTCGCGACGACGCAGCAGATCATGCAGCACCAAAACCGCAGCCGTCAGGCACCGACGCAGCTCCGGAACACCGGCAGCCTCCAGCGGACTGCGATTGCCCAGCACTGCCAGTGGCTGACTCAGCCACACCTCAACACCCGCCGACATCCCCTCACCCAGCAACCGACGATACTCCAGCGACGACATCTCGTCCGGACGCACATGCCGCAACTCGAACGGCAGCAACATCGGAGGCTCCGATGACACACGCTCCCGAACCTCCTCACCAGCAGACGTCACAATCAGGTCACCCAGCACCTCACGCAAAAACTGCAGCGATCGCTCCAGCAACGCTTCCGATGTCGTCACATCAATCCACGGCGATGAGATGTCCGAAGCCGCTGCCGCCTCCGCATCCACCACATCAAACACATCCAGATCCGCCAGAGATTCCGGCAATGCACTCAAACCCGTGGTACCCACCGGATCCTGCAGCAACACCACCTCCGACACATGATCCGTCCCCGGAAAATGCTCACAGTCCTCGTGATCGTGCGACTTCAAAAACCGCACATTCTTCGCGTCACGCAGACGAGAAACCAGCTCGGATACCGAACGCACCTGCAGCCGCGCCGTGACAACATAGACCCGCTCCTGACTCCACAGCTGGTCCACCATCTGCGCCAGCGCCTCAGCGTCAGTCGCCTGCTCAGCGTCAGTCAGCAACGTCGCCGCATGATGCAGTGATGATGCACCCTCACGATCACGACCGTCCCACAACTGACACAACCCCAGATTAAACCACACCGCACCTTCAGTCGGTAACTGGTCGGCCAAACGATTGTACAGAATCGACGCCGGTTCCCAGCAGCCCAGCAGACACAGCTTGCGAGCCCTCTGGTCCTGCAACACCACCTCGTCAGAACCGGCAATCGGCAGCAGACTCCACGTCGTCCTGCACATCGCCGGCAGATTGCGATCCCCCTCCACCGACATCAGACGCGACAGAACTGTCTGCTGAGTCTCCCCGCGAGATAACCGCAGAGACAGTGCCAGATGCTCACGACCCGCCAGAATCGAACCCCGCTGCAGCATCTCCATCGCCACTCGATACGCCAGACCTGCCACCTTCTCAGGATACTGACGCGAAGAAATCTGAAAGGCACGGTGCAGCAATCGACGAGTCGCCTCGAAACCCTCCCGCACCAGACGCAGCTCTGATACCAGCAGCAGCATCATCGGATGGTCCGGATGAGCCTTCAAAAAGTCGGCCCCCACCGCCACCGCATCGTTGTGCCGACGCAGGTCCAGCAATACTCCCATCAGCTCACGAACCACCGATTCCTTGTCCGGAAACCTCTTCTGCAGAGTCCGCAGCAGCTCCAGAGCCACCTCCGGCTGGTTCTCACGCAGAGTACTGGCTCGGGATAACTCGGGCAGCACGTCCTGACAACAAAACTTCAGCTTCTTACCGCTGCCACAGATGCACAATGCGTATGAGTCAAGAGCCATACTTCCCGGTTCCCGTTTCCTGAACGTGTTTTCTGAAATCACCGGCTGATCCGGTGCTGTTGTTGCAATTCGACTGCTGTTTCATCGTGATTTCATGCGTCGCCAATGCCGAGACAGGCGCGCCGCAGGTGAGAAATCTAGCAGAAGCGGGGCGAATGTGGCAGTCCCAGCAGCCCCGCGTTCTCAGAAGAAGTGCGGAAAGCAAAACCCCCGCGCACCTGCACCAATACCGCAATCCGCGAATTTCGCCGTTCCTCTCAGTCCAACAGCGATTCCAACGGCAATCCCGCTCCCGCCACACATCCCCCACCGATACCAGACTCCAGACCACCGGCTCGCATCCGCGCGTGCTCAGACCACGGGCCGCGACTGTCAAACTGCAGATACTGACGCCAGTATTCCACCGCCTCAGACTCCCGACCCAGACGGTCCAGCAACTGCGCAAAACTCAGTAACACGTCCGGATTCGAAGGATGAATCGCCAGCGCAGCCCGCAATGACTCCTCCGCCGCCTCAAACTCCTCCAGCTCCGCCTGCAGACAACCCAACTGCGACCAGGCTTCAATGAACTCAGGAGCCCACTCGATGGCACAGTAATAACGCTCCACCGCCGCCTCCAGCCGACCACCCCGATACAACGCATCCGCCAAATGAAAATTCACGTCCGCAGGATCCGGCTGCAGCGGCTCTTCACCACCACCCCAGCCCCCCGCACGCCGCACACCCAAACCACCCGACGCGCTGCCCAGTAAACACAGGGAACGCCGAAATACCGTTACCGCCTGCTCAAACTCCCCGCTCTCACTCAAACGACACCCCTCGTGAAACCACTCCTCCGCCGTCCACGGCTCCGACTCCGATCGCACGCCACCCGCCAAACCCGCAAATGACAACACCCCGCCCTCAGCAGCACCCGCCGGATCCCCCGCCCACACACACTCGCCATGCACACCACCAGAGCTGCCCAATTCACCACCCGACAGCACCGCCGGCAGACCGGATCCACCCTCAAAATCCAGCAGACGCTGGCCCGTGCGAGGATTCAAAACGCCACGCTCGTCCCGCAGCAGTATCTGATCGTCATGCACCAGCAGATTCAGCTGCGCCAGTGAACGATCCGTCCCCGCCAGCACCCGACTCAGCTCGCACAGACTCCGCTCAATCACCTCCGCCGAAACTCCCTCACCCAGCAAACCCGCCAGACGACGCGCTCCCGCAGCCTCCCGATAGTCAAACCACGGCAATCGCCCCACTGTCCGCACCGGACGCAACAGACCCAGTCGAGCCCACCGGCGAATCAAACGCACAGGGACGTTCAGCATCCGACTGAGCATCGCCGGAGTATGCGCGCGGCGAATCTCGTCCCGACGCTCATCCAAACCCAGCATCTGCAGCCAGTCAGACTCCGCCACGATCCGGATCCCCGCACCCTCCGCCACCAGCTGCAATGCCTGCCGCAGCTTCACCGAAGCTCGACCGTCGTCCTCCAGCGCCCAACCCTCCTCACCAATCACCAGCAGTGTCGTCCCCTGACTCAGCGCCTGCACACCTCGACCACCCGCCCGCTCCACCAGCTCCAAAGCTGCCTTGTGAGTCATCGAGGCCAGTGTCCCCGTAAAGGACACCACCTGCCCCGACAGCACACGCTGAACCACCACTTCTGTTGCTGCACTCAGGTTCACGATTTTGCCCGCTTCGCCGATCCCATCCCGCGGAATTTCCATACCCCCAATCAACGAAGATATCGTGACCGCAGGGCAAAAGGTAGCATCCTCGAGCAGTCAACGGGGTAAAGACTCAGGGTTGCCTTACCAACGCCGGCAAAACTTACCGCCGCTGCCTTCCAGAACACAGACAGGACATCTGTACATATGTCAAATCCCGCCAGCTCACAGCAGTCCCCCATCCAGGCCAGCGACCCGCAACTGTGGGCCGCCCTGTCCGCTGAACGCCGCCGACAGGTCGACGGACTCGAACTGATCGCCTCCGAAAACTACACCTGCGCCGCTGTCATGGAAGCCGCCGGCACCGTCCTCACCAACAAATACGCCGAAGGCTACCCCGGACGACGCTACTACGGCGGCTGCGAAAATGTCGATGTCGTCGAAAATCTGGCGCGGGATCGAGCCTGCCAGCTGTTCGGCGCAGAACACGCCAACGTCCAGCCGCACGCCGGCTCACAGGCCAACATGGCCGTCTACATGTCCGCGCTCGAACCCGGCGACACCATCCTCGCCATGGACCTCGCTCACGGCGGACACCTCACCCACGGAATGCACCTCAACTTCAGCGGAAAACTCTACAAAACCGTGCACTACGGTGTCCGCAGGGAAGACCACCTGATCGACTTCGATCAGGTCAGCCGACTGGCACAGGAACACAAACCCCGCATGATCATCGCCGGAGCCAGCGCGTACCCGCGCGAAATCGATCATGCCCGCTTCGCCGAAATCGCCCGCTCCGTCAATGCCCTCTTCATGGTCGACATGGCCCACTACTCCGGACTCGTCGCCGCCGGAATCCACAACAGCCCCGTACCCGTGGCCGACTTCGTCACCTCCACCTCACACAAAACCCTCCGCGGCCCACGCTCAGGCTTCATCCTCTGCCGCAAAGAACACGCCGCCGCCGTCGATAAAGCCCTCTTCCCCGGCATCCAGGGCGGACCACTGATGCACATCGTCGCCGCCAAAGCCGTCTGCTTCGCTGAAGCCCTGCAACCCGACTTCCGCACCTACGCCGAACAAATCGTCGCCAATGCCCGCACCCTGGCCGATGCACTGCTCGCCGGAGGACTCCGACTGGTCTCAGGCGGCACCGACAACCATCTCATGATGTGCGATGTCACCGCCGTCGGACTCTCCGGAAAAATCGCCGAACACGCACTCGACCACGCCGGCATCACCGTCAACAAAAACATGATCCCCTGGGACACCCGCAAACCCATGGACCCCAGCGGGATCCGCATCGGCACCGCCGCGCTCACAACCCGCGGCATGAAAGCCGACGAAATGAAACAGGTCGCACACTGGATCCTGCAAACCCTGAAAGTTCACGATAACCCGGCAGCACTGGAAAATATCCGTCAGGAAATCGCCCAGTTCGCACAGCACTTCCCGGTCCCAGGCATCGCCACAGCAGGCTGATACCCGCCGACAGCCAGTCAGCACACCGGATAGTCAGCCCGAATACTCACGGCACCGCCGCAGCCAGGCACAGACAATCCGCGACGGCCTATCGGGTTTTCCGAAGGTACGGCTTTTTTTTCTCAAAATGCACTTCCATTTTCAGAATCAGAAGTCACAATTTTAAGCAACGCCTGCGCGCACGAACGCTGACAGGACGGGGCTGGTTAACCTTGGCTACCGAAGCCTGCAAACACGGCAGCTTTCAGTATAACCAGCCCCCTCCTGTCAGCGTTTTTCATTTCACGTGCCCCGCTAAACACGACAGCTGAAAAATAGTGTCGGGGAAATTTCAAAGAAATTTGAAATTCGAAAAAACCTACGTCACACCCACAAACATCCACGGTTTTTTCATCCTCAGAACTCCCGACATTCCCCGACACCCGACAAACACACCACGGCAGCGCGAACTGCCGTGGCTGGTGTACCCAGGATCAACCGAGGCCCGCTGCGCAGCACTGCGTCACAGCACCTTCGTGACACCCGGAGTCGCAATCGTGTAGGACAGGTCCGCGTTCGGCAACACCGGCGGCTTGTCGTCAAAACTCCGGAAGGTCTCCACCGGAGAAATCACCAGCGGTGACGTCAGTGCGTCCTGCCAGCTGACCTCACGACCCGAATACGTCGCCATCCGACCCAGAATCGATGTCATGCTGCTGTACGCACCATACTCGCCCTCCGCCGGAATGTCGCCCTTCCGAATCGCCGCAAACAAATCATGATGCTCCTGCTGCCAGCCGTCGTGCAGGTTCTTCCGCTTGCCACCCTCGGCCTTCGGATACTCCCACGTCAGCTTGCCCTTCGCATCAAAAATCTGACCGTCGCCAATGTTGCACCACCCGTTCGCACCATGCGCATACTCAGAAACGCTGTTCCAGCAGTTCCCAATGTGGCGGCACTGACTCAGCAGCACAGAACGATCCCCATCCTTCTCGTAGGTAAATTCCACGAAATGATGGTCGTAAATCTCGCCGTACTCCTTGCCGGTTCGCACCTGCCGGCCACCCTGGCCCTGCGCCATCGTCGGATAGCCGTCCATCAGCCAGTTGATCACGTCCAGGTTGTGAATGTGCTGCTCAGTGATATGGTCGCCGCACAGCCAGTTGAAGTAGTACCAGTTTCGCATCTGGTACTCCATCTCCGACTGCCCCTCCTTGCGCGGACGCACCCACACGCCCTCGCCGTTCCAGTACGCTCGAGTCGCCACGATGCGACCAATCGCACCGTCCTGCAGACGCTTGATCGTCTCGATGTAAATCGGCTCATGCCGACGCTGCAAACCCACCGCCACCGCCAGATTCTTCTTCTTCGCAGCCGCAGCAGCGTCCACCACCTTCCTCACACCCGCCGGATCCACCGCCACCGGCTTCTCCATAAACACATGCTTCCCGGCATTCACCGCTGCCTCAAAATGCAGCGGACGGAAGCCCGGCGGAGTCGCCAGGATGACCAGATCCACGTCCTGCTCAAGCACCTTCTGAAACGCGTCAAATCCCACAAATCGACGGTCCTCAGGCACGTCCACCTTCTCACCGTGCTGCCGGGACAGAGTATTCACGGCGCTGTTCAGATTGTCCTCAAACGCGTCCGCAACCGCCACCAGCTTCGTCGGTCCGGCCGTGTTCATCGCCTGGTCCGCCGCACCCCGGCCACGACCGCCACAGCCAATCAAACCAATCCGAATCGTTTCATCCGCACTGACATGCGCCGCACGCACAGGATTCAAACCAGCCAGCAGCGACGCACCCGCCGCCACCTTCGCAGTATCCTGCAAAAATCCACGACGCGAGCCTTCCGAGTTCTTCGACATCTTGCAATTCCAGTCAGTCTGAGGTGGGAAAACAGGAAAATTCGGGCAAACCCATGTCGCCTCTATCGGCATCCATGCTACGCACCACCGCCCGTTTCCGCAATTCCACGACACCCCCAATTCATCATTCACCCCCCGACCGAATCAGTTTCGCCAGATCCTGAGTCGACAAACGACTGGCCGCATCCGTCCCGCTCAACACCCCGTCCACCAGATCCCGCTTCTCCTCGTGCAGCGACAATATCTGCTCCTCCACCGTCTCCTTCGCAATCAGCCGATATACCACCACCGCACGCTCCTGACCCATCCGATGAGCCCGGTCCGTCGCCTGATCCTCCACCGCCGGATTCCACCACGGATCCATGTGAATCACATAATCCGCCGCCGTCAGATTCAACCCCGTGCCCCCCGCCTTCAGCGAAATCAGAAAGACATCCCCCACACCGCCCTGAAATGACTCCACCAGCTCCTGACGACGGCCCGCCGGAGTCGATCCGTCCAGATACTGATACGTCACTCCCGCGTCCTCACACTCCCGACGAATCAGCTCCAGATGCGATGTGAACTGACTGAACACCAGCGCCCGATGACCACGCTCCTTCAACTCCAGCAGCTTCTCTCGCAATAACTGCAGCTTCGACGAGCCCTGACTCCAGGCCCCGTCCACCAGCTTCACATGACACGCCAACTGCCGCAATCGCAATAACAAAGCCAGCACCTGCAATCGCTGCTCATTCCCCAGTCCTCCGGATCCCTGTTTCCTGTCGCCACCCCCGCCACCCCCGCCACTCCCCGCTCCCTCCGCTCCCGCCGCCGCACCACCGTCCGATAACTCGCCCAGCTTCGCCATCGCCGAACGCCGCGCCTGCTCGTAACGCTCACGCTCCGCCGCCGACAACTCCACCAGCAAATTCACCTCCGTCCGCTCCGGCAGCTCCAGCAGCACATCCCGCTTCGCCCGACGCAGCAGAAACGGCGCAATCACCCGCGCCAAAGCCTCGCGACGCTCTCCACTCCCCTCACGCTCTATCGGCTGCGCAAAACGCCGCCGAAACTGCTCCCACGCACCCAGCACACCCGGAGCCACCACGTGGAAAATACTCCACAATTCCCCCAGATGGTTTTCCATCGGAGTCCCCGTCAGGGCCACCCGCCAGTCCGCCCGCAACTGCCGCACCGCCACCGCCGTCTTGCTGTTGCTGTTCTTCACGTTCTGAGCTTCGTCCAGCACCAGCGTGTGCCACTCCCGACGCTCCAGACGCTCCACATCACGCAGCGCCAGCCCATAACTGCAGATCACCACGTCGCCAGCACCCACACCCTCCACCACCGATTCCCGATCCGCTTCCCGATACAACACCACGCGCAACCCCGGAGCAAAACGCTCACACTCCCGCTGCCAGTTGAAGCCGAGAGACGTCGGAGCAATGATCAGGGCCGGCCCGTCGGCCGCTCGAGCCACCAGCAGGGCCAGCGTCTGCACCGTCTTCCCCAAACCCATGTCGTCCGCCAGCACACACCCAATCCCCCACGCCGCCAGCCGACTCAGCCAGCGATATCCCTGCAGCTGATAATCCCGCAGCTCACCCCGAAATCCTCCAGGCAACTCCGCATCCAGCTCCCGCGAATCCCGCAATCGCTGCAGACACTGCTGCCACTGCCGATCCATGCCCACCGCCACACTCGCCGACTCCAGCTCCGCCACCACAGGCGCCGCCGCCGGATCCAGCTGCAGCCCCCCACGCACCTCCAGACTCACATCGTGCAATCGACGCAGCATCCGCAGAATCTCACCCTCCACCAGCGCCCACTGACCCGGCAAAACCTCAATCAATCCGTTCACCGGCTCATTCGACAACCCCGGCAACACCTCCCGCAATGACAACTCACGACTGCCAAACTGCACCACACCGTCCAGTCCAAACCAGTCCCGCTTGCGCTGCACCCGCACCTGCACATTCTGCGCCGTCATCCGGCCCAGCAGCTCCATCCGCACCGTCGATTTCCGATGCCATAACACACGCAGCACGCCCGCACCATGCAGCGCAGCACTCGACTGCACAATCCGCTGCACCTCCCCGGCATCCACATGCCGCCACACCCAATCCCGCAGCACCCGACCACCACTCAATCCCAGCTCCACCGAAAGCCGCTGAGCCTCTCCCTCCTCCCACTCCAGATCTCGCAACAAAACACTGCCAGCCTCGTCCCCGCTGCCCGCACCGTCTCCCCCCGTCGTCAGCCGCACCCGCCGGGAACCCGCACCCGGGAAATGCAGATTGCCACCCGAGTCCGCCAGACACAAGGTACTGTCCAGTTCTCCCCCCTCACGCATCTGCAGCAACAGCGCCGGCTGCAATCGCACAGGACGCTCCTCACCACCCTCCGGCAAATGCACATCCATCCACTTCTGCGCTTCATGCACCACATCCCACAACACATCCTGCTCACCCTCACCAAAAATCACACCCTCCCCACCCACACGCCGAAACAAACCCGGCCAGGCACCCTCCAGACGCACGACCGCCACCCGCAGCCGCTGCAGATTCACCCCCAGCAGGCCACCGTCCAGCTCATACAACCGAATCCCGCCCTCGTCCCCGCTCTCCCCCAAAAAACGACTCAGTGATGTCGTCAGCCGTAACCCCTCCGCCACAGACTCCACCCACAGCTCCGGCTTCAGTCGCTCCAAAGCCGCCGGCAGCCGGTTCACCTCCAGCTGACCCGTCCCCGCCAGCAACTCCAGCGCCGGTCGCAGAACCGTCCGCGGAGTCCTCCAGAAAGTCACCGGAAACATCTGCTGCAACCTGCGGTCAACCTCAGACAAATCTTCAGCAGACTGCCCTTGAAACGTCTCCATCAGCAACTCCCGATCCGCCACCCACCGCCGCCCCTTCTCCACATACAGCACCGGCCGCAAATCCGGCACCCGCTCCAAATCCGACATACTCACCGTCAGATTCCAGCCAAAACGCACCCGCGGTTTGTCCACAACGGAAAAGCTCTCAGGAGTCTCCAAAGGAGCAGACTCACGTGACTTCTGCGCCAATGTCCGCAAATGCTCCAGAAATCGCTTCCGCTCACGCTCCGCCACCGTCTGACCATACACCGCCACCTCAAACTCCGAACCGGCCGTCTTCAGCTGATAGTCCAATGCCGCCGCCAGACATCCCAGATGCTGACACACACGATCCGAACCACAACTGCACAATGTCAGCGTCCGCCCGCTCCGCCGCTCAAACAACAGCCCGCAAACAAACGTCTCAGCCCCCTCACCCACCTGACCCACCGCCGCACAGTTCGGATCAACCTCCCGCAGACGCACCCCCTGGCGCTGACGAAACAGCGTCCAACTCCCACTGCCCGCACTCCGCCCCGCACGTGACTGCTCACTCATCCGCGCCAACACCTGACGCCAGACTTCCAAACGCTCCCGACCAGCCGGCAACACATCCGCATCACTCACCTGTGCCAACTGCTTCAATGTCTTCAGCACCGCCCGCGGATCCAGCAGCCGCCCCGCTCCAGACTCCCCCGCCGCATCCGACTTGCCCGCCACTCCTGACTTGCCACCAGCAGACTTGCCCCCGGCATCCGGCACCGGCGGCCGGCCAGCAGCCCCCGCCTCCGTCGCCTTCAGGTCCTCAGCCAGTCCCCATGATGCGCCATCCGCCTTTACCTGCTTCCGTTTCCTGCCCTCGCTCGCCATCGCACTCACAATCCCGCAAAAAACAGGCCCGCTCAATACTCCAGCCGCATCTTCCCAAACACCCCGCGAACGGCAACCCACCACCCACCCAACTTCCCAAAATCTCCCGCCACACTGACCAAACAACGTCAACACTACGCCCCTCGCCCACAAACCCGCAACCACACACTCTCACAGGATTCTTGTCGTTCGCCGATCCATCCCACGCCCAGCCACCTCACCACCGCCAATACATCAGGACACACCACCAAATGCGCTCCGCACTGTTTATTTGCCCCGACAATTCTCTTCCCCACCCCGCTGTCTGCAACGCCCCCTCAAGACTATAATATCGCCGCAACCGAAGCAGCCTGCAGCCCCGCAGCAGCCCTGCAGCACTCACACCCGCGGACTTCCGTCCGCGGCTCGCCAGACTGAAAACTGAAAACTCCCAATGCTCACCCTCCTCTCCAGATCCGATCTCGCCGCCGCCGATGTCGTCGCCGGTACACGCCACCAGACCCACCTGGCTGTGCACTTCCGCCGACCACACCCGGATTCCCCCGGACAACTGCTCCCCGACGCCCCCGGTCGCTACCTGATCGCCTCACTCACCAAACCCATCGTCTCACTGCTCGCCGTACAACTGGCCGCTGCCGGCCGAATCTGGCTCAACGAACACCTGCGAACCTTCCGCCCGGATTTCCGCCGCGGACCACTCCGCACCATCACCCTCCGACACCTCCTCACACACTCCTCCGGACTCCCGGACATGCTGCCGGAAAATGAACAGCTCCGTGCCGCACACGCCAGCGTCGCCGACTTCGCCGCCGCAACAGCCACCCAGGATCCCGCCTTCCAGCCCGGATCCGCCATCAGCTACTGCAGCATGGGCTTCGCACTGCTCCAGCACGTCATCGAACTCACCGCAGAACAACCACTGCCACAACTGCTCCGCGAAACACTGCTCAGCCCACTCGGAATGCACAATTCGTGGCTGGGACTGCCCGCCGAAAATGCCCCCGAACTGCTCGCTCACAGCCTCCACTGCGAATTGCCACCCGGCCAGTCACCCCACACCGACTGGCACTGGAACAGTTTGTACTGGCGAACCCTCGGGGCACCCTGGGGCGGCATGACCTCCACCGCCACAGATCTCGGAAGACTGCTCGGCTGCATCGCCGACAATGGCCGACTCCCCGACGGCCGGCAACTCATTTCCCCCGCCGTCATCTCCGCCAGCCTCAGCAACCAAACCCGCTGCATGGCCTCCCTGCCCGCCGCAGACCGCGAAACTCGACCATGGGGACTCGGCTGGCGACTCAACTGGCCCGACCACCACGGCTGCTTCAGTGATTTCCTGCCGGAATCCGCCGCCGGGCACTGGGGAGCCACCGGGACGCTCATGTGGGTCGACCCGCTCTCCGGTCGCTGGTGCGTCATTCTCACCAATCAGCCGTTCGAACGCAGCCAGCGAGTCATTCAGCAGTTGTCCAACCTGATTGCCGCAACCGGGAATTCCAGCTAAGCTGCGAACTCCGCACTTCCGCGGCGGGTCACAATACTCATGAGCCCCAATGACGGTCGTTCCCTCGAATCGCTGATTCTCAACAAACTGCTGGCCGTGGATTACCAGCCAGTCACGCCCGGAGTCCTTGCGCGGCAGCTGCAGCTGTCGCGTGATCAGGGCGACGAATTTCGCGAAACCCTGACACAGCTCCTCGAAGCCGGCCGCGCCCGCCAGGACAAACACGGTCGCATCAAACCCCGCGGCTCCACCGGCTCAGCCACCGGCATTGTCAAACGAATCAACAGCGGCGCAGGCTGGGTCATCCCCCAGCAGCCGCTGCCGGAACTGCACGGCGGCGACATCTATATTGCCTCCCGCGACCTCGGCGATGCCCAGTCCGGGGACGAAGTGCAGGTCCGCCTGACCTCCAGACGGCGGACCGGAGGCCAGCGGTGCGGCATCATCGAAAAGGTCCTGAAACGAGCCACCTCCACGTTCGTCGGAACCTGGTTTGAACAGGGTGGGCGAGGCTACGTGCGGATCGATGGCAGCCAGTATCCCGACCCGATCCTGATCCCGGACAGTGGCGCACGCGGGCCGCGGCGCGATGACAAGGTTGTCATCGAAATGCTGCGGTTTCCTTCCGAACGTCGTGCCGGGGAAGCCGTCATTACGCAAATCCTCGGCAAACGCGGTGATCCCGGCATCGACACCAAAACCGTCATTCACAGTCTTGGCCTGCCCATCGAATTCCCGGAACCAGCACTCGCTGAAGCCCGCGCCGCAGCCACACGTTTCGATGAAGATCAAATCGCCGACCGCACCGATCTGACCGGTGAAACCATCATCACCATCGACCCGTCGGATGCCCGTGACTTCGATGACGCCATTTCGCTCACCCGGTCAGCGGATGGCACGTGGCACCTCGGAGTCCATATTGCGGATGTCTCAACCTTTGTCACACCCGGCAGCGAGCTGGATCAGGAGGCTCAGAAGCGAGGCACCAGTGTCTACCTGCCCGGACACGTGATTCCCATGCTGCCCGAACTCATCAGCAATGGACTGGCCAGTCTCCAGCAGGATCAGATTCGCTGGACGAAGTCCGTGTTTATCGACATCAGTCCCGATGGATCGGTCCTCGGTTCAGATTTCGAAAACGCAGCCATCCGCAACTGTCGGCGGTTTGCCTATGAAGAGGTGATGCCGCTGATTCGCCAGCCGGACAGCGCGGCAGCACGGCGGGAAGATCCCCGGGTGATCCGGCTCCTGCAGCAGATGTTTGAACTGGCGATGCTCCTGCGCCGCCGTCGCACGGAACACGGGGCGCTCCAGATGGGCATTCCCGAAGTCGAAATTGATTTTGACAAAGACGGGCATGTGACGGGTGCGCACGAGCGTCATCATGATGAAAGCCACGAAATCATTGAAGAGTTTATGCTGCTGGCCAATATCACGGTGGCCCGTGCGCTGACCACTCACAGGATCCCGTTTTTGCGGCGAGTGCACGGGGATCCGGATGAGCTGCGGATGACCAGCTTACAGCAGTTTGTCACCGGACTCGGCCTGACACTGCGAAAGCCTCAAAGTCGCCACGAATTGCAGCAGCTTGTGCGAAAGGCAGCGGGGCAGCCGATCGAACGAGCCGTCAATTTTGCGTTGCTGCGAGCCATGAAGCAGGCTGAATATTCTCCGGAAGACCTCGGGCATTATGCCCTCGCGGAAGAAGACTACTGTCACTTCACCAGCCCGATTCGACGGTATCCCGATTTGACGGTACACCGGCTGATCGAGCAATTGATCCGAGACCGCAAACAGCCGCAGCCGGCGTTTTCAGAACTCGTACAACTGGGACGGCACTGTTCGTTTACGGAACGCCGGGCGGAACGCGCCGAGCGGGATTTGATCCGCATCCGACTGCTCCGATTCATGAGCACCCGAGTGGGTCAGGAGATGGACGCGATCATTACGGGCGTCGAGAGTTTTGGGATCTTCTGTCAGGGGATTGCGATCCCGGCGGAGGGCATGCTGCATGTGTCCGGGATGGGCGAAGACTACTGGGAATTTGACCCGGTCGGCCGCAGCCTGACAAACACCCGCACACGCCGACAGCTGCGGCTGGGTGATCCAATCCGAGTCATCATTGCGGCGGTCGACATTGACCGTCGACAGCTGGACCTGGCACCAGCCGGAAATTCGAACCGACGTACCGCACGAACAGCCAGCAGCGTCCCCGCCGGCCGCCCCGGCCCATTGCCGCCTCGCGAAAACTCAGACGGCAGAAAACCAGCCGGCAGCGGAAAAAACGGCTCAAAAAAATCGGCCAAAGGGAAGCAGCCCGGCAGCCCCTCCGGAACTTCCGGAAACGCCGGAAACGCCAGCGGTCCCAAACGAAATGGCGAATCCCCAGGCAGCCGCAACTCCCCGACCAGCAGGAAACGCAGCGACCAATCCCGCCGCCGCCGCTGAATTCCCCCGCGCTCAGATCCGCAAACTGAAAACTGAAAACTAACAACTAATCCCCCCCTCGCCCCCAACGGGGGTGAGGGGCCGGGGGTGAGGGGGCAAGTCCCCTTGAACGCCGACGCCACCACCATCACACACCCGACCGTGCGCCCGCAGCATCAGCGCAGAGGTCCCGCACCCTCGCGATCTCGACTCAGTCCGACAACTGGGCGATCACTCTCCCATCAACGAGCCCCCACCTGCGATTCATCCGTGCCAATCCGTGTTCATCCGTGGCCACAAACATCCGTGGCACCAGCCCCGGCTGCACCGAATTCCAATTCCTCCCGCGTTTCGCCACAATCACACTACCAGAACCTTCCACCATCACTCGGATTTTCCAGGAGCCCCCATGCGATCGCTCGCCCACGGCCTCACCCTGCTCACACTGCTCGCCATCAGCATCACCGACACGTCGGCCACCAGCGCCGCAGACCCGCCACTGCAGACCACCCACTCGCTGCCCGCCTGGATCCTCCAGAACGACTGCGTCAGCCTCGCAATCACCCAAACCGGCGGACACATGGCACCCGCCACATTCCACCGCAATACCCCGGCGCCCGTCCAGCCCTATTATGTCAGCCCCTGGCAGGATGAACCCCGACAGCAGCCCTTCCCCGCACCCGTGCTCAAAGCCCTGCGCGGTGATTTCTTCTGCCTGCCCTTCGGAGGCAACAATGTCCCGGTCAGTGGCGAATCACATCCGCCACACGGAGAAATCGCCGGCATGGAATGGAAGTCGGCCGGTCTGCAGCGTTCCAACACCATAACCTCACTGACACTCACCGCCGAAACTCAGGTCCGACCCGGCAAAATCACCAAAACACTGCTGCTGAAAAACGGACACAACGTGATCTACTCCACGCACCTGATCAGCGGCTTTGTCGGCGCCGCCCCGCTGGGACACCACGCCACTCTCGCCATGCCCGACGAACCCGGCAGCGTTCGCATCGCCACCAGCCCCATCAAATTTGGCATGACGTGCCCTGGAGTCTTCAGTGATCCAAAAAATGGCGAATACCAGCGACTCCAGCCCGGACAACGCTGGAACAGCCTCAGCGCCGTCCCGCAGGCATGGAAAGACAGCCCGGATGCCGACCTCACACGGCTGCCCGGCCCCGTCGGTTACGCCGATCTGGTCCAGATCTTCCCCGCCACACCCGCCAGCGGACAGCCGGCATGGGTCACAGCCACCTTCGCAAAATCCGGATATCTGTGGTTCTCAATGAAGGATCCGGCAGTCCTCAACAGCACGGTTTTTTGGATGGAACACCGCGGCAGACATGGCTTTCCCTGGAATGGACGCAACAACTGCCTCGGACTGGAAGACGTCACCGCCTTCTTTGCCGAAGGTCTCAAAGCGTCGGTCGAACCCAACGAACTGACCAGACAGGGAGTCCCCACGGCGGTCACACTGAAGCAGGATCAGCCCACCGCAGTGCACTACCTGCAGGGAGCCGTCCGCATTCCGGCGGACTTTGACGCCGTCACAACCGTGGATTTTGCCGCCGGCGAGGCCGTCTTCAAAGCAGCCTCCGGAGCCTCCGTCAGGGTGCCCGTGGACCACCAGTTTGTGCTCACAGGCAAACTGGCCAACTGATCCGGCACAACAGAAAAACCGCGCAGCCCAGGCAGATGGGGAAATCCTGAGAATATCCAACTGGCTGTTTTGCAAGGCTCTGAACACGCGAATCTTCCTATTTTTTCACCTCGTGATTTTTTCTCCTCAGAACGGTCGACACTGGCTGCCCTGCCTCCAACAATTCACCCGTTAATGGATGGCGAGTCTGTCTGTGGTGCTGCCACAGGGGATTCGCGATGGAGGTTCTCAAAAGGTGTTGAGGGTTCTATGAGGAAGATGCTTGTACTGGGGCTGCTGCTGTGTTCTTCCGCAGTGGCCAACAATCTGCCGTATTACGGAACTGTCTGGCAGAATGCTCAGACGGATCAGGCTCGCTGTGAAGCGGAAGCTCGCTACATGGCAGCTCGTGGTATTCGCGGCCATGTCGGACCGAACATCGGAAACTTCGAGGGCGTCGGCTGGGGCTACAGCTCCCGTCCAGCCACCTGCACCCCCGGTCGCGCCATGCGACTGACGGGTGACGCGGTGGCTCAGTCTTCGAATGGTACCTGGTATCGCGTCCGCAGCTGGCGTTAACCAGCCAACTCTCCCACTCTCTGCAGCTCGGGCATCCCGCCCGAGCCCCCATCTTTACAACGCACAGCCCGCGGCCCCCGCCGCAGGTACCCTCGGTTCCCCCAAACCTGTGCCGCTCAGCAAAAACGGCTTTCCCCGCCCGGGAAAGCCGTTTTTTATCGCGCTAACCCACACAAAATCCTCCCCTCGCCCCCAACGGGAAAGAGGCGTCGGGGGTGAGGGGGCACAGGCCGATTCCACCCCTGCAGCACAACGCCCCCGCCGCTCCGCGTAAGCCAAACAGCACCGAACACCGAACCACTGAAAACTGAAAACTGAAAACTGACAACCTACCCCCTTGGGTGGCATTTGCGATGCACCGCCTTCAACCGGCTGTGCTCAACATGAGTATAAACCTGCGTCGTGCGGATCGAAGCATGACCCAGCATCTCCTGCAACGCACGAATGTCAGCCCCGCCCGCCAGCAGATGAGTCGCAAAGCTGTGACGCAGCGTGTGCGGACTGATATCCGCACAACCAACTCGACTGGCATAGCGACGCACCAGCGCCCAAATCATCTCCCGATTCATCCGACGTCCACTGCGTGATAAAAACAGCCAGCCCTCATCCTCGCCTCGCACAGCAGTCTGAGCCGGCCGCTCAGTTTCCTGATAGCCGCGAATCGCCGTCACCGTCAGCGGATTCAGTGACACCATCCGCTGCTTGTTGCCCTTGCCCGTACAACGGCAGTAATTTTCTTCGAAAGCAATATCCACCAGCCGCAGATGCACCACCTCGGACACTCGGCACCCCGTCGCATACAGCACTGCCAGCATCGCCCGGTCACGCAGCGGAAAGCGGTCGGCCCGCGCCACCGGGGCGGTCAGCAGACTGTCCACCATCTCCGGGCTCAGCACCTTCGGCAGACGCTCCCACAGTTTCGGTGAACTCACCAGATCCACCGTGCTTTCCGCGATGATCCCCTCCAGCATCAGATACCGGAAAAACATGCGAATCGCCACCAGATTGCGGCCCGAACTGCTGGCAGCCAGCCCCAGCTGCTGCAAATGCTCCAGATACGCCGTTACCGTCGCCACCCCAATGTCGTGCACACTCGTGCGACTGCTGTTCTGGTTCCAATCGAAAAAACGCCGCAGATCGCGACCATAAGCCGCCAGAGTATTCTGCGACATGCCACACTCGGCATCCAGATAGCTCAGAAATCCGTTCAGCCATGAAGACGGATCACGGAAGGACGAAACGACGAATGCCCGACCCTCAGGCGGTCTTTTGCGTCGAGTCATGTCGGCTGCCTTTTCCATCCGCGGTCATTGCCAATCCACCAAATCCCCTGTTTCTCCCAAATCGACCCACCCGGCAGCCAATCTTCAGCGATCCCGGCGATTCGCAGTCATCGCGAGCTGTTTTCGCTCAGCCGGTCGCCCCGGCCGGGAAGTCGGTCCCTCGCCTCACAAATTACACCAAAATCTTAGATTTTTTGATCCATGCCGCGGGCATCCGCGTTCTGCAGGCCAGCCTGACCTGCCAGCTGACCTCATCTCAGGAATTCGCCCATGCTGGATCACATCACAGAAATGCGTAAACGCATTCTCGCCAGTTTCCTGCTGCCACTGCGGGACTCTGCATGGTCCATCCAAACCATCATTTCCCAAAGCGAGGACAGTCTCCGGCAGCACCTCACTGAGCCAATCACGTGGCTTCTCGTGTTTCTTTACTACTTTGCCAATTACTTCGTGATCACGTTTTTCAACAGCGCCCTCGTGGCCTGCGTTGTGGTTCGGGCGGAAGGTGGCGTCCCGACGGTCGCCACAGGCCTCCGTTTCGCCGTCAGTCGACTGCCACAGATTCTCGGCTGGTCTGCTGTCGCCGGTACGGTCGGCACTCTCCTGAAGTTCCTTGAATCCCGCAGCGAATCGTCCGGAAGATGGGTCAGTTCACTCGTGGGTTTTGCGTGGAGCCTTGCGACATTCTTCGTGGTCCCTGTAATGGTCGTGGAGAAAGCCGGGCCACTGGCAGCCATTCGCAGATCCATGGCAGTCATGAAAGACACGTGGGGTGAGCTGCTTGTTGCGGGCATCACCCTCGGGCCCGTCAAAAGCATCGGCGTCATCCTGTGCTTCCTGCCCTTTTTCGCCTGCTGCCTGATCAACACACACGCAGCAATCTGGTTCGGCGGTGTCGTCAGCCTGCTGACACTGCTGTTCGCACTTCTGGTGTTTGCCACACTGGACGCGATCTTCCTGTCAGCGCTGTACCTGTATGTCACAGACCGCGGAGTCGCAGCGGAATTCACTCGCCGCCAGCTCGCCGATGCGTTCCAGTTGCGTGCTCAGGAATAGATTGCATCGCGGCGGCAGCCGCCGGGACTTCATCCCGCACCCGGTGACTCGGCTGCAGGCCGGGCTGCCCAGCGACACAGCCCCAAACACTGGCTGGAACAGCCACATCGCAGCAGTCCTCGTTGCGACGCTCCCGCATCACATGGGAAACCCACCGCTCCCTGAGAAATCCGCTCCGATTTCAGCGCTGATTTTTGGCAGCACGCCGCTAAACTCGAAACAATTTCCGAAATCGCCGCGGATTTGGCCACGATACCGCACCAAAGCAGCCTCCCCCCTATGCCAGATCGCACCGACAACCCGTTTGCCGTTCCCCAGTCCCTGCAGCCGACCGACCACCGCCCCCAGGCCACCGAAAGCGGCCCGTACCGGTTCCCCACACTGGCACTCCGCACGGCATCTGCGCTCGCCTTTCTGCTGCACGCCGGCTTCACGACTCTGCTGCTGACCTCCACACCGGCAGATCGCTCTGCCGGCTACGCATTTTTGGGCAACGCGGTGCTGCTGCTGGCACTCGCGATCGCCTCCTGGCGGTCCCTGCAGGCCACCTTTTTCTTTGGCTGCAGCACCATCGTGTTCCAGTCCGCCATCACCCTCGTGCTGCTGGCCACCGGCGGAAAAGTCACAAACACCCTCCTGATCAACGGTGCCATCCTCCTGCCCCTGCTGTGCCTCACACTGCTCGCCCGTTATCTCGCCCGAAAATTGCACCATCCTCCTCCCCACAACTGAAAACTGAAAACCAAAATCCCCCCCTCGCCCCCGCAGGGGGAGAGGGGTCGGGGGTGAGGGGGCAACACACCCTCAACACCACCCAGCGTTTCCCTTCGCAGCTTCGCGTGAGTCCAACAAACTGCTCAGCACACCCTCAGCAAATATGAAACCCCGCACCGCAAAGACTTCACCCACTCACCCACAATCGGAATCTCAAACCGACAACTGACAACTGGCCCCCCACCCACACTCGTGGTAAACTGCCAGCTAACCCACTCCCCCACCACAACCACCCCCAAAAAGCCATGATCTGGGATCTGCACTGTCACCTCAACGGCGTCCCAGGACGCACGCCCGATGAACAAATGGCCCGACTCATCGAAGTCGCCGATCGCATGCACATCGAACGACTCATCGTCTTCATGGGCTCGCCCTTCAGCCAGGATCCCGACCCCGCAGAACTCAGACGACAAAACGATCAGGTCCTCCAGGCACTCAGCCACTGGCACCATCGAGCCTTCGGGTTCGTCTATCTCAGTCCCGCTCACGAACAAGCCAGCCTCGATGAACTGGAACGCTGCGTCGCCAATGGTCCCATGGTCGGAATCAAATTGTGGGTCGCCCGTCGCTGCACGAAATCACAGATCGATTCCATCATTCACCGAGCCATAGAACTCGAAGCCGTCATCTACCAGCACACATGGCTGAAAACTACCGGAAATCTGCCCGGCGAAAGCACTCCAGCCGATCTCGCCGCACTCGCCGCCCGTCACCCCAGGGCCCGGCTCATCTGCGGACACACCGGCGGCAACTGGGAACTGGGCCTCCGCACCGTTCGCCCGTATCCCAATATCAGCGTGGACCTCGGCGGCGGTGACCCGCTCAGCGGCATCGCCGAAATGGCGGTCCGGGAAGTTGGGGCCGACCGAGTTCTCTTCGGCAGCGATGTCGCCGGACGCAGCTTCGCCTCACAACTGGCGAAAGTCACCGGCGCGCTGCTCGAAGAACCTGTCAAACAGGCCATCCTCGGACAAAATCTTAAACGACTGCTGACGCCCATGCTGCAGCGGAAAGGCGTCCGAATATGATCACCGATGTCAATGTCTGGCTGTCCCGCTGGCCCACACGACGCCTGCCTCTTGACGACACCCCACAACTGGTCGCAACACTCAGGTCACTCCACATAACGGATGCATGGTGTGCCAGTCTCGATGGTCTGCTGCATCGCGATCTCAGATCCGTCAATCGCCGCACGGTCGCCGAATGTCAGCAGCACGGACCAGGGCTGCTCCGCCCTGTGGCCGTAATCAACCCCGCACTGCCCGGCTGGCAGGCGGACCTGGAAGACTGCCAGCAACTGGAAATTCAGATCCTGCGCCTGATGCCTGGCTGGCACGGGTACGATCTGTCATCCCCCCACTTTCGGCAGCTGCTGCAGTCGGCACAGCAGGCTCGCATGCTGGTCCAGATCTGCCTGCGTCTGGAAGATCCCCGGATTCAGCACACGCTGCTGCAAATCCCCGACATCGATGCCAGCCCGCTGCTGGCTCCGGAAATCACCAGCACCGGCTGTCCACTGATGCTGCTGAATGCCCTCGCTTCCACAACACCGGACGTCGCCGCGCGACTGGCCGCAAACGCCGGCATCGGTTTTGACATCGCCATGCTGGAAGGACTTGCCGGACTGGAACGCCTGACCACGACACTGCCCGGCAATCGCATCCACTACGGCAGCTACTCTCCCGTATTTGCTCCCCACGCCGCCAGCCTGAAGCTGCAGGAATCACAGCTGCCGGCCCCGCTGCAAACCCTGATCACCCGCGACAATTCCACCGAACTGCTCCGCAGCCTGTAAGACCTGCACGCTGCCGCAGCCACCATACACCATGGCCGGCGATCGCAGCACACACCCCCACCATGCTCTCACAACCTCACTGCTCAGCCGGCAGCAGGTGCCACCGTCGCCATATACTCGTAGCCACCCTGTATGCCCAGTGGCATGCCCAACTGCCAGTACACAAACAAAAACACAGTCCAAAGCACCAGAAACGTCATGGAATACGGCAGCATCAGTGAAGTCACCGTACCCAGTCCCGTACTCTTCACGTACTTCTGACAAAAGACCACCACCAGCGGGAAGTAAGGCATCATCGGAGTGATAATGTTGGTGCACGAATCGCCCACCCGATAGGCCGCCTGCGTCAGCTCAGGAGAAATACCCAGCAGCATCAGCATCGGCACAAAAATCGGTGACAGCATCGCCCACTTGGCCGATGCAGAACCAATCAGCAGATTCACCGTGGTCGACAGCAGAATCACTCCCGCAATCGTGACCCCAGGCGACGCATTCATGGCCTTCAGCTTTGCCGCACCCTTGACAGCCAGCAGTGCCCCAAAACCCGATTCCGTGAATGACGCAATAAACAGGGCCGCAAAGAACACCAGCACCAGATAATAACTCATGGATTCCATCGCTTTGCTCATGCCTTTCACGGCGTCGCGATGAGTCCTGAAGGTGCCGGACACAAAGCCGTGCACCAGACCGGGGATCAGAAAGAACACAAAGATCAGAGGCACGATCGAGCCCATCAGTTTTGCCGGAGCCGCTTTGTTCAGACTGGTCAGACGCTGGTAAAGCGCCCACTCCTCGCCCTCCGGAGGCTTCGCCTGCAGCGCGGAACCCGGCCACAGCGACCACACGGCCAGCAGCACAGTACACACCAGCACAGACCCGCCGGCGAGTACCATGCCGCGACGATCCTGAGCAGTCAGTTCGGGGAGTTTCGGCATCTGCGACGGATCCCCGTCAACCACCGAATTCTTCAGCCGCGGCTCGATCACAAAATCCGTGATCACCCAGCCAATACCAATGATCAAAATGCTGGAACAGCCCGTGAAAAACCAGTTGCACAGCGGATTGACAACATACTCCGCGTCGACCAGCTGAGCACCCGACGTTGTCAGACCGGCCAGCAGCGGGTCAATGCCACACGGAATGAAATTGGCACTGAAACCACCGCTGACTCCCGCAAACGCCGCCGAAATGCCAGCCAATGGATGCCGACCAACAGCGTAAAAAATAACCCCGGCCAGCGGAATCACCACCACATAACCCGCATCCGCAGCGGTGTGGCTGATCACCGCCACAAATACCACCATCGGAGTCAGCAGGGATTTCGGAGTAAACGTGAGCATGGTCTTGAGCACTGCGTTGATGAAGCCCGAATGCTCAGCAACACCCACTCCCAGCATCGCCACCAGCACCACACCCAGCGGATGAAATCCCACAAATGTTTCCGTCATCTTCGACAGAAAGTCGGCCACCTTTGCCGGAGCCAGCAGATTCACGATCTGGATCGGGTCCGTCTTGCCCGGCAGCGTCTCCGTGAACTCCACATAGGAAAACACAGCCGACAGCAGCCACACCGTGGCAATCCCGATCACAAACAGCACCGCCGGGTCCGGCAGCTTGTTTCCCACCCACTCGATCGTGTCCAGGAAGGATCCCAGTAATCCGCGCTTTTCGCCGCTGCTCGGCTGAGACTGGCTCATGAAGTGCTCCGAAGAAATGCCCTGTGACCGGCTGTTATCGCTGCTTCACACCAAAACAAAACAGATGACGTTCACCACGCAGATAGATGCAACCGTCCAGTGGAATCGGAGATCCGATCACCGGTTCCTGCAGATCGTGCTGCGACAGGACACGAAACTCATCGCCCGCCACATTCGCGACAAACACCACCCCGTCCTCACGCGGTGCATAAAATCGCCCGCCGGCAATCACCGGCGAGGAATAAAAATTGGTACGATGCTTCGGAAATGCGCCCTTCCATACCGTCTTTCCAGTCGCCGGTTCCAGACACTCCACCTCACCACCATCCCGCACCAGATACACCTTCTGGTTCCACACGGCAGCACTGGGAACAAACGTGCCCACATCAGTCCGCAGCCACGCGTGAGCACTGGCTGTGACGTCTCCTGAGCCATCAAGGCGGATCCCATGCAGTCGCGGTTTGCCACGGTCGTTGCGACCAAAGGCAATCACGGCCGTGCCGTCAACAATCACCGGAGTAGAGATGGAGGGCCACAGTTTTTCTCCGTCCGGGTTAAAGTTGCCGCAGGTCCACAGCAGCTTCCCGGATCCCGCATCATGCATCGTCAGATGCTCCGCACCCCACGTCAGTATCGTCTCCCTGCCGTCACGCATGACCACCAGCGGAGTCGCGTAACCGTGATCACCTTCCTGCGGAGTCTGAAAGTTGCGGTCGGTCTTCCACGACATTTCGCCGGTACGCTTGTCAAATGCAGCCAGCCACGATTCGCCATTATGCATGCGGGCCAGCACCACGTGAGTGCTGGTCAGCACCGGCGACGTCCCGTGGTCCCAGTACAAAGTATCCTTGCCAAATCGTTCCACAATGTTTGTCTGCCACAGCACCTTGCCCGCGAGGTCCACCGCAGCCAGAGTCCCGCTCTTGAAATACACCCAAATCGCCGAGCCATCACTGACCGGAGACGCATTGCTGCCGGAACCATTGCGGTGTTTGCCCGCGTCCTCTTGGTCAAACACGGTCTGCCAGAGCTGTTTGCCGGCCAGATCAAAGGCCTGCACAGCGTCCCGGCCCTCAAACGGTGATGTCACACAGAGTGTTTTCCCGACAATAATCGGAGTCGAACAACCCTTGCCAGGCAGCGGTGTCTGCCAGATCAGAGTCTTCTCGCTGAGACTGTCAGGATAGTCGCCACCATCCACACTGCCCGTATCCGCCGGTCCGCGCCAACGCGGCCAGTCCCCGGCATGCACACCGGAAACAGCCAGAAACACACCAAAAATGGCTGCACAGAAAGTACGTCTGTACCAGGTCATAACTGCAGATCCAGAGAACTGTTGGAACAGAAATGCGGCTCGAAACCACAGTATACCGCGAAAATTCGGCGATGGCGACTGAAAGCCCGATTCACCGACGCCCCTTCCGGCCCTCAGTCCCGCTCGCCCCGCACAGAATCCGCCGCAGGATCAATCAGCACCAGTGGCGACTCAGCACATGCACGATTCACCCCGACACCCACTGTGGCTCGCACCACCAGCGGCATGTTCAGCGGACCAGCCCCCGCCCCTCCAAAACGCAGCTTCAATACGCCCGCCGTCTCGGTGTCGTTCAACTGCACAGGCTCACAAACAATACCCTGCACATGACGCGGTAACAGCAGCTCCACCCGCAGCGGCCCCGCAAGGTCCGCACCACGCTGCACCTCAAACCGCAAATCAGACTCCCCGCCGCGGTTCGCCAGCAGCGAACTGCGCTCCAGACGCAGATTCATCCGACCAGGATCCACCAGCACAATGATCTGATCATTCTGCTCAAACGACGTGTAGCTGACATCATGCGAATGACCGTCCTCCGTCATTACCTGCCCCACAGCCATCAAACACGTGCGACTGGTACGGCCGATTTCCATCCACGGAGGCAGATTCACCGTATATTCGAATTCATTCTGCCCGGCAGGCACCTCGATCACCGGTCCCGTGACACCCTGCAGATGCCTCGTCTGCCGCTCAGCCAGTGACACTCGCAACGGCCCCTCATAGCCACCACGCTCGATGCGATACCGTCGAGTAAATGCAGAACCCCGAGCCGCATAGCGAGTTTCAAAGTCGCCCACAAAACGAAACGGAGTCGCCACAGTCACGGCCAGCCACAAATGACCACCCGCCGCTCCCGTCGCCGGCCCCTCGACTCGCGCCGGATACTCCATTCGCACCCCGTTCCATTCTCCCACCCCGCAGACTTCCACAGCAGAAACACAGACCCGTGCCGCAGCCTCCGCCCTGAACGTCAGCTGCGTCTCATTCCTGCCCGCCGCAATCTCAGCACCCTCCACAACAACACCGGGCGGCAGCCCCCTGACCTCCAGCGGAATCGCACCGCTGTGACCATGCAGCCGCTCTGCCGAGACTTTGATCTTTGACTCCCCACCCCGCTTCAGATTCAAACAGTCCGCCGCAAGGCTCAGACTGAACGATGGACGCAGAACAGCGGCATCACGAATCGACAGCCGATACGAATATTCCGGACCGCCGCGACTGTCAAACCGGTCTGACACTCGCACCGCATACACACCATCCTCCGGCGGTTGAAACAGCAACAGCGAATCCGGCTGACCATCCACCGCATTGTCGGATTCTGCCACCAGCTTCCCCGCCGCATCATACAACTGCAGCAGGCTGTCCAGCGGTGATCGCAGCTCCGCCGCCGTCAGCTTCAATTGTACCGCACTCCCCTTCTGCAGTGTGACAATCCAGTAATCAGCGTCGCCGGCACTTTGGATCCTTCCATTCAGCACCATCCCGGCAGACACCGACCGTCCCGACTGCATGTCATTGTTCGGCTCCTGCTCAGCAAGTTCCGGAAACTCCGAAACCTCAAAGGGTACGCCCGCCAGGTCCGGTCTGAATCCGGGTTCAGTGCCCGCAGGAATTGACAGCGTGCGACTGCTCTGCGTCAGCCCCACACCGGTCAGCTCCAGCTGCACCTCCGTGCCGGCCTGCGCCCCCAGGGGATAAACCGACTGCACCACCGGCCCCCGCTGCAGCGTCAATCGATAGACATAATGCTGCAGCCCGCCCTGCTCCGCGTCCCACACCCGCACCGCATACCGTCCAGCCCGCACTGCCGTAAAAACCACCCGCGGATCACGACCAATCGAATCGTCACACCGCACAACCGTCTCACCCCCCGGACCCGTCACCTGCAGCACGGCATCCAAAGGAGACTTCAGTCGCTGCGCTGACACCTCGCAGCAAATCACCTCGCCCGCATCAGCTTCAAATGTCCAGATATCAATGTCTTCGCGAGGATAAATGCGACCGTTCACCGTCAGCGGCAGAGTCACCGCAGTCGGCAGCGGACGACCCTCAATCTCCTGCTCCGTGATCTCCGGAAGATCACCCACCACGAACGGCATGCCGGCAGTCACCCCCTGAGATGTGCTGACCCGCCACCAACGCTCCCCCGGATACGCATCAGCCCCGATCTCCATCCTCCCCCGATGCTCCACCGGGTAGTCTTCCTTCTGCTGCGATTCCGGCAATGGCAGCAGCGGGCCTTCAAACCAGACCGTCTCCTGCTGACGCTGCAGACGATCCACAACGGCACCCGTTGCGCCCTCGATATGAAACGCTGCACCATCATGCAGATAATGCCCGCCCACACGAAACTCCACCGTCGTACCCCGTTGCCCGCCAGCCGGAAAAATATAGCTGGCTGTGGGCTCATCACCGCAAACACTGCCGGACAGCAGCAGCAGCCACCACAGCGCAGCACACAGCCTGCCACAGGTGGCCACTCTGCAGATTGTCGCGTTTCGCTCCGCGAAACGTGCACCCCGGATTCTCATCGGCGAACACCTCAATCATCCGACCTTTTGTGACCAGTCCAAAAACGCCCCCCGACCGCGCACATGGGCATCAGGAAAACAGCGGCTGAATGACCCGTCCCTCACCCGGCACAATCGGCAGCGGACGACCCTCGGCCGTGTAAAACAGCGTCCTCGGATCAATCCCCAGAACATGATAGATGGTGGCCGCCAGATCCTCCGGCCCGTACGGTTCCGTAGCCGGCTTCTCCGCTCGACCATCCGAAGCACCCACAACATTGCCCCCACGAATCCCGCCACCGCCAATCGCAATCGCCGTGCTGGGACCCCAGTGATCTCGCCCCGCGTCCTTGTTGATCCGCGGAGTTCGCCCGAATTCTCCCGTCACCAGCACCAGCGTTTTGTCCAGCAGACCCCGATCATGCAGATCGCGAAACAAACTACTCATCGCGCTGTCCAGATGCGGCAGCAAATCGTTCTTCAGCACGCTGAAATTGGAATAATGCGTGTCCCAGTTTGTGTGGTCAATCAACACACACCGCACACCCGCCTCCACCAGCCGCCGCGCCAGAATGCAGGACTGACCAAGCGAATGCCGACCATACTCATCCCGCAGTGCATCCGATTCAGCACCAATCTCGAACGCTGCCTTCGTCGCCTGCGAAGTCATCAGATCAAATGCCTTCTGCTGGAACGTATCCATCGCCAGCGCACCGCGGTTCGCTGCCAGCTCCGTGGACTTCTGAAAGCGATTGATCCGACTCATCAGACTGCGACGCGAATCCAGACGGTCGGCTCGCACCGTCACCGGAGGCATCAGGTCGGGAACCGTAAATCCCGGAGCATTCGGGTCCGCATCCACAACAAACGGAGCTGCAGCCGAACCCAGATACGACGAACCCGCACTGTTGTGCATCTTCGGCAGACACACATAAGGAGGAACCGAGCCCCGCGGACCCAGCTTTCGAGCAATCACCGCTCCATGAGCCGGTCGCTGATTATTGGGCTTCAGACCGCCATTAAAACCCGCACCCGGTCGATACCCCGTCAGCAGGTAATGATCAGCCGGGCCGTGGTCGGAATTGGGATTCGTAAACGAACGCACCAGCGCAAATTTGTCAAACTGCCGAGACAGACGCGGCAAATGCTCACACACCTGAATCCCCGGAACACACGTCTCAATCGGATTAAATTCCCCCCGAAACTCCGGCGGCGCATCCGGCTTCATGTCCCACGTATCAATCGTGGATAACCCGCCCTGCAGAAACACAATAATCAGGGACATGCCGTCCCGGGCATTCGCGTGCTGGTCCCGCTGAGCCTGCTCGGCCGCCAGCAGACCAGGCAGCGTCAGACCAAACCCACTCAGCCCCGCTGCACCCAGATGCAGCAGGTCCCGACGCCGAATTCCATC
>SXXK01000196.1 GCA_005791255.1 Planctomyces sp.
CAACTTCTTCGAAGGCTTCTACATCGATGACATCATCATCGGGTTCGCTGAACGCGGTGAAATGGTCACGAATGCCCCCGCCGGATCGAACTTCATCGCCAACCCGGAAATCAGCCAGCGCAACAACACAAACCCCTACCAGGACATTCAGGAAGGTGCGTACGACGTTGAAATCCGCCGCGCCACCGACTACGCCAGCCTGCCAGGGTCAGTGCCCAACCCCCAGTTCCTGGCCCGCGACACCAACGATCGCTTCACAAACGCTGTTTCGATTCGCGTGCCGAATGCCTCGGCACTCAAAGACGGGCAGACTTTCACGATCAGTGACGGAGTCAATTCCGTTACGTTCGAGTACGAAGACGAGCTGTTGTCCAACGGTGTGACCCAGGGAAGGTTTGCCATCCCGTTCAATCCCGCGAAATCGGCACTGCTCGACGGTCGCTATGAAATGTCCGGCTACCGCACCGGTGAGTCTGCCACGGTCATTGCGGCCCGCATCCGCGATGCGATCAACTCAACGGAAGTCCAGGGCATCCTGAAAATCCGTGCCGACCTTTCGGATGGCGCCGATGACAGCAGCGTCTTCAGCACCAGCGCACTGATCAATCTGACAGGAACAGCACTCGTCACCGTGGGAGACGGCCTGCAGAAACCATCGTCCGATGCGATGCCCGATGGGCTCTTCGGTACGATGGCCGCACTGCCCAACACCAGCGGCTCCAACAGTCTGTTCACGTTCCGCAACACCACGCCGTACATCGATCCGAATACCGGCTACCCGGAACAGATCCATCAGATTCGCATCCAGCTCCCGGCCGGCCAGAAGTTCGATCCGATTTCCATCCTCGGCGGAACCGGAAACGGGCCGAGCATCAGCGCTGTCTCCGACTTCACCACGCCGACATTCACCACTCTGGACCTCGGCAATCCACGTATCCCGAAGTTCTCCTTCAGCACCGCCTTCGACATCATCACGATCGACTTCTCGCAAATCGTTGATGCCTCCCAGACGGGTCCGGGCTTCGAAAAGAATGATCTGCTGCAGTTTGGACTGGACGTGGACTTCTTCGCTGAGCCCATCTGGAACCTCGGAGCCACTGTGGACGTGGCTTACAGCAGCGGACGCTCTGTCACTGCTCAGTTCGTGCGCAGCGATGTAACCTCCAGCATCGGAGAGCTGCGACCGATTCAGGATCCGACAGCCGTGGTCTTCCACTCCGGCTACGGTGATCAAAACCTGCGTCGTGATCAGGGGCAACTGGTCATTGCTTCCAACTTCGTGTCAGATTCACTAAACTGGGGTATCCGCTCTGACGCCGGCTTCCGAACCGGCAGCCCGAATCCCACCGGCGCCGGTGCCCTGACACACAACGGGCCTCCGCGCAGCCTGCGTGAGCCGAACGTCAATAACTGGCTGCCCGGTATCGTGATCTCGAACAACGTGATTGTGCAAAGCGGAACTGGCGGAATTCTGTTCAGCGGTGACGTTCCCCCGGGCGGCACGGCCACTGTCGGACCCGTCCCCGTCGGACGCATCCTGAACAACACGATCGTTGGCAATCCGAACAACCGCGTGGGAGTCGGCATTCAGGTCGAGCAGAACTCCAGCCCGACTCTGCTGAATAACATTGTCGCGGATCTGACCACCGGTATCTCAGTCGATGCCTCCTCCATCGCACTCGGAACCGTTGTGGGCGGTACCCTGTATCGCAACAATGGCACCGATGCAGCGACAGGCTCGATTGGCCTGGGCACCTTCCCAATCTCACTGTCAGCCACCGATCCGCTGTTTGTCGATCAGACACGGCGCAATTACTACCCGGCCCCACTGTCGCAGGCCATCGACAGCTCGATTGACTCGCTCACCGACCGCACGGGCTTCATCACCGTTCGTGATCCGCTCGGGCTTGGTGTTTCACCCATCAAGACTCCGTTCGTTGACGCCTACGGTCAGACACGTGGCGACGACCCGGCTGTCACCACCCCGGCTGCCCAGGGTGCCAATGTGTTCAAGGATCGCGGAGCCATCGACCGTGTCGACTTCTTCCGCCCCACCGCTTACTTCTCAACACCGCTGGATCAGTCCGACAGCGATCTGAACTCAGCTCTCGATGCCGTCTGGCTGAACTCGCCCGGCACTGTTCGCGAGCTGATCATCACGCTGGCTGACATCGGTATCGGCATTGATGATGGACGCGTGCTGCTGAACGGCAGCCAGTTCAAACTGTACATGGACGACGGCGTCAAGCAGACCACCGACCTGCCCGACCTGCCGAACGGCACAATCATCACCGAAGGGCTCATGACCCAGGGCGTGGATTATGTCTTCGTCTACAATTCGGTCACCAACGAAGTCATCTTCCGCTCGACGACGTCCTTCCCCTTCGAGCGGAAGTACCGAGTCACCGTGGATAATGACAATGCACTTGTCGACAACGTCGACGGCGTGCGGGATCTTGCCGGAAACTACCTGGCCCCCAATCGCACTGACGGCACCACCCAGTTCACACTCCTGCTGACTGACGGTATCAACGATCCGCCGGTCAACTCAATTCCGAACAATCAGTCCACTCCGGAAGATACTCCGCTGACATTCTCCGCGTCCGGTGGCAACCCGGTCAGTGTTTCCGACGCCGACGTCTGGCTCGGAACCAACATTCTGCGAGTGAAACTGGAAGGAGCAAATGGCGTTGTTTCACTGTCACAGACGACCGGCCTGACCTTTACCACCGGTGACGGCCTCAACGACGCCACCATGGAATTCACCGGCCTGGTGGATGCCATCAATCGAGCACTCGACGGGCTCGTGTTCTCGCCGGCAAAAGACTTTTTCGGTACGGCGTCGATCACGATCACCACGAACGACCTCGGTGGCTTCACCGGACCGCCGACACCACCACCAGCAGCTCAGCAGGACGTCGACGTGCTGCTGATCAACGTGACTCCGGTGAACGACGCACCAGTCTTCAACCCTCTGGTCAATCCACCGACAGTCAACGAAGACGCCGGCCTGCAGACGGTCAATGCCTTCATGACCGGTCAGGCTGCCGGCCCGGCCAACGAAACTCCGCCGCAGACGATCACTGCCGCGGTGTCAGTGACTGCCGTCACGGGATCATGGACCACGGGCACATTCTTCTCCACCGCCCCAGCCATTGATGTTGTAACAGGAAACCTGACCTACCAGACTGCCCGAGACGTCAATGGTACAGCGACCATTACCGTCACCCTGCGGGACAGCCTGGGACTGAACAGCACAGCCCAGAGCTTCACCATTACGGTGACCGCAGTCAACGACGCCCCGGTGTTTACTGTGAACCCGGTCACTCCGATCGTGGTCGCGGAAGATGCCGGCAATCGCACGGTGGACCTGATCAACACATTTGCAGCCGGACCGGCGACGGCCCTCGACGAGACTGCTCAGACACTTACCTTCAAACTCAGCACGCCTGTCCAGACCACACCGAATCTGGCACTGTCACTGCTGACCGTGGATGCCGCCGGAAACATCACGTTCCGCTCTGCCGCCGATACAGCGGGAGTGGTCAGTGTCAGCCTGACACTGGAAGACAGTGGTCCGGCAGCACCGCCGGACGTCAACACGTCAACGGCATTTCCGTTCACGATCACTGTGACACAGGTGAACGACGCTCCCGTGGCAGTTACTGATTCCTACATTATCGACGATGGCTACAGCCTTGCTCTGGATGCCAGCAGAAGCTATGACGTCGATGCCTTCTTTGGTGATACTCTCACGTATCGCTGGGACCTGAATAACGACAATGTGTTCGAGACCAATGCAGGTGCCAGCTCGACACTGACCGTTGACTGGAACACCCTGAAGGGTCTCGGCATCACTTCGCCATCGATCCGGACAATTCGACTGCAGGTTCAGGACTCCAGCGGCGCAGCCAACAACACCACCGTCGCCACGACCTCACTGCAGACCCTGATTGTGGATTACGGCGATGCCCCCGCCAGCTTCGGAACTCTGAAGGCCGATGGCGGTGCCGCTCACACCATCAGCAACAGTCTGCTACTCGGATTACTGGTCGACGACGAGCGGTCCGGCTTGCCCGGAATCACAGCCAGCGGTGACGACAGTGACGGCCAGGCTGACGAGGACGGCGTGGCCTTCCCGATCCGCCTTGAGACCAGCAACATTGAGCTTCCGGCCTACGTCGATATCACCAGCTCCGGCGTCGGACGCGTCGATGCCTGGCTCGACCTGGATGGAGATGGCAAGTTCATTGAAGACGAACGCCGAACACCCGCTGCCGGATTGGCAGTCTCCGCGGGCATCAACCGATTCTCGTTCCGTATGCCGGCCGATACGCCGGTTGGCGACAAGGTATTCCGTTTCCGAATCAGCAGCTCTGGTGGTCTGAACCACACGGGACGCGCTGCAGACGGCGAAGTGGAAGACTATGTGGTGCCTGTTCTGACGCTGTCACAGCCGGTGACACCAGTCATCACTCGCCCGATCGACATCACTCCGACAAACGGTGTGATTCCGCAGACCAGCGACAGCACTCCGCAGGTCGACTGGACCGTGCACCCTGAGAATTTCTACTACCAGCTGGTGGTTCGAAACACGACGTCCGGTCAGGTGGTGTTCACCGGAGCACAGACCACCTTCGGCTTCGAGGAAGTGACATCAGCTTTGCCGGTCGGTACTTACACTGCCGAGGTGACCCCGTTCAACAAGGCCAACACGGCCGGTACTGCAGCCACTTATCAGTTTGAGGTGGTGACAGTTTCGGTTTTGGCGCCCACGGGTGATTTGGCAGAAAATCGGCCCACAATCCAGTGGTCCCCTGTGCTGGAAACGGCATCGTGGATCATTACTGTCCGATCGCTGTCGCTCGGAACCATCGTTCAGCGTTCAGAAGTGGCTGACAGCAGCCTGTCAGCTCCGCAGACATGGCAGGTGCCGGCGGTGCTGGACATTGGTCGGTACAGCGTTTCTGTGCAGGCTCGCGATCAGGCAGGTCGTACCGGTGACGAAAGTGCACCGCTGTCATTCCAGGTGCGAACCGCCCCCGTTGTGAATGCTCCGGGCAACGTCACTGTTCCGCGGCCGACACTCACATGGCAGGCCGTTCCAGGAGCGTTCCGGTACCAGGTGGAGCTGCTGAATCTGACCGATAATGTCCTGGTCAGCAGCGTCTCCGGCCTGCAGGGCACGTCCTGGACCGTCCCCACCGATCTGACTCTGGGCCGATATCAGTTCCGCGTCCGCGCAGTGAATGCGTCGTCCGATGTGAGCTTCTGGAGTGATTCGGTGGTCTTCGGCTACACGACTCCGGTCACCGCGATTTCGCCGCTCAACGGGATTCGCCTGCCGGACTCCACGCCGACCTTCGTCTGGAATGCCGTTGCATCCGCTGATTCCTACGATCTGCTGGTGTATCAGAACTTCGGCAGCAATGCGGAAGTCTTCCGGGCCGAGAACCTGCCGGGCACTTCCTTCACCCGCTCGATTGAGATGCCGCTGGGGCGCTATCGGTATCAGATTCGAGCCGTCAATCGTGCCGGTACCGGTGCCACCAATGGTGACTTCGAGACCACCAGTCCGTTCTACACTTTCGTGGTGACCGAGCGGCCGACGATTATCAATCCGCCGGCGACCACCTTCCTGGGCCGCCCATCCGTCAGCTGGACTCTGCCGACGGGTTCGGGTTCGGCTCCTGTCAGCGATATCTGGATCAACAAAATTGAAGGCTCGGTATCGCGTGTTGCTGTCAAGGCAGAACGCGTCCCCGGAGATAACTGGACGCTGAACACAGACCTCGTGCTTGGTACCTATCAGGTCTACGTCCGCACTTACTCGGAAGTTGATGCAGCCACGGTTTCCGACTGGAGCCTGCCGAAGACCTTCCGAGTGACCACACCGCCGACGCTTGTCGGACCGACCGGGCGTATTGATGATCAGACTCCGACCCTCAGCTGGCAGGGTGTGGCCGGCGGTCAGACCTATCGCGTCTATGTTGCCAGCCTGTCGCTGGCAGGTGGCCCCGTGATTCTGGACGTCTCCGGAATCAACGCGCTGAACTACACAATTCCGAATGACCTGCCGATCGGACGCTATCGATTCTGGGCCCAGGCTCGCAGTGCCTTCGGTGATATCAGCGGATGGAGCACTCCGGCGCTGGACTTCCAGATCGTCACGGCGCCCACTCTGACCGGACCATCCTCGTCCACATTCAACACGACACCCTCGTTCTCCTGGACGAATATGGCGTCGACTCTGATCGGTCGACCTGCCGGTGCAACCAGCTATGATTTCCGCATCGACCAGGTACTGACAACTTCTGTCGTTCCGAACTACATCTTCCAGAACACCACGGCCACAGCCTTCACTGTGCCGGGATCGAAGGCTCTGCCAAACGGTACCTACCGCGCCTATGTGCGGGCTCGCAGTGCGGACACACAGGGTGATTACACGAAGATGCTGGAGTTCTTCGTGGGTGGTCGTCCGAACGTGAACGCCATCCCAGCCTCCAATAATCAGCGTCCGCTGTTCTCGTGGGGTACGGTTGACGGTGCATCGTCCTATGAAGTGTTCCTTGTGAACCTGGCAGATCCGTCAAAGATTCTGCTGCGTCAGGCGGGCATTGCCACAACTTCCTACCAGCCGACGTTCAACCTTGGTACCGGGGACTTCCGTCTGTGGGTGCGGGCATTCCGCTCCAGCGATGGCAGCCCAGGCCTGTGGAGCAATCCGGTGGACTTCAGGGTTACGGCTGCGGCGGAACTGCCGCAGAATACTGACCAGTGGATGCTGACTGCGGTCGCCGCTGTGTTTGCACAGCCGGTCGCTGATTACTCGGTCAGCATGCTGCGTTCTACGGTATCAGGCACTCAAGCCGAGTCCGTTGAACTGCCGGTGGCTCCGGAGCAGCCTGTGGCGGAGCTTCAGGAACAGGGCAGTGCTCAGCCGGATCCGGCGGTCACCCCTGTTGAATCCGACGAAGTACTGTCCGGCTGGGGCCAGGAAACGTGGTGGGATGCCCCCGAGGGACAGCCTGCTGTGACGGTCGATGTCCAGCCCGTCGCCCCGGCAGCACAGCAGTCACGCGAGGGTTCCCGAGCAGCTTCTGCCGGACTGCTTGGAGCTCTGTTCGGTCTGGTGACTCTGCGTCGCCGTCGTCGTGAGGAAGACGGTTCCGTCTGAGATTGCCCCGTAATTGATCAGTCTTCCGCGGGGCTCGCATGAGCCCCGCTTTTTCTTTGCCGCAGCCCAAAACTCTGCGGATGGATGTATTGCATGCAGGTCACCATCACTGCTGTCGGCCCGGATCATCGCGGACTGGCGGACCCCATCGTGCATTTTGTCACCGGGGCCGGAGCCAATATCCACGAAATTCAGATGTACGACCGGGATTCGGAACGCCTGTTCGCCATGCTGATGCGGATCGAATGGACTTCCGGCACAATCGCTGACCTGCGTCGTGAGCTGGCTGAGATCGGTCAGCAGCGGGGGTTGCAGGTGCGAGTCTGGTCACGGGATGAACACGCTCGCCCACCCAGACTGGCGATCTGCACGACCTACCGAGCAGAACCGCCCCTGGCGATTCTGCGAGCGGTGCGGGATCGCAGACTGAAAGCAGAAGTGGCTGTCATGGCCGGCAACCGAAATGCCTGCCGCAGCCTGGCCGAACAGTTTGAAGTGCCGTGGCTGTCCATCGGAGATGATCAGGGAAACCCGGATTACAGTCGCCTGGAAAGGGCGATTGATGAGCTGGACATCGACTACGTGATCCTCGCCCGGTATATGCGAGTGCTTCCGGCGGAGCTGTGCTGGAAATTCGCCGGCGGACGAATCATCAACCTGCACCACGGTCTGCTGCCATCGTTTCCGGGTTTTCGCCCCTACGAAGATGCCTTCCAGCACCATATGCTGTGTTTCGGCGCCACCGTCCACTTCATCGTTCCGGAACTCGACGCCGGCAATCAGATCATTTATCAGGCGGCCTTCAGCGTGCCACCGGGAACCAGTCTGGCTGAGGTCAAGCGACTGGGTGAGACGGATCATGAACCGCACTGTCTGCTGGAGGGCATCCGGCGAGTGGTGGATCGGGAGGCCGAACTGCACTTCCACCGCGTCGTCCGCCGCAGCCACTGATTCAGAATGAACGAATTTTTCGTTTCTCCTGCGATCAATGGGACCTTAGAATACACGCTTTCAATCTGTTCAATTTTCTCCGAGCCCTGCAGATGCGTCTGACTGACCTGTTCAATTCCCGTCGCTTTGTGCTTTCGATCGAGATGTTTCCGCCCAAAACGGCCGAAACCAGCGAAGCACTCAAACGCAGCCTGCTCTCACTGAATCGCTACAACCCGGCATTCGTCTCCTGCACATACGGCGCCGGCGGCTCTACCCGCGGTCAGACCCTCGACTGGTGCCAGTGGATCCAGCAGACGCTGCAGCGACCGGCCATGGCACACTTCACCTGCGTCAGCTCCACAGTGGACGAACTGTCTGACTGGCTGCACCAGGCGTGGCAGTCCGGCGTCCGAAATATCATGTCACTGCGTGGCGATCCGCCGGCCGGGCAACAGGTCTTCACTGCTGCTGAAGGTGGTCTGAACCACGCTTCGGAACTGACCGCCCTGATCCGTCGCCTGTACCCCGAAATGGGCATCGGCGTCGCCGGCTACCCGGAAAAACACGTTGAAGCCCCCTCTCTGGACGCCGACCTCGAAAATCTGAAGATCAAGGTGGATGCCGGTGCTGATGCCGTATTCACTCAGCTGTTCTTCATCAATCGCAGTTTCTTCGAATTTCGCGATCAATGCGCCGCCCGCGGGATCACTGTCCCCATCGTGCCGGGCATTATGCCAATCACCGATTTTGCCCGCATTCGCAGAATCACTTCGATGTGTGGTTCCGTCATCCCGCTGGAACTTGCCACTCAGCTGGAAGCTGTTCGGGACGATGCCGCTGCACAGTTCGAAATCGGCACAGAGCATGCCATTCGGCAGTGTCGCGAGCTGCAGGCTGAGGGCGTTCCGGGAATTCACTTCTATGCCCTCAATAAATCCGACGCCTGCGAACGCATTCTCAATGCTCTCAGCCTGCCTCTGGCCTGACAGCAGCCACTGATCGTTTCCTTATGTCCGCAGTACCTTCCGTCATCTCAGGTCACGGGATCAACTTCAGCTTCGGTGAAGATGAGCTGCAGAAGCAGATCCTGTTCGATGTCAGCCTGCAGATCCAGCCCGGTGAAATCGTACTGCTGACAGGACCATCCGGTTCAGGCAAAACCACACTGCTGACACTGATTGCCGGCCTGCGCAGCATGCAGCAGGGGACTCTGACCGTTCTGGGACATGCTCTGCACCAGGCAACCTATAACGATCTGATCCAGTTACGGCGAAAGATTGGCTTCATTTTCCAGGCCCATAACCTGCTGCCTTTTCTGACGGCGCTGCAGAACGTACAGATCATGTTTGATCTGCACCCGCTCGTCGATCGTCAGGAAGCCCGGCGACGTTCCGTTGCCATGCTGGGGGAAGTTGGACTGCAGGACCGAATTGACTATCCCATTGCCAAACTGTCAGGCGGGCAGCGACAGCGAGTGGCCGTGGCCCGAGCCCTGGTCACCGACCCGCAGCTGGTCCTTGCGGATGAACCCACCTCGGCCCTCGACAGTGTGACCGGACGCGAGGTCGTCAGTCGCCTGCAGACGCTGGCACGACAACTGGCCAGACCCATCCTGATGGTGACTCACGATCCCCGCATTCTGGATATTGCCGACAGAGTCCTTGTCATGCAGGACGGCAGGCTGTCTGAATCCACCACGGGCCGCTGATACCAGACACTCAGCGCTCTCGACCCGTGTTGTTTTTGGCAGCCTCCAGCAGCGCCGGCCACTCCGGATGGTCGTGCAGGATCTGCAAATCGACATCCTTCGCCAGATGCTCATCATCATCGAAGCCGGTGGCATTTGTCGCTCGGATCAGTTCCACAGCTCGAGCAATCCAGCGGGCTCTGTCTTCAGCAGACGTATCCGCTCGCTCCGCGGCACGCGCGTACGAACAGGCACCGTTATACAGGGCGTAATCATCGAAGGGCACGCTGGCAATCAGCTGATCAGCAGCCTGCAGCCCCTCGACCACCTTCCCCTGCCGGACCAGCACCAGTGAAATCATGCTCTCCACCTCGACGTGCTCCGGGGACAATTCGGCAGCACGCCGCAGATCCTCCATCGCAGCATCAAAGCTTCCCGCGTGCATCCGCACTGAGCTGCGTCGCAACCACGCCTCGGCCAGAAACGGATCAAGTCTCAAAACCTCCTCCAGCATCTGGTCAGCCTCCTGCTTCCGATCCGCATCCCGCAGCTGACTCTCCTGCTGCAGCGATCGCACCGCCGGAGAACGCACCAGAGTATTCGTACGCTGCTCCTTTGCAGTATCCCGCACATACTCGTTGCTGTCCCGACACATCTGATTGATCAGACGACGACACTCCGGATGGACAAAACCGGCAATCTGAGCAGTCAGGCGCTGTAACTGGTCGCGTCCCCGAGCCGACGCGTCCTTCGTTCCTTCCAGCGAAGCAATCTGCCTCCGCAGCAGATCACGCAGCACAGCAAGAGCCTCCTCTGAAGCCTCCTGAGACAGCAGGTTGATCGCTGTTTCCGCTGTATCAGGACTGCTGCGCAATTGTTCCGCCGCCAGCGTTTTCCATTCCCTGTGGTCCACTGCCGCCAGATGCACCAGCAGTTCATTTTGAGCAGTCCAGGTGAGTTTTTTCCACTGAGCGACGATTTCGTCCACCTGAGCTGCGGTGGCACACGCCAGCACGGGCTGCAGTGAACGCTGATCCTCCTGTCGCCCGGAATTTCGCAGTTGCCGATAGTCGGCCAACAGTTGCTCCGTCCACGCAGAATCACGCAGAATCATGGCTGCATACAGCACCTCAAGCGTGATGTCCCCCCCACGAATCCTGGCATCGGCCGCCCTGTGCACAGCCCGCAGATCGAGGGGCTGCCCCTGATCCAGCAGAATTCGCAGCAGGGGATCCTGGAACTTTGCAGGCTTGATCCCGGGCAACTGTTCCCGTATCAGCACCTGAGTCGGCTCATGACGCCGCTCCAGCAGAAACGCCACGGCCCCGCGCACCTGCTCAGGCTGAATTCCCCCCGTCTGACCATTCTGAGACAGCTGCAGAAAGTCCCGCACCCACGCTGCAACAAATGCCGTCCAGCGATCGTCGCCCGATCTCACCATCGCAGCAGTGGCCTCGGTCCTCAGGGCAGGCCGCGTCGCCCCGGCCTCCCAGACAACGGTCATCGCTCGCTCTGCCGCATCTTCACGGCTGGTCGCCAGCCCCCGGATTGCTGCGCCCGCCAGCTCCTCATTGTCTCCCGTTGACATCTCCTGCAACGCCAGCACGGCACGACGACCCGGTATCTGATTCAGCCAGGAAGCCACTTCGAGCTGCTGCTGCACCGAACCGGAACGCGCACGCTCGAGAACCGCGGCCGCCTCGTCCTCCGTCAGACGGTCCACGGCCCCCGCCAGTGCTCCCAACCGCACACCCGCCACTTCGCTCTGCAAATCCCGGATCGCCTCGGCAATCGGAGCATAACGATAGACAGGTGCCAGCCCCTCAGCGATCGACTCAGGCAGCTTCAGATCACCTCGAGTCGTGCGACGCCGAGCGAATGGGTTGCCACTCTCACTCACATTCATCTCAGCCACAGCCAGGTAGCGAAACGATCGGTCCAGCACGGGAAACGGCGGCTGAATATTCACTGCCGGTGGCATCATTGGCGGCAGCATACCCGGCCGCACGTTCGACCGAATATTCTGCTGCAATCCACTCAGCCAGACCCCCACTTCGTCCGTCACCGCACGCCGCTCTGCACCGGCTGACGTCAGCACCACTCGCTCCACATCCTCCCTGAGCAGATCTCGGAACGGCCCGGCAAGAGCCCAGGCTGACAACACATCCAGATCCCGCTGCGTGCGAATCAACGCCAACGCTCCGCCAGGACCCAGCCGATCCACAGAAAACCGCGAAGACTCACTGACCCACTTCAGCAGAGGCACCACCGCCAGAGCCTCGCCGGACAACCCCGGAACCACGCGACCCTCAGCATCCAGTACCGGATTATCATCGTCCGGACGCCCCTCCACACCCAGCACCAGCTGCAGACTGCCTGGATCCGCAGGCCAGGGCAACAATTGAAATTTCACCGTCCCGTCCACTGACTGCCCACCCGCCAGCGCGTCCAGCCTGGGAGCCGCCTCAGTCCCGTCCGCACGACGCCGCACAAGCACATCGCCACTCCGCATGAAAACGTCTGAGCCCTGCAGACTCAGTTCCGTCTCACCGTCGTTCTCCACGCGAATCAGCAGTTCAATATCGACAGACCAGGTCCCGTTCAGACGCCCAGGCTGCTGTCCCGGAACCAGCGAAGTCGTGGCCTTCGCCTGCAAAACCTGCATCCGCAGATCCGCCGCCACACTGCGAATCAGCCAGGGACACGTACCGCAAACAATCACCACGAACGCCAGGGCCATTCGCAATTTTCTGCATTTTCCTGACATCTGTCCGCCCCTCGAATTCCTGCGGGCCAGCCAACAGTTACCCCTGCTCTGCCGCGGTTATTCTCGCCGACAGCCCCGCTTTCGGGAAGTCAGATTCCCGCACTTCAGTTCTCGACCACCATCGAAGAACGCAAAGAACCGGAACTCAGCGATGACAGGGATGCCATCGTCGCTTCGAGACGGTCAGGAGGTATCAAACGGTCCAGTCGCGGCCTGAAGATCACCAGCAGCAGCAGCGGCAGATACCACAGCACGTAGTGACCAATGTCCTGCGGATACCAAAGCTGGGCCGCCACAATCAGCGACGTCGAATTTCCCAGCAGATTCTCGAGATTCCGCGGACGCGGCAAAACAGTCATCGCGGTCAGCATCACAAAAAACACCGCCGCCATCAGGATGCGGATGATTGTCTGGCTCAGCTGCGCATCCTGCACCGCCGCAGGCTCCATCAGCAGCCGATACACCGTCCAGTTGGTTGACCGAATCAGCTTCTCTGCAAACGATGAAGCATCCTGCGAAATCAGCATCAGAGTCCCGGCGAGCACGACAGCCACCGCTGTCACGGAAATAATGAATCGTACGGCACCCCGACGACCATAAAACACGGCCCACAGCGGGATCAGAAATATCGCGAAAAACAAAGTGCCACTCGCCAGACCCAGCAGTATCCCGGCCACCGTCGGACGCCGATAGCAGGCAAATGCCCACGTGAGACAAGCTGCCGGAAGCACGTGGCTCAATTGGTGCACGTACACGCCCGTGCACGGCAGCAGCAAATACAGACACACCATCGAAACACCCAGCTGCAGACTGGCAAAATGCAGCCGACTGATCACCAGAAGTCCCAGCACAACCAGTGAATGGGCCGTGATCACCAGACCCCGAGCAACCCAGTCGGGCTCCGTGTCCGCCAGATCACCCACGATGCTTCCGCCCGCCGCCATCAGCGTTTCGACCGGAGCCGGGGGCACGGAACTTTCATCAGCCAGCAGCTCCACGTGCTGCCGCTGCAGCAGGGCCTGACCATACTGCATCGTCGCCTGAGCATGCTGCGGCGGCGAAAGCAGCGCCACATGCGCCATCAAAATTCCGAACGCCGGTATGCACAGACACATTAAACCCGACAGGTTCAAATTCTGATCAAGCCGCGGACGCCGGGTCAGGCTTTCATCAAACATCAGCCGCACCAACAGACACGCTGAAGACGTCAGCAGCACCAGAGATCCCCAGCGGTACATCGGATGCCGCTGATCCACCGAGGAATTCAGAATCTGATTGGCCAGACCACCACGGGCCCCCGCCACACCAGCAGACTCACCCGGAGCATCCACTTCATCCGCACGGTATGCAACAGGAATTGTTCCCCGCTCAACCCCGCCCAGCACATCCGCCATCAGTGCGTTCACACGAGTCAGCAGGGGACCACCCTCGGCTTCCACAGTCCACGCCCGATCCCGATACAGCACCGTCGCAGTCAGACTGGTCGACACTGCCAGCAGCAGCAGCAGGTCCAGATTTCGAATCGAAAAAAACCGCGAAAAACGAAAGTATACCGCAATCACCAACAGCCCGACGTAGGCCCACCACGTCGGGTTCGCGAGATCCATCGATAAAAACGGACGATCAAACATCTGCCCACTTCACGTAAACAATTCTGCCATTCCGCCAGTCATCCGCTGGACAGCTAAAAGCATGCCCGATTGCTGCAAATGACGCGGAAAATCGCCAGAATTGGCATAGAATTGAACAAATGAGCAGATAAATAGCAACTCTTCCGCAGCAAAACTCAGCCACTTCAGCTCACTTCTCTCAACGATCCGCCCGCAAACTTCCGCAAAACTCCCGCCATTTGCCCTCAGATTGCGCATCTTCTGCCAGTGGCCGGTCAGGAAATGCCTGCAGCGCCAGACTTGCATCCACACCCCCGATCCTCGACGCTCTGCTCAGAGTGCTGCGAGTCGCTGCAAGACCCGGATGAAGGACTGCCCATGGCCCGCCTGATGCTGTTGATCCTGCTAAGTTTCTGGTTCAGCGTGGCAGTCAGCCAGCCGATTTCAGCCGCTCAGCCCCCCTCAAAGGAACAGGTAACCGACTACCTGAATCAGTGTCGCGACCGCAATCTGGTTCCGGACCTGATCACACAATTCGGAACAGATTTCCGCAATACCAATTACCGGGGGGTGGACTTCCGGGGCACACCCGGACTCGGCAGAGGATCAAATCTGAGCCATGCAGACTTTTCCGGGAGCGATCTGGCCGGGGCTGTGTTTGCCGCGGTACGGCTGGAGGCCGCCAACTTCATCGGGGCAGATCTGTCCGACACGGACCTGAGAGAAGCCTGGTTTGTCGGTGCCAGTCTCAGTAACTGCAGCTTCGATCAGGCCAGACTGCAGTTCGCCAATTTCGACGATGTCCGCGGACTCACGCCGGACCAGTTCAGTCACCTGCAGTCCCGGTCACAGCGATGGCAGCGCGTCATTGCCGAACAGTTCACCAAACTGCTGCCTCGCATGCTGCCATGGCTGCATACCATGGCGGTTTGTCCGCTGCTGGTCATGGCATGGACTCGCCTGAATTCTCCAGTCGCTCCGCGCACCGAGAAATCCGCCGCCGTTCTGAATATTCTCAATGGGCTGCCGCAGTCCCTGATGCTGTGGCTGCTGTTCAACGACACGGCGACGACGGTGCAGCTGAACGCCGGCAGCGAGTCTGCCATGGACGTTTGGAGCACCTGGGTGGCATGGTGGCCCATGCTGCTGTATGTCACGATCCTGACCTGCTGTCTGAGCCTGCTGAACATCTGCGTATTCCTTGCATTCCGCTGGAGCTGGAGCAGGTTGCAGGCTGATCGCGGGGCACTGCTGCACCAGTCCATGACAGTTTGCAGCAGCATGGCCACATTCTGTGAACTTGTGGCACTCGCACCAACGGCATAGCAACAGGCGAACCGCGGCGATTTCGCGAGGATCTCACAAGCGCGGGCCACAGGCTGCCGCGGCCCAGCCTCACGCTGCCTCGCCGCTTGCCGGCACCGGCTTCGGCCCAATCGAACGGGCCGCCCCATCCTTGTGACGCGCCTTCAGATCAAACAACCCAAAGATTTCCGAAGCCGTCAGACTCAGCGCGCGATTGTTGTTGTCGCCCTCGCCCAGCACCATCTCGAACAGCTCCCGCTTCTCTCGCAGCACGCGGTCAATCCGCTCTTCGATCGTGTTCTTCGAGATAAACCGTGTGACAATCACGGGATTCTTGACCCCGATCCGATGCGCTCTGTTCACCGCCTGATCCTCAATCGCCGGATTCCACCAGCGGTCGAACAGAAACACGTAACCGGCAAACTGCAGATTCAATCCCACAGCACCCGTACCATAACTCATCAGCAGAATGTGAGCCTTCGGATCCTGCTTGAACTTCGCCAGAATCGGTTCCCGCTGCTTCGTTGGAACTCCACCGTGATAAATCAGAGGATTGAATTCCTTCAGCCGCGGCTCCAGCCAGTCAATCGTCTTCGTCCACTGGCTGAACAGGATTGCTTTGCCTCCACTGGCAGCGATCTCCTCCATGTCCGCCTGCAGACGTTCCAGCTTGGCACTTTCACCCGTCAGCGGATCATAGTTGGCAATCTGCTTGAGCCTCAGAACGAGTTCAAACACATGCTGAACAGTGATCGAATCACCCAGATCGTTCAGCTGAATCACGCCCTCCTTTTCGGCAATGCGATAGGCGGATTCCTGCGCGTCCGTCAGCTCCAGTTCGGCATCCCGGTCAATCCGCGGTGGCATGTCCTTCATCACCAGGTCCTTGGTGCGCCGCAGTATGTATTTCTTTGCCAGCCGTGACAGTTGCCTGAGATCGGGCGAGCCCCCCTTCGGAATCACCTCCATGAATTCAAACAGAGCCCCCAGTTCCTCCGGTCGATTTTCGATCGGAGTCCCCGTCAGCGCCCAGCTGCGACGCCGCTTGATGGCCCGCGCCGTCAGCGCCGTATTCGATTCGCGATTCTTGATTCGCTGCGCTTCATCCAGTACCAGCAGATCAAACTTTGGCTGCTCATCCTCCGACATCTCGGCCAGATCCCGCGTCATCAGCTCATAGTTGGCAATCAGAATCGGAACGCCGGGCATCGTCCAGAGCATGCGTCGTCGAGCCCCGTTGCCTTCCATCACCACAACCGGCAGTTCCTCTGCCCACGTCTTAAACTCGCGCTGCCAGTTCGGTATCAGCGGCTTCGGGCAGATCAGCAGAATTCTGCGGGCCTGACCACTTCGCAGCAGCAGCCGAATCGCGGTGATGGTCTGCATCGTCTTGCCCAGCCCCATCTCGTCCGCCAGCAGGGCTGCCTGACTGGAGAACAGCCACGCGATGCCTTCATACTGATACGAAAAAGGCTCAAATGGCATGATCAGTTCCTGACCGGCCAGCCACGACTCCAGCGGAGGCTGCAGCAGATAGAACAGGCGATCCTGCAGTGACAAGGCGTCGGGCGGTGGTTTCAGACGCGTCACTTTCTTCTTTGGCGGCTCACCCTCGGCTGCTTCCTCAGCAGGCTTTACCGCCGCAGCCCTCCGCGACTCCGCCGGCAATTCCGGTTTCGGAGGCGTCGGGGGCAGAAATTCCACTCCCTCCGGCAGTGTCAGCCCGATGCATTTCAGTGGTATCCGCCGCGGAGTCCACGACGGGACGAAATCCAGCGTCATGTCCAGCGTGGAACAGATGGTATCAGGAGCCGGCACTCGAGACAGCGCCGGGTTAAACCCCGTCTGCAGCAGTTCCGGTCGCTGGGGCAGCATCACGCCGCCGTCTGCTTCCGCCGCACTGCCCGACGCCCCGACCGACTCGCCATTTGTCCCCGCCGCATCCATTCGTTCGGGCCTCTGTCAGGTATCTGCTGATCCGGCCTGCTCAGCGAGCAAACACGGTTCGAACCGTTTCCGCCAATGCTTCCCGAACCCGCTCCAGTGGCTCCTGCAGATCGGCGGAATCCGGGATCAGATGCTTCTGCTTCTGCAGCGAGTCGATGTCACCGTTGTGGGCCTCATGAAATCTCAGCATACTGCCGCCCAGCTGCAGTTTTCGGCACTCACCCGCGTCGCCTCCCGAGACACTGCGACGCCCGCCGGTCGCGGATTCCGCCACAGCGATCGGAACCTCGGTGTGATTCCGCAATTCCAGCAGACACGGATCGCTGGTCACCACCAGGCTCGGCTTGATGGCCACGCGATCCAGCAAAGTACTGCCGATCAGTTCACCCAGCAGCCACGGTCGCAGCGTTTCACCGAACAGGATTTCCTGAGTGCGATTCGGGCGGACCGGGGTTGTACACTGAAACTCCAGCGGACGGCCGTTCTGATTCGTGATCAGCAGCCCGCCAATATGCCCTCGCCCCTCAACCTCGATCGTCTCCATGAAACCCAGTCGAAGCTGATCAGTTTTTGCGGATCCTGACATCGCTGCCGCGTTCCTCTGCCGGAGTGACCCCGGCGGCTTCCTGCTGCTGTTTACCGCCGACAGCCCGAACTCACCCGCGCACCGTAACGCACCGGCTGCGCACAGTGGCACTTTTTGCCGGTCTGCGCAGCCGACCACGGTCAGCGGACTATTCGCCGAACTGTCGGTCAGCGACTTGATCGTCGCAGCCTTCCCCGCACCTTTAGCGTGTTCCTCGCAGCAGAACCCACCCCTGCAACCGCTCAGGTTTCACTCTTCTTCCTGACCCTCATCTTCCTGATGTGGTCGAGGAATCCCGTCCACGCTGGTCAACCACGCCACCAGCGTCCGCACCTCGTCGGCAGTCAGTCGATCCAGCGTTCCCGCCGGCATGGACGACACAGCATGGCCCCGAATTGCCTCGACGTCGGACTGCTGAAATGTACGGACTTCCCCGGCACTGCTGAAAACCTGCAAACCGGCATCCGGAGCACGCTGCAGCAGCCCCGTCAACGCTGTCCCATCCTTCAGTGCCACAATCACTGTGGGATACTCCTCATGCAGCTCCTGCGACGGATACAGCAGCGATTCCAGAACTTCGGCACGCTGTCGTCGCCACCCGAGGGATGTCAGGTCGGGACCGGCCGTGCCTCCCGGATCGCCCCGCCGATGACACTTTGCGCAACCCGCCTTCTCAAAAATCATCGGCCCCTGCACTCCCTGCTCCGACGTCAGATGCAGGCCGGAAAACAACGACTCCAGCGACTGCATCGTCCAGACGGCTCCCGGAGGATCCTGCGGCCGTACCGCCGGCGGCAGATCCGGATGCTCCTTCGCAAACCATTCCTGGTACTGCGGCAGTGACCACGCTGCGGATGGACGCATTGGCTGACCTGTCCAGTGCTGCAGCAGTTCACAGGCCAGCCGCTGATCACCCTCCGGCAGACTGAGCCCGGTCAGGATCACTCGACGGACCCAGTGCCCCTTGTTGGCCCGCTGCCGGTACCGCTGCAGCGCCTTCATCACAGCTGCAGCTTCGGACTGTCGCACAACGTTCAGTGATCGCACCAGCAAGCGCCAGTTCCTGAGACTTCCAGGGCGTGTCATGGCCGCCATGGCCACCGCCTCCGCCGCCATCCCACGCCGCTCCGGTTCATTCTCAAACACGGCATGGACATGTTCCTGAGCCGCCGCATCGTCGGCCACCGCCAGCGCCTGCAGAATGCGGCGGCAGCAGCTCTGAGACTCCTCCGTCAGATCCGTCGACAACTCCAGATCCGCCATGATCAGCGGTATCCAGTCACTGCCCTCCAGTGTCTCCAGCAGCTGTGCAACCTGCTGCCGCAGACGCGACTCCCGAGTCTCTGCAGAGGGTTCGTCCGCAACCAGCACCCCACTCATCAGCACAATCAGCAGACTGCACAGGCCCGACAACCGGGGACACAGGTCCCGTCGCGCGGGTGAACTGTGCACACAATTCCTGATTCCGGTCATTTCGCAACCTTTACAACTGACAAATGATCGAACGGATCGGATTCCTGCCGGCTGCTGCACTTGGCAGAATGTCGCGTGCACCTCAGAATAACAAACGATCACAGGAAACAACCGCCGGATACCCCGACATGACACTGTTTTATTCAGATCCCGGCTTTCAGCGTCATCAGACCGGAGACCACCCGGAATGTCCGATCCGAGTGGCCGTGCTGGAGCAGCACCTGCAGCGCACCGGACTGCTGCAGCGTGTCAGTCGCTGTCCTGCAGTCGCTGCAGCCGATGCGGACCTGCTGCTTGTGCACACACAGGATCATCTGCAGGAGCTCAGGCGGTTCGCCGCCGCCGGTGGCGGTCGTATCGAAGCCGATACTGTGCTCAGCCCGGAATCCGCTGATGTCGCATGGCAGGCTGCCGGGACGGCCATCGATGCTGTGCGGCGAGTTCTTGCGGGGGAAGATCGCACCGCCTTCTGCGCGATACGGCCTCCGGGACATCACGCACTCCCTTCATCCCCCATGGGCTTCTGCCTGCTCGGAAACGCTGCGGCCGCTGCTGCCGCCGCAATCCACCGCTGGGGACTGTCACGAGTCCTGGTGGTGGACTGGGATGTGCATCACGGAAATGGCACGCAGGATACGTTCTACGAAGACGGTCGTGTCGGATTCCTGTCATCACATCGGTTTCCCTTTTACCCCGGCACCGGTCGCCGTGACGAAATTGGTACCGGGGATGGGCTGGGCACCACATTCAATCTCCCGGTCGCCTTCGGGACTCCGCGAAGTCAGTTCCTGCGGGACTTCCAGGCCATCCTTGATACCGCCGTGGATCGCATCCGCCCCGAACTGATTATTCTCAGTGCCGGCTTTGATGCCCACGCCGAGGATCCGGTCGGCTCACTGGGGCTGGAAACAGAGGACTTTGAAACCCTCACGCGCGCCGTACTGAAGGCCGCAGCAGTGCACTCCGGCGGCAGAGTCGTCAGCCTGCTGGAAGGTGGTTACAATCCGGCGAGGCTGGCGGAATCCGCAGGGCTGCATCTGCAGACTCTGCTGGAAGCAGCACCAGCCGCAACTGCCTGAATCTGTACCTCGTTCGCTCCTCCGTTCGCTGCCTTTTCAGGGTTTACCAGAATGTCTCGTGCGTCTTGTCTGCTGCTGTGCGGAATCCTTGCCCTGTCTGCCGGACACACCAGGGTTCTGGGCCAGACGGACAATCCTGAACAGGGTGTGCTGCAGTCACTGGCCGACAGGCGTGAGTCCAGCTGGCAGACGGCTCAGAAAATCTGGCAGGCCGCGGACCCGGGCTATCAGGAAACGGTGTCCAGCGAACTGCTGGCGGATGCGGCAGCGGCAGCGGGACTGACCGTGCGTCGCCAGGTTGCGGAGATCCCGACTGCGTTCATCGCGGAATTCGGCAGCGGTCATCCGGTGATTGGAATCCTTGGTGAATACGACGCCCTGCCGGGATTGTCACAACAGGCGGAACCGGAACGCCTCGCCCGCCCCGGTGAACACAACTGGGGGCACGCCTGCGGACACCACCTTTTCGGTACGGCATCACTGTCGGCCGCGATCGCCGTGGCCGAGCAGATCCGCTCCGGAAAACTCGCCGGCACCATCCGTTTTTACGGCTGCCCGGCAGAAGAGGGCGGGTCGGGAAAAGTCTTCATGGTGCAGGCAGGCCTGTTCAATGACTGTGATGCGGTGCTGCACTGGCATCCCGGATCACGCAACGCAGCCGGGGACAGGTCCAGTCTGGCACGCATTGCCGTCAAGTATCAGTTTGAGGGTCGCACGGCCCACGCGGCATCCGCCCCGCACCTCGGACGATCCGCACTGGACGCCGTCGAACTGACGGCCCATGCATCCGAACTGATGCGTGAACACACTCCGGAAAACACCCGTATTCACCACGTCATCACCAGCGGTGGTGATGCTCCCAACGTGGTTCCGCCGTTCGCCGAAATCTATTATTACATTCGCCATCCCGAAGGCCGCTTTCTGAAGCCACTGTATGAACGTCTGGAACTGTGTGCGCGTGCCGGAGCACTGGCGACCGAAACACAGCTGAAGGTGCGGTATGAAGGTGGTATTCGCGAGATTCTGCCCAACAGCGTGCTCACAGGTGTCGTCCGCCGTCGGCTGCAGTCCCAGAATGATCTGCAGTGGACCGAGGCTGAGCAGAAGTTTGCTGCCCGCATTCAGCAGACACTGGATACAAAGGATGGCCTCGAGGCGCTGCGTCAGGTCGATGATGTGGACAACACCATCGGTAAGGGCTCAACCGACGTCGGTGATATTTCGTGGGTCGTGCCGACCACCGGTTTCACCACCGTCTGCTGGGTACCGGGCACACCCGCACATTCATGGCAGGCTGTCGCTGCGGGCGGTATGAGCATTGGAGAGAAGGGCATGCACCTCGCGGCCCGGACTCTGGCCCTGACCGCGGTTGATCTGTTCCGCAGTCCTGACGTTCTGCAGCAGGCTGTCGCCGAGCTGAAACAGCGACTGGGCACGGAAAAGTATGAATCGCTGATGCGACCGGGACAGAAGCCTCCCCTCGACTACCGGAATCCGCCCAAAGCCGGTGTCCCGGCCTCGCCCTGACGCCGCTGCCCATAACCGGTCTCCGGATTCCCCGTTTTTGCCCCCTGCCGGACGGTGGAAAAAACCATGAATCGATTAGACTGCCGTGCTTTCTGATCCTCCTGCCTTTCATCGTCGCCTGCGGCTGTTTCCATGAAAACCCTCAGTATTGTGCACCACCCGCATCCAGCACTCCGCCGCAAATGCCGCGAGGTGAAAAAAATCGATGCCGGCCTGCGGGACATGGTGCAGCAGATGTTTCAGCTGATGTATCAGGCTCGTGGCGTGGGCCTCGCGGCCAATCAGTGCGGCCTGCCCTACCGCGTGTTCGTGATCAACCCCGAGGGTGATCCGGAAGCCACAGAATCCGAAATGGTGTTCATCAACCCGCGGATCACCCGCCGTCGCGGTGGTGCTGAAGGCGAAGAAGGTTGTCTCAGCCTGCCGGAATTGTACGCCACAGTCCCCCGAGCCGCTCAGATCATCGTCGATGCGTTCGATCTTGACGGTCAGCCGTTCGAAATTGAGCTCGAAGATTTCCCCGCACGTGTCGTGCAGCACGAATACGATCACCTTGAAGGCCTGATGTTCACGGACCGGATCAGCCCCGCAGAGCTCAACAGACTGCAACTGCAGATCGCTGACCTTGAACAGCAGTTCGCGGCTCGCCAGAAGGAAGGGCAGATTGCAGCACTGGAGCTGCTGAACGCCGAGCTTGACGAACTGGAACGAGCCCGCACCTGAATCACGAACACTTTTCTGCAGGATCCTCATCCCCATGACTCGATCAATTTTCGACCTGACCGGTGACACGGCTGTCGTACTCGGTGGCACCGGAGTACTTGGCGGTGGCATGGCATCCGCGCTGGCTGCCGCTGGTGCTGCAGTGGCCGTTGTCGGTCGCAGTGCGGAACGCGGACAGGAGCGTGTCCGACAGATTGAAGCTGCCGGCGGACGTGCCTTGTTCGTATCCGCAGACGCTTTGGATACCCAGTCCCTGACGGAAGCGCGAGATCAGATCGCGTCTCAGCTGGGACCGATCACCGTGCTGATTTCTGCAGCGGGCGGTAATCGTCCGGATGCCACATTGCCACCGGGCAGCAACCTCTGCCGACTTTCCAGAGACGCCTGGAACGGAGTTTTTGACCTGAACCTGGTCGGCGGAGCGCTGCTGCCGGCCCAGGTGTTCGGCGAAACCATGGTGGCGCAAAAAAAAGGCAGTATCATCAACATCGCGTCAATGGCCGGAATGATTCCGCTGTCACGCGTTGTCGCCTACTCGGCAGCCAAGGCTGCGGTCATCAACTTCACCAAATTTCTGGCTCGTGAATGGGCGACCCAGGGAGTGCGCGTCAACGCGATCAGCCCGGGCTTCTTCCCGGCCGACCAGAATCGGGCTCTGCTGTTTCGCGAAGACGGAACATACACCGAACGTGGTGCTCAGATCATCGGCCACACACCGATGGCCCGCTTCGGTGAAGCGCACGAGCTGGCCGGAGCCGTTGTCTGGCTGGCCTCGCACGCCGCCTCGTCATTTGTCACTGGCCAGAACATCGTTGTCGATGGCGGCTTTTCCTCCACCACAATCTGACAGATTCTGGTGACCGATCGGTGCAGGAGCACCGGTGCAGACTCACGGAGGATCGTCCGAACAACCCCGCGGTACGATCATGGCAGCCACAGCAGCAGCACGCATCCTTCGTTCCATCCCCGTTGGTCGACAGGCCAGTGAGTCCTTGCGGGCCACAGTTCCGTCCGGAAATCTCAAATCCTTCGCCCGCGAATACCGGCGGCTGCTGGAGGGTCCGGCCAGGCGTCTGCGAAAACTGCAGCGGGATGAATCAGCAGCACTGTGGTCCGCTGATGACGCAGCACTGTCCGCTCGCGAACGCGCTTTGGCGGCTGGTTTGCGGCAGTACTGGCAGTCGGTCAGCACTGGCAGGCAAAAGGCCAGACACCGCAAAGACCTCGAAAAACTGATGGCAGGCTGGTCCGGATCCCTGCGTCAGTCGCCCGGCAGCTGGGAAGCACTGGCCGTGGCCGAACTGCTGCTGCTGCAGGGAGAATTTCTCGAGCCCGCCACTTTTGCGGCCTGCATCGCTGTCCTCGCCCGCCTGAAATCCGCGTCCGCCGAGGTGGTCGGCCTGGCCGCGAACAGCCCGCCGCAGGCAACGATGGAGGCAGCGTATCAGAGTGAAACGGCTTTCATTGTCGCACTGTTACTCAATCCGCTTGCAGAAAATGAAGCCCTGCTGGGCAGCGCCTGCACGGGGTTGCAGCAGATGCTGCAGAATGGCACTGATGAGTCAGGACGACCGCACGGTTCTTTGCTGCCTGTGCTTTCCGGCTTTCTCTCCGTCATGGCCCGCTCCGCAGCCTGGAGCACGGCATTTCGACAGTCCTTCAGCTCCCCGGAACTGGATTCCAGACTGGCCGGTCTGCTCGCTGCGGCAACCATGCTGACCGTTCCGCCGCAACCGGCAGTTGAGACAGACATTCCTGTCGGCTCACTTCGGATCGTCAGTCCACTGCTGCTGCTCACCGACGCGATCCGTCCCTCCCACAGCGGCAAACTGCAGAAAATTCTGCTGAAGAGTCAGCGACCGGTCAAAAAGCTGCGCCCGATCAAACCGTGGAAGGCTCCGGCAGCCGACAAACTCCAGTCTGCCGAAGACACTGCGGCGACGGAACAACTGCAGCCGGCGTGGCAGTCCGACACGGCCTGCTGTGCTGTGCTCCGCAGTTCCCTCGATCATGACGCCGACGTGCTGTGTGTGGACTGGCATGCCGGCCAGATTCAGCTGCAGGCTTATACCGGCGGCGTGTTGCTGTTTTCCGGAACGTGGCACTGGTCTGCCCGCGTGAACGATGCTCCGGTTGCTGGCCCGATCGCATGGAAGTGCAGTTGCTGGTTTGATGATCCTGAATGTGTGTTTATCGAACTGGAGGGGGAGCAGAGCGAAGACCTCAAGTGTGTTCGCCAGATCATGCTGGCCCGCCGCGAGCGGTTTGCGATGTTCACGGACACTGTGTCGACTCTCGCGGACCAGGCTCGCGTTCAGCTCACAACAGCGTTGCCCTTCACAGAGGCAGTTACTGAAACTCCCGACTCCGTCACGCGCGAGCTGCAGCTGACACGTGGTGCTGCCACCGTTCGGGCGCTGCCTCTGTGGCTGGAGGACGATCGAGTCCAGCATCCGCTGGGAAGTTGTGCCGTCCATGATGGCCAACTGGAGATGACGGCTCCGGGTATTGGTGGCGTCTCAATCCCGCTGGCGCTGGACTGGAACCCGCGACGCAGTGACGCTCCGGCTGACTGGGCGCGGCTGACTGTCACCGAAAATCGCCGCAGGTGCGGAGCTCATGAGGCAGCGGGATTTCGAGTTCGGGTTGGCAACTTTCAGGTCCTGCTGTATCGCAGCCTGATGGCTGGAAAAAACAGCCGTGCTGTGCTCGGACTGCACACATGGGATGAAACCGTGTATACTCGTGTCCCAGGTCGAGAGACGCCCATGGAAGGACTGGTCGAAGTCGAATCCCCGGAATAGCCTGCTGCACAGAAAGTCTTCAGCATGAAATCTCTGCTGCGTCCGCTGCTGCTGACCCTGTATACACTTTGCGTCTCATCGCCGGCAGTGGCCGACGAGCCATTGCCTCCGGCCGGAATGAAGCTGGTGTTCAGCCATGACTTCGAAGACAAAAGCCTCACACGCTACCAGCCCACTGATCAGTCCGCCTGGAAACTGCTGCAGCAGGAAGGCAATCACGTGGCAGCGCTGGTCAAACGCAACAGCGATTTCAAACCGCAGTTCCGTTCGCCGTTCAATCGCACACTGATTCGCGACCTCCGGCTCGCCAGTTTCGTCATGGACATCCGGCTGCAGTCAACCATTCCGGATTACGGTCACCGTGATCTGTGCCTGTTTTTCGGATGTCAGGATGATGAGCACCTGTATTATGTGCATTTCGGAAAGAAGACGGATGATCATGCAAATCAGATCTTCATTGTGAACGAGGCCCCCCGACAGAAAATCTCCACACGCACCACTGCGGGAACCCCGTGGACGGACGGCTGGCACCGGGCCCGCATTGAACGCAACGCTGAGACCGGTGAGATCAAGGTCTGGTTTGACGATCTGAAAACGCCGGTGATGACTGCCGTGGACAGGACTTTTGGCATGGGCCAGCTGGGCTTCGGTTCCTTTGACGACATTGGAAACTTTGACGACATCCGCATCTACGCCCCATAGTCCCCGGCACCGACATGATTGCCATCCGAGACCTGCGATTTGCGTGGACTGACGGGCCTTTTCAGCTGCAGATACCGAGGCTGGAGATTGCCCGTGGCGAAGCCGCAGTGCTGGCCGGCCCCAGTGGCTGTGGAAAAACGACGCTGCTGAACCTGATCTGTGGCATCCTCTCTCCGGCGGCCGGTCTGGTGGAGGTGGCGGGTACAGACCTCGGGCGTTTGTCGGATGCTGACCGCCGACTGTTCCGGCTCAGAAATATCGGGCTTGTGTTTCAGGACTTTCAGTTGATCGACTACCTCGATGTGCTGGGCAACGTCCTGCTGCCCTGTCGCATTCAGCCCGCTGTAAAGCTGACCCCCGCGATTCACGAACGGGGCCTTGATCTGCTGAACCAGGTCGGACTGGCGAATTTTTCTCAGCGCCCCGTAACTCGACTTTCGCAGGGCGAACGGCAGCGGGTAGCGCTCTGCCGGGCACTCCTGCTCAACCCTCTGCTGCTGCTGGCTGATGAGCCCACCGGTAATCTGGACCCGGAAAACTCCAGACGCATGGTCGAGCTGCTGCTGCAGGAATCCCGCCGCAGCGGCGCGACGCTGATCATGGTCACTCACGATCACTCACTGCTGCCCATGTTCGACCGCACACTGCCCTTCCTGCAGTATCTGGCCAGGACAGACGGGACGGAAGCAGGAGCATCCGCATGAACAGTGCCTTCTATCTGGCGATACGCTCGCTGTGGTGGCATCGCAGCAGATCTCTCGCCGTCATCTTCAGTCTGGCCATCATTATCTGGCTGCCCGCCACCCTGCGGATCGCACTCAACCAGTTTCGCAGTGAAATCTCGGCACGAGCGCTCTCCACTCCAATCGTCATCGGTGCCCCTGGCAGCCGTATTGACCTCGTCATGCACTCCCTCTACTTCCGCTCGCAGCCCGCGACAACGGTCACCATGGCCGAACATGCGCTGGCTGCGGAGTCTGTCGGTGTTACCGCTGTCCCGCTGCATATGCGATTTACGACCCGCTCTCAGCCGGGCGCTGAGGGAGCACCAATCGTCGGAACAACACCTGAGTACTTCACCTTCCGCCGGCTGACTCCGCAATCGGGAGAACTTCCGGCACTGCTTGGCGAATGTGTGCTGGGGGCAGATTACGCAGAACGCAGCGGTCTCGGAACCGGTGATACCGTCCTGTCAGCACCTCGAAATGCCCTGAATCTGGCAGGAGACTATCCGCTCCGGATGCTGATCACAGGGGTACTTGCCCGCAATCATTCCCCTGACGATGACGCGGTCTTTACGGACCTTCGTACCGCCTGGGTTATCGAAGGAATCGGGCACGGGCACCAAAACGTCGACCGGCAGACGGATCCCTCCCTGCTGCTGTCCAACGATCGAGACGATGCCGCCAGCGTGACGGCTGGTCTGGGAGTCCTGCCGTATCTGGAAATCACCGATGAAAACCGGGACTCTTTCCACTTTCACGGCAATGCCTCAGAATTCCCGCTGACTGCTGTTCTTGCCGTACCGTTCACTGAACGCGACCGCATCAAACTGCTGGGCAGGTTCAGCGGAAGTCGCCAGCTGCAGTGCATCAGTCCCCCTCAGGTGATCGAGGAACTTCTGAGCATCGTATTTCGCATCGAGCAGTTCGTACTGCTGTTCACACTGGCTGCTGCCGGAGCCGCCCTGCTGCTGCTGGCGCTTGTGCTGAACCTGTCACTCAAACTGCGAGCTGCAGAAATGCAGACGATGTTCCGTCTCGGCTGCAGCCGGCTGACCATCCTGCGACTGCAGTCTGCAGACGTGCTGCTGCTGCTGACCAGTGCCGCTGGAATCGCTGTTGCCGGTGGCCTGCTGGCCCGCAGCACTGCCGCAGCACTGCTGCAGCAACTGCTGCTGTGACCAGATCCACTGTGCCGATCAGCAGCTCACTATGCGATTGGGGAGTCGGATCCGGTTGAATCTGTGACCGGTCGCGTCATAGAACAGCAGTTCATTGGCAGATTCCGCCCACACCGCAGCCAGCCTCACGGAACGCGGACCATGCAGCAGAAACTGCACGCCACAGCGACGCCCTCCCTGCTGAATCTCCAGCTCCGTCATCGGAAACTGATACTCCAGCAGGTTCTCACGACGACACAGATGCACATGCACAAAGTGCCTGAGCTGCTCAAATGTCCGAATCTCTGAGGGACTTACAGTTCGCTGAACCGATTCGGCGGATTGAGGCATGCAGGATGTTCCCTTGCAGTCAGTATCTGACCTGGCATCCATTCCCGGAAAGCCGCAGTTCGGGAAACATCGGCAGAATTTTCCGATCTTCCCTGAAGGCTCAGGTTGTATCGGTCCGGGTTTTCATAAACATTGCCAGATCTGAAGCCGCCTCTCACAGCCGCCAGGACCCCAACAACCGCTACAGTTCACCTGAACCAGTCAGTTGCCTTGACCGCTGCCGTCCGCCCCGACAGCAGGCAGCTCCACCGCTGACTCCGGGTTCATCTTCGTGCGGATCTCCGCAATCACGGCGGGCAGATACAGAATTCCTGAATAGTGATCGGCCGCCATTTCAATGTGATGGCCGGCCGGCAGTTTGGCTGCACTCGCCAGTGCGTGAGAACAGGCCGGGGGCACAACATCATCGTACTTCCCGCTGTAGAGCCACGTCGACTGCGGACGCAGCCTGTGAGCAACCCGCAGCGGTTCGACAGGTCGCGCCAATTCGCGAATCTGCTCCGCCTTCACCCCCAGCGCCTCCAGTCGTTGCCGAACTTTCGCCGCATCCTTCTGCCCCTGCAGCACCACATCGTGCAGATTCCCCCCGGCCAGCAGAATGAACACACGATCAAAACCTTTATCCAGCCCACCAGCCGTCGACGTCACAAACCCGCCCAGACTGGTCCCCTGCACCCCAAAAACCCTGCCGCTGATCAGCGGCAGACTGGCCGCCGCATCCCGCGCACGGCGAACATCGGCCACAGCCTGCTTCAATCCATCCAGCATCTTTTCCGCTCGATCCGCATCCGGTGTCCGACGCGCACCATAGCCCGGCAGATGAATCAGAAACGTATGCAGTCCCTGAGCATTCAGACCGCGCGCAAAGATCCGACCGACCGTCATACCACGCCCGGACTCATGCACCACAATCACACAGTCCGCAGCACACGGACGACGATCCTTGTCCCGCGCTGCATACCACTCCATCGACACCAGATCGTTGATGCCATTCCCCGATGACACAGGGGAAGGAAATCGAACCAGCAGATCACCCTCATTCTCACGCGGACTTTCCAGAGTCACCTTAAAATCAGCAGGCTTCCACCGCAAACCCTCCAAACACTGCTGAGCATCCTGCAGTCCGTCCGCCGCAGTATCCAGGGTGTCACGCGCCTGGAACACAGTCCCTGCCCGCGGCAGCTCAGCAGCTGCCAGCACGAAACCACACCACGGCAACGACAGCAGACAGCACATCGCTGTCAGCCACGACCGCTGCATCACTCCTCGCTTACACCGAACACTTCCGCTCATGGCTGTGACTGCTCCTCAGGAGGACGCTTCGAACCACCAATTCGACGTTCCGTTCCATTGACGATTCGCACGAGGTTCGTGCGATGACGCCAGATGATCACTGCTGGCACGATCAGAGAAAAAACTGTCAGTGGGAGTCGATTTGTTGACAGAGCCGCCATTCCATACTTCTGCAGATGAAACACCAGAAAACCCAGTGCTGCCAGGATCGATGCCAGCGAGACCATCCGCGAGACAGCGAGGGACAGCACAAACACCACCAGTGCCGCCGCACTGTGCAGCGGCGCAGCCACCAGCACCGCACCCAGCGCCGTCGCCACCCCTTTCCCACCCCGCAACCCCAGCCAGACCGGATACATGTGACCGAAAATTGCAGCCAGACCCGACATCAGCGGGGCAACCTGCCCCCGATCATCCTCTGCCGCCCATCGCATCACCGCTCCAGCCGCCAGCACCGGCAGCATGCCCTTCAAAGCATCCAGCAGCAATACCAGCACTCCCGCCTTCCAGCCGAGGACACGCCAGACATTCGTCGCTCCGATATTACCGCTGCCATGACGACGAATGTCGTCGCCCAGCAGCAATCGACCGGCAAGAAATCCAAACGGGATCCCACCAATCAAAAATGACACCAACGCACAAGCGAGGACCAAAAGTACCATAAACAACTGCCCACTTCATCGCCCGCAGATCACCAGATCAAAGTCAGCCGCACCGTCGCCGCTGTCACTCCCGCAGGCAACTGAATCAACAGTTCATCCTGATCACCACTGCGACGAACCACAGCCAGGCCCTCCTCCACCTGCAGTCGCACCCCATTCCAGACAAATGCATCCTGCACCTGCTCAATCTTCCCCGCAGCCACTCGCAGCCACAAATCATTCAGCGGCTCCGCTGACTTCACAGTCAGCGTTCTCCGCAGCCCATTGTCGGGCTCATTCGCAACAGGCGTCAGTGTCTCCTCCACCTCCACCACATTCCACTGATAACGGAATGTGGGCACCCCGGCAGCGTTCAGACGATAGCCCTGGAATCGATATCCCGTTTCCCTTGGATTGCCACCGGGCCAGGACTGATCCAGCGATGACAGTTTGGCCAGCGGAGGACCGGCAGGCAGCACCATCACGTGATCACCCATCGGGCTCTGATTCCCCGGACCACGATCGACCCAGTGCTTCGCCGCATCAATGAATGCCCCATGCCAGATCAGACGTGCAGTCATGTGCTCGGCATCCCACGCAAAATGCACGCGTTCAGGAAAACCGACCGCAATTCCGCGAGGCGACAGACCTTCCAGAAAATTCCTGTAGATCAGCGGGCGTCCCGTTGGCTTCAGTTCAATCGCCTGCCGCTCCAGCCCCGAAGGTATTTTCGCTCGACGACCATCCAGCAGATAACGCCAGATCGCCTCAATCTGCAGCTCAGGCTCGCCATTCAATACCCCGGGAACCACCGAACGACCGCCAGGCCAGGCTGCCGGCATGCGAGTCCCCGGGCGATAGGCCTGCGGATCAGCCAGATATCGATGAAACCAGTCGCGTCGCAGCCTGCGAGTCATCGTGGTCATGTCCAGTGACTGCAGCCCCGTCGCCGCATACGAATCAAAACGGTGGCACTTGATGCACGACAGCGCCTGGTCACCAACCAGCTGCCGGGCATCCGCCTTCACCCGGTGGTCCGGAGCCTCAAAAACTACCTCCGGAATCACCTCGCCTCGATCAACAGCAGCCAGCCGCGGCGCAAAGTACTCCGCATGCTGTCCGCCAAATCGAGGCATCCGGGTAGCCATATACGGCCGATCCTTCGCTCCCTCCGACAACACCGTCCTGATCCACTCGTCGTTCAGCTTGTCACCCGCTCCCGTCAAAGCCGGCGGAATTCGCCCCTCATCACCCATCTCCGGAATCGATCCGGCGAATACATGGTTCAGCGGCTCCGAGACACCTCCCAGATCACCGCGGACGTGACACGCATAACAGTTCAGAGACAGCATCGCCTGCTGCACTTCAGACGCCGGTGCCGACTCCGACTGCACGCTGGCCACAGCCGCCAGCGCTGCCTGCAGATCGCCCCGCTGACGATCACTCAAAGCAAATACCGGCAATCCGGCCGGCACATTGACCGACAAACAACCACCCGCCGGATTCAACTTTGCAAACTCACGAGCCTTCACCGACGAGGTCAGCTGCTCCGCCCCCTCGCCGTGCTGATGACAGGCGGCACAGCCCAGCTTCGCAAAATATCCACGGCCCTCAGCCACCAGCTCTGCCGACGGCTCCACAGGCCCCTGCGGTTCCCGCTGAACAGCCGCTCGCGTCAGTGTCGTCAGTGCTGACAACGGCTGACGCCCCAGCTCCGGCCCCTCAATCTCCACACTCAGCTCTTCACCACCACCCTGCTCAAAGTACTCCACCACCAGCGCATGACTGCCGGCAGTCAACTGAACTGCGCCGCTGCGACCGGTCGGAGGATGAATGCCGTCATTGTTCACCACTTCCTGTTCATCAATCAGCACACGCGATCCGTCGTCCGATGTCACGTGCACCCGATACTCACCCGTTTTCGGAATCTGCACATACCCCAGAAAACGCAGCGCAAAATCATTCTGTCGAGAACCCACGCCGGCGGAAAAATCCGTCGTTGTCCCCTTTGACACCGGCTTCAATGAACTGAAATCCGGCAGAGTATTCCAGCTCCCTTCGAAATATTCATACTCAATATTCGCCTCAACCTGCACTTTCCGCAGCAGATAGCTGGCCACATCCCGCGATTCCTCAGGCGACAGATTCAGCGACGGCATCCGTCCCGACGGACGCACAAGATGCGGCTCCCGCAGAAACTGAATCAGTGCCGAAAGCGAATACTTCTCCTCCAGACGTCCCAAAGGCATCAGGAAATCCGGACGCGAATTCAACTGCGGCTTCACTTTGCCCACCGCATCAGCCTCCGGCTCCTCCTCTTCGTCCGCCGGCGGAGCCAGCCCGCGCCGCAGTGCCTCAATTACCTCGTCACTGCGCTGGTCCCCATGACAGGCAGCACACCCGACCCGATGAAACAAGTCCTCGCCACGACGAATGGCATCAGCCGAAACCGCCTGAGCACGCCAGCCACCACCAGCAGTCAGAAACGCCGTCAGGGCATCCAGCACAGCAGGATTCGCCGCCGCAGCCGGCAGATGCGGCATCGCAGTGCCCGGCTTGATACCCTGAGGATTCTGCAGGAACTGACGCACAAAGACAGGGTTTAACCGTCGAGCCGCAGCCGTCAGAACCGGCGCCTGACGAGCCTGCAACGTCAGCCCCGGATACGCCCCATGACATGACTGACAGTTCAGCTCAGTGATCAGCAGCCGCCCCGCCTGCTCCGCACTCAGATGCTCAGCGCGAAATCGCTGCCACGCCGGCACCACAACGGTATCCTCGACCGCTTCCGCCGCAGCAGACCACAGCACACAGCAGAAAGACACCACCAGCACCCGCCAGTTGCACCGCCGAAACCACGCAGATCGTTCCATAGACACCACTTCACCTGCATTGCCAAATTCCCGCGGCACTGTCCTGCTTCTCAAAAAACAGCAACCTGAAGCGCGCATGCGGGAATCATGAAATGCAATCACCATAAACGCAACCCAGCACACCCCCGATCACCAAATCGCTCGGGAACTCGACAGACTGCTTCA
>SXXK01000197.1 GCA_005791255.1 Planctomyces sp.
ACCCACCAGCAACTCACGCTGCCTCAGTCCAGCCTCCACTCCAACCTCGCTTGCTGCTCGCAGCAGCAGTTCTGCTGCCTGCTCGTCAGCACCCAAAGCCACTGCCTGCTGCCCCAGCGCCTCCAGCTCCTGACCAGCACCACGCTCCGCAACAGCCGCGGCGACCAGGACCGCATTCCCCGAATTCAATGAACTCAGCACACCCGCATGCACCCAGCCATCATTCGTTCCCAGCAGCAACTGACTCAGAATCTCCGCTGAAAGCTCACTCCTCAGCTGCCCCGCTGCCGTCGCCAGCTCCAGCCGCACCTTCAGACCGGCATCATCCGCAAGGCTCCTCAGCAGAGCCGCATGCGAATCCAGCAGCCCCGCCTCACCACCCAGTCGCACCGCCCACCGCCGCACACCCTCGTGCGGATCCAGCAGCCCGGCACGTACATCCTCAGCCTTCAGCTGACGCTGCTCGGCCAGCGTACACAAAGCGTGCAGCCGAGCCGTCGGGCGGCGGCCTGATGACAGCAGTTGCCGCAGCAGTGGCCATGAACCAGCAGCATTGCGCTGAACCAGCAGTCGCTGCGAAACATCCCGCACCCAGCCATTCGAACTCTCCAGGTGCCCGACAAGGTCCGCGTCGCTGATCCCCGGGTTCGATAACCCCAGACCAACGAGGGACGCAGGAGGTTTCACCTGAGCCCCTTTCGGCACCACCCGATAAATCCTTCCACGGTCGTCCCCCGCACGGAAGAATGGCCGCAGCTCGTCCTGCCCCTCCTGCGGCAGCCAATGCGGATGCTCAATCATGTACCGGTACATGTCCACCACCCACAACCCACCCTCAGGCCCGGTACGCACCATCACCGGTCGACACCAGCGGTCCTGCGACGCAAAGAAATCCGTCTTCGTATCCGCCTCACCCGGATCCCGCTCCAGCCGAAATGTGGCACCATCCTCAATCAGCCGATTGTGCTGCACCAGATTGCTGAAAGGTTCACACGTAAACGCATGCTGAAACTGTCCATCAAACAGCAGCTCGTCCAGATACACCATCCCCGAGCAGGCTGAAGTAAATCGCCCCGACTGCTCAAAACTGTGATACCGCTTCTCCGCCACTGCTGCCGGCCAGACACGAGGATTGGACTCGGTCAGCAGCTGCCTTGGATTGGGAGCAGCAAAGTTCGGATTGCGACGAATTGCCCCGTCCTCCAGCACATAATGCCACAGCGGAAAACTGTTCTGCTCACCAAACCAGTTGCCCCACGCATCCCGATTGCGTCCAAACTGCGATGGACCGCTCTGCGGCTCGATCTCACCCGTATCCGGCCGAAACCGAAAATCGCGACTGCCAATTTCCACAACCTTCCCAGTCCGCAGCGAGGCGATCCTGCTGTCAGCGCCATAGCCCGGATGATGACTGCCACTGGCACAATACACCCAGCCATCCAGCCCCCACCTCAGACCATTCACCCGCAGCTGCTGATTGCCCTCAAGGAATCCCAGAAACAGCGTCTGACGAATATCAGCCACGCCGTCGCCGTCCGTGTCAGCCGCGTAGAAGATCTCCGGCGCTGCCGTTACCAGCACCCCCTGTCCCCACGCCAGCACACCATTCGGAAAGGCCACATTCTCAAGAAATACCTTTCCGGTATCATACTGGCCGTCACCGTCCGTATCCCGCAGCACTCGAATCCGTCCTCCCGCCTGACCATTCCCGTCCATGCCCGACGGATAGTCAGCCATCTCAGCCACCCACAGGCGACCATCCAGCCCCCAGTCAATCGCCACCGGATCGACCACCAGCGGCTCTGCCGCCACCAGCTGCACTTCATAACCCTCGCGCACCTGGATCATCGACAACGACTGCTGCGGACTCACCGGCTCAGAATCCGGTCGCGGCACCCGCTCAGTAATCTGCTCACCATGCTCAGCCTGCGCAGCCTGATAATGCGTCCGCACCTCCGCACCAGTCAGCACCCGATCGTACATGGCAAATTCATCCAGACGCCCCTCAAGGCCATACAAACCATCACTGCGGCCACCCAAAAACAACTCATCGCCGTCCCCAAATGTTGCCGCCAGTTCCCCGTCAATCTCAGGGGCCTCAGCGCCATCCAGCCAGACCGTCACGCGATCGCCCCGACGAGCAAACACGACGTGATGCCACGTTCGCGGAGACAGCACCGTACGACCAGCCAGCAATCCGTTCGCCGCATTTCCGTTAAACAAAATCAGCCGGCCATCATGCCCCGCTCCCTGATAATTGCCCCCGATCCCCAAATGATCGCCAGCCGCCTCAGCATCACCCGCCGGCCCCCGTGAAAAGAAATACCCCGTGACCACCCGATCACTGTTCGGATAACCATTCCACACCCAGCACTCCACCGAATAATCGGCCGGCAGCCCCTGTCGAGCAGCACGCACCCGACCTCCGGCAAACTGCACGGCCCGATTGCCTCGACCCTCCGACTGCAACCCGGCACCACGCGGCCCCGGCAGGTAAAACGCCACTCCCGGTTCATAAACCGCCACACGGCCAGGCCCGGCTGGCACCGACGCATCCCCCACACTCCGAACAGACAGGGCATCTGACACCCTCCAGCCGTCCGCCGGCTGCTCAGACATGGGCACCCCCGCCAGGTCACCCAGCCGCCAGTAAGCCCACGGCTGTGAATAACGTACCGCCTCCGAATACCGATGCGATCCATCAGTGAATGGCTTCGCGGCAGCCCCGGAAACCTGCTCCAGCAGTCGAGTCAGTACGGACACAATCCGCGGCTCCGCCTGCACTTCCAGCCCAGCCGTCCGAGCCGCCCACGTTGTGTATCCACCCAATGCATGCTGCTCCGGTGGCGGTATATAACCCTCAGCTCCGTTCGCCAACTCAATGTTCATCGTCGTTGCCAAAGGACTGGCCTGCTTCAGCTTCAGACCAGTAATACCAAAGACTTCATTCGGCAACGCCGTGATTCCCAGATCTCCGATGCGGATGGCCTGAAGTTTCAGCTCCCGCTGCGATTCCTCATGCAAATGCAACTGCTCAAACGAATACACTTCTGACCAGCCCCGAGGCAACCGGTCGCCAACCTCCGCAGACAATCTTCGCGCCCACTCCAGACGAGCCTCATCGGGCACGCGTCGCTGCAGCAACAGACGCTCCTCCGCCATCGCCAGACTGACATCACCTCGCCATGCAACCGCCCGCCACGCCTCAGCCGCACGACCGGCCACCTCATCCACATACCGATCCAGATCCGCCTTGCCCGCGGCACGACTGTAATCCGGCCACATGCTGTCGCCACTGGTCCCCTGCGACATCAGCCCCACAAAGGTTCTCGACTGATCCGCAGCCTCAATCAACTGCGCAAACCGCTGCCCGAACCGGCCACAGAAGTCGCCCGAGATCAGCGGTGATCCATAGTAGTGCATCGCATAATTCGCCAGCACCGCCAGCGGTCGACCGTCCTTTGACCGCACGCCCAGCACCGTCAGATCCGTATCCGCCGGTCCCGCTGGTCCCACATGATTTGGACTCAGATGCCCGGGATGCATGTGCGCCCGCACATTGTGCACCCCGAACGGATCCGTCATGACCATTCGATCGGCTCGAAAAATCCAGCGGCGACAGTGATTGTGCACGTCATCCGTCACCACCGACCAACCCACCTCCGCCGGTTCCAGCCGCTCATTCGCCTGCACAATGCTCCGCACGATCTGACCAGGCAGAAACTGGGCATAGGCCGGATCCACACGACTGCCCAGACACGGCATGGCAGACGGAGCCGAATGCGTATGAGTCGCAGAGATCAGCATCCGCTCCTCTGGAATACCCGTCAGCTGCGATGCCTGCTGCTTCACGTCATCCAACATCTCTCGTGGCAGCATCAGACTGTCAACCACCACGATCGCCAGACGCACCGAACCGTCGTCCAATACCAGCGCCCGACTCATCAGCACGTCCGCTGCTCGCTCCGCTGCCCGCTCCTCCACCATCCCGTTGACAATCACAGGGAATGACACTGGAGTCACATCGAGCTGAGCCGCACCGGCACGCAGCTCCGCGGCCTCGCACGACAGGGAATAACCCGCATTCCACAGCAAGCACAGGCAAATCAGCCGCAAACAGAAACCCATCACATCGCTCCAGCCGGAAAACCAGGCCGCTCAGACTCCACGAAGCGACAGCATACCACATCCTTCCCCAAAACCAATTTCAGGTTCCGCAGCGACCACCGACCAGCGACATTGGCTGAACAGGCCGGCAATTGCTAACCTTTTCTGACGACCCGGTTCTACAGCGTTTTGGCCCGCATATCGCGAAACAGGCACCTTGCATGCACCGACTGACAACACTCACCGCCCTTATCCTTTTGTCACTGTCCTTCAGCAGCGCTTCCGCCCCTGCCACCGACTGGCAGATACCGCTTGCCGGCAACAGCTTCCGCACCGCCCCGGAAATCGGCGGACGCGGACTGCGTCGCAACGCCGCGCTGGAATGGAACGACACTCAGGACGTCTGGTCCGTCTACTTTCATCTGAATCAGCCCGCAGCACTGACACTCAGCCTCGATGCCAGCACGCAGGCCGCTGCAGAACTGCTCGTTCGCAGTGGCAAAACAAGTTTTAGCGTGGCCTTGCCCGCAGCCAGCACCGCCGCCCTCCCAATCGGCAACCTGCAGGTCCGACAACCGGGCTACGTCAGAATCGATCTGCAGGGAGTCTCACGCAGCGGCGACTCCTTCGGCACCCTCAAAAACCTCATCGTGCAGTCCGCTGATGCCAATCTGCAGCTGGATTTTGTTCGCGACAATCAGGGCAACATGTTCTACTGGGGACGCCGCGGACCCTCGGTACACCTCGGATACACGGTCCCGCGCAACACGGACATCGAATACGCATACACCGAAGTGACCGTTCCTGAAGGACAGGACACCATCGGGTCCTACTTCATGGCCAATGGCTTCAGTGAAGGTTACTTCGGTATGCAGGTGAACAGCGCCACGGAGCGCCGCATCCTGTTTTCTGTGTGGAGCCCTTTTCAGACAGATGACCCGAAGTCAATTCCCCCGGAGCAACGGATCATCACTCTTGCCAGTGGCAAGGACGTACGCATCGGTGAATTCGGCAACGAAGGCTCAGGCGGTCAAAGCTACCTCGTCTATCCGTGGAAAGCCGGCACCATCTGTCGCTTCCTCACTCGAGTCCAGCCGGATGCCGCAACCAAAACTACGGTCTACACCTGCTGGTTCAGCGACACAACCGACGCATCATGGAAACTGATTGCCAGCTTTCGCCGACCTCAGACCACCACTTCGCTCAAAGGCTTCCACTCGTTCCTGGAAAACTTCGATCCCACCACCGGCCATATCACCCGCAGAGTCAATTACGGCAACGTCCACGTGCGTGATACAGCCGGCAACTGGCACTCAGTGAACAAAGCACGTCTGACCGTGGACGCCACCGGTGACCAGCGTCATCGGCTGGACTTTACCGGCGGTGTCGACGGGCCGCACTTCTATCTGCAAAACTGTGGCTTCTTCAGCAGCTCGGCGAAAGCCGGAGACCGCTTTGAAATTGTGGTCACCCCCGGCCAGCCGCCCACGCTGCCCGCAGGCCTGTGACGCCCCAGTCCGCATAACCCGCAGGATCCGCACAGCTCACCAGGAACCCGCAATCATCCAGCCAAACTCCCACTTGCCAGCCCCCCGATTCGAATGACACACTGCAGGGTGATTGCTTCGAGTCGTCGGTGATCAGGGACGTGGGGTGGCACAATGAGTTCTCTTGCCCAACCGAATTCGGATCGGTCCTGCACCCTCCCTGCAGCGCAGTCACAGTCCGTCCCGCAGCCGCCCACTGACTGCGAAGACTCGGCTCCCCTTGAATTTCTGCAGCAGCTGCTGTCAGATCAAATGCTCCGCTGGACCACCTCGGAACCGTTGACGACCGAACAGTATCTGCAGCAGCTCATCAGTCCGGACACGCATATTCCATGGACTCTGGAACTGGCCGCCGGTGAATATCGCGCCAGTCGAGTGGCCGGCAGGCCGGTCAGCGTTGCCTCACTTTGTCAGCGCTTTCCACAGATTGTGCCCCGGCTCGCCGCAAGGCTGTACTCCGATCCTCTGCCTCCGGCAGAAGCCCGCTTTGTCTGCCGTTCGTTCCGCAGCGAAGATTCGCTCGGAACAGTCTGGGGAGGCACGGACCGTCTGACTTCAGCATCCGTCTGGATTCGTTACGCCGTCACCCATTCCGCTGCAGATACCGCTCAGCTGCTGCAGAAATATGAGACCCTCAAAGCTCATCCCCACAGCAGGATCGTCCCGATTGTGGATTGCTGCAGATTGCCCAACGGCACACTGCGACTTGTCACCTCCGAATGTCGGGGGATTCCACTGCATGAACAGCTGCAAAGTCGCCGCCCGGCCCCCCGCGACGCCGTCGGGATCCTGATCAAAATCGCCACCGCTCTCGAACACCTGCACTGCCTCGGACTGTCACATCTTGCACTCAGTCCGCAGTGCATCATCCTCGAACCGGATTCCGCCATTCCCCTGCTGAATTGCGCCCCGTTCCCGCCACACACAGACTACCTCAGTCCGGAACAGGCAGCCGATGAAGAACACCGAGCTGATTACCGCAGTGACCTGTTCTCATTCGCTGTCATCTGCTACGAACTGCTGACAGGTGTCCGCCCATTTCGGGGTCGAAATCCCGCGGAAATCCGACGGCAGATCGCGGCCGCCAAACACGTTCCCGTTCGACAGGTGCAGCCGGCAATCCCGATACTGTTCGAACAGATCTGCAGCAGCACTCTTCAGCGCAGCATGTCCGATCGCTGTCTCACTGCCGCCAGCATCGTCCAACTGATGCAGGGCTGGCTGAAGGATACATCGCCGCGGAATTCCGCTGCACTCGCACTGCAAGTTCCCACCAGCCTCAGGCCTTTCGATGCCTCCGGTGCTGACAGTTTCCCCGAACTGCTGCCCGGCCCCCGCAATCAAAAGGGGCTTCCCGTCAGTATCGCTCACTGGAAGTCACAGATCGAACTGCGGGCACCAGAACCGGGATTCCGAGTCGCTCTTTTCAGCGGACCAGCCGGAACCGGGAAAACCTCTTTCGTATCAGCCGGATTGCTCCCACGGCTGTCAGCCGAAATCATCACAATCCACGCTGATGCCGCGCACGAACTGATCGAGCTGCGACTTTTGACGGCCCTCCAGGAACAGCACCTCATACCCCGCCAGGATCCCGCCGGCGTTCAGGCTCCCGCAAGCCATCAGCTCACTCACGCCCTGAAGACCATCCGCCGTGCTCATGGACCGGCCGTTCTGCTGGTGATTGATCACTTTGAACACTGGCTGCTGCAGCAGTCGGGCATCGCTGACACACCCCTCGCCCAGGCCCTGCAACAATGCGATGGTCGCCGACTGCAGGCCCTGCTGGTCACCGACAATAAAGCAATGCTGTCCGCATCAAGGCTGATGGCAGCACTTGACATTCCGCTCGTCCAAAACCAATCCCATCAGGCGTTCGACCTGCTGACGTGTGAGCAGGCCGAGCGAATGCTGACTGTATTCGGCAGAACGTCTGCAAAACTCGCAGACCAGGGACAACTGTCCGCAGACCAGCAGCAGTTTCTGCAGCAAGCGATTCAGCGGCTGCAGCAACAGTCCACAGTGCCGCAGTGGCAACTGGCCCTGTTCATGGAGCAAAGTCGCCATCTTGACTGGCAGCCAGCCGCACTGCAGGCACCCGGCCGTGATCTCAGCCCCCTGGAATTCCTGCTCGATCAAACATTTGCGCAGATCCAGCAGCAATTCCCCGACCCACACACACAGTCTGCCGCTCTGCGCCTGCTCGAAGCACTGCTGCCGGAAGATCAGTCGTCCACGATACGCCCCCAGCGCAGCCAGACAGACCTGATACAGTATGCGGGGACCGACGTACCGGTCGCCACCGTCAATCTGCTGCTGCAGATTCTCAGTTCCCACGCCTGCCTCCTGCAGTCCTTCCCAGGCTTCCCTCCCCGTCCGCTGCCGCAGCAGACAGAACCCGCCCCGGTCCACACGATCGCCGAGGAACCAGCCTCTCAGACTGCCGACACCCACTGCGAAAATCAGCCTGCCGCCCAAAGTCTCTCAGACGCTGAACTCACAGCCACGGAAGCTGCTCCGGATCCCGAATCCAGTCTCGAGGCCATGCCCGAGCCCGAATCGGTGACGATTCCCGATGTTTCATGGCAGCTCAGCCACGTCTTTCTGATCACACCGCTGCAGCAATGGTTGACCCGCAGAAAACGCGCCAGCCGCGCCGGACGTGCCGAGTTGCTGCTTGCTGAAAGCCTGCGACGCTGGAGTCCGGGGAAACACAAACGGCATCTGCCCTCACTCAGCCACTGGCTGCAGATTGTCGCATTTACAGACCGCCGACGCTGGAACGAAGCTCAGAGCCTGCTGCTGCGCAGGGCCGAAGTCCTGCACATACGACGCCTTACAATGCTGCTCGTCGTGGCACTCGTCGTTCTGATCGCCGCCACACAGGGCCTGCGTCGATATCGGGCTGCTGAACTGGCCCGCGGCATCGTCACTGCTGCCCCCGATCAACTGCCGGTCCTCCTCGGCAAAGCCGATCGCGTCGGAGAACTCATCGATCAGTACCTGCAACCAAAAATCATCGATCCCGCCTCCGCCAATGCGGAACCGGCCGGCAAACGTGCCGATCTGGCAGCTCGACTGACCTTGCTGCCTCGGCATCCGGCGCACGCCGAAGCCCTCGCTCGCTCGTTCCTGTCCGTTGATATCAGCACCGCGGCCGTAATCCGCGATCGCCTTCTCAAATCCGCCCCCGCAGCCACCAAACTCTGGCAGGACACCCTGCTGGATTCCGAAAAATCCGATAAACGACGCTTTCGAGCTGCCGTCGGGCTGGCCGGGCTGCCCGCACCTCCCGCGGCTGAGATCTGGACACCAGCGACACTCAATTTCGTCGCCTTGCAGCTCACATCCACCTTCGCCGAGCATCAGCCGCTGTTGCGAAATCTTCTCAAACCCATCGCACCGAGGCTGCTGCCAGACCTGCAGCAGCTTTGCATCGCACCGTCCGCCACCACCCTGCAGAAAACCAGCGCTGCGGCGGCCATCGCCCAGTACGCACCCGATTCACCGGAACTGCTCACCGACCTGCTGCTCCAGGCCAGCCCCGCTCAGGCCGAACTCCTGATCCCACCGTTTGCTGCACTCAAACACCAGCCCTCAATTGCACGCCTGCAAAATCCCGCGGCGGTTGCACTGAAGGCTGCCGCTTCACCAACAGTCGAAGTCTCATCAGAACAGTTGCACGCCAACGCCGCACTCACACTGGCAGCCACAGATCATCACGCTGAAGCGGGCGCGCCTCTCAGAATCAGCAGACAGGCCGAAACCGTCAGCCAGTTCGCAATCCGCGCAAACCAATGGAACCTCACTCCGGGCGACCTCGTACTGGGCTTCGAATTCAACGAAAGACTTCGCACGCAGCCCGGTGCAAATCAGCCCGCCAACCTCACAGACCACGCAACATGCAGCTTCCTGCTGGCTCTCAGCCACTGGACCTTCAACCGGATGCCCGCAACTGTGAAAGAAACTCTCCCCGCATACCTCAAAAATCTCTACGAAAACGATCCCAGTGCAGCCGTCCACAGCCTCAGCGGCTGGCTCCTGCAGCATTGGGGGTTCCACAAACTGCGAATGACCGCAGATGCCGTCGATGTCCCCTATGACCCGCGCAGCGATCGTCAGTGGTTTCGCCTGAACATTCCCGTGCCCGGCAGCACCATGAGCTCCGGCGAAAAAAACCGCAGCCCGTTCATCAGCCTGACATTCATCGTCATTCCACCCGGCAGCTACACCATCGGATCACCCCCGCGGACCGTCACAATCACCGCACCATTTGCCATCTGCGACCGCGAACTTCCTGAATCCATACGCCGATTCTGGCAACAGCAAAGCACCAGGGCCGACGCTCCCGGCACAGCCAGTTCTCAGACGGCTGCCAGCACCACCGACGATCCCGCTGCCAGCCATCTCAACTGGAACGACGCCACACAAATCTGCCGCTGGCTCACCAGACAATACCGCGGCAACGACGAATCCTGGCAGTGCTTCACCAACCCCCCCGACTCAAACATCCGACTCGACAGGCTGGGATTCCGCCTGCCCACAGGTGATGAATGGGAAGTCGCCGCCAGCGGCAACGGCGCTGCGAAATTTGCCTGTGGTAACGATCCGCTGCTGCTGCCATTCTTCAGCTGGACGTCAGCCAACGCCAGCACACCACAGACACCCGCCAGCAAACCGCCAACACTCAACGGCCTGTTTGACTGCCACGGAAACGTATCCGAATGGACTGTTGATGCTCCACTGCCGGGATCCCGTTTACATCGCGGCAGCAGCTGGCTGTCCACCACCGAACAGTCACTGCTGACCACCACCTTCACCAGCCCCGAAACGACCGCAGTCGAGCACATCGGCCTGCGGATTGCCTGCACACTTCCCGAGACACGACGACGCAACACAGTCGAAAAATAGCTTCACGCACCGAGCTATTGCGGGGCACGCCGATCGTAACGCGCCTGAGACACCCCGTGAGCTTCCCGGATCAGATCCTGCAGCCGAGCCACGTTCTCGCCCGCTGGATTCAAGATGCACAGAAAACTCTGCTTCCAGTAATCCGGATGCGGCAGAAACTGATTCAGCGCAGTGTAATCCAGTACGTCCGGGTCAATTGCCGCATCGGGAAACAACCCGCGGAACGTCCCCGGACTCACTCCCAGATTCACACGAAACACCCCCTCACGACTCAGATTCGAACGATTGTCATACTCACTGTCCGAATTGGCCATCGTCAGAAATGGCATGCGATGATCGTCACCATAGAAATAGAACCGATAGCCATAAGCCTCGGAAGACTGCACGTTCGGCAACGACTCGACAAAGGCTTCCACCTGCTGCTGATCCATAATCACGCTCGCACACGTGCATTACACCCCACCACAATCCACCCACAACGCGGGGCAAAGAATAACCTCTCGAACAACCACTCTGCAAACACCACGCCCCGGCATTCTCATCCACCACGAATACCCATCCTTCAACCCTCGCTGACTTATCACCCGACAAAGCACCAATTCAAGCCCACGCTGTGGCACACAAAATCCTCCCCTCGCCCCCACCGGGGGAGAGAGGTCGGGGGTGAGGGGGCAAGTCACCCTGCAAACCTGCACCGGATTCGAGGCAAGTAACCGCATCAATGGGAGGGCGAGGCTCCTGCCGAGCACCCTCAGAGCGCAGACGACCGGCGGCTCAGCAGGAGCTTCGCCCTCCCGACGTGTGCCTTCACAACTACAAAAAACACAAAATTCTCCCCTCGCCCCCACCGGGGAGAGGGGTCGGGGGTGAGGGGGCACAACACCCTCTAACACCACAACCCATAACAGCAAACAGTCACACCAAAGCCCCCGAGCCAATCCCCGTACTCGACCTCAACCACAACGCAGCAACCTGCGTTTCTTCGCGGCTTTGCGTGAGCCAAACAGCCTGCCCATCGCACTCCCGCGCAATTCGCTACCCAGCATCGCGTTGACTTCACCCATTCCCTGACAACTGACAACTGACAACTGACAACTGAAAACTGAAAACTAGAAACGAATCGCCACCCCGGCCGCAGCAGCCGCCTCCGCTTCACCCTCCCGCAGCAGCCAGTAACGATCCACACCCGCGATGCTCCAGCGCTGCTCCTCACCCCACGGCCACCGCACTCGAACATCCGACACCGTCTCACCTTCCCCCAATCCAATCAACACACGGGGATCACCACTCGACAGATAACTGCCACCGCCGCGAAGAAATCGAGTCACCGTGCGATCACCCAACTGCACTGTCACTGTCGCGCCCGCCAGCGGGCGATGCCCTCGCCCCTGCAGCTGCAGGCCCAGCCAATGCCGCTGCACTCCGCCTGCACTCGCACCAACCCCGCGATTCCGCAGTACCGCCACCGGACTGTTGCTGTGACTGATCACCAAATCCGGCCAGCCGTCGTTGTCCAGATCCCCCGTTGCCAACCCGCGTCCCAATGCCGTCTGCCGGAACCAACGCCCCCCGCGCTGAGTGTCATCCACAAACATCCGCCGACCATGCTTTTCCGTATTTCGCAACAACACCGGCTGCTGCCTGACATCCGCCCCCACCGGATGCCGCACCACATGCCCGTTTACAAATACCAGATCCTCCCAGCCGTCATTGTCATAATCAAAAAACGAAGTACCAAACCCCACGTTCCTGCCACCCAGACGACCAAGACCAGCCGCCTGCGACGCATACGCAAATCCACCCGCTCCGGCATTCCGATACAATGCCGGTAACTCACTTTCAAAATTCGTCACCCACAACGACGCCCGTCCGCTGCCATCATAATCCGTCGCATCCACTCCCATACTGCCATTGTACCGCCCACTGTCGTCCACCGACACGCCCAGTGCACGACCACACTCCCGCAACTGACCATTCCCCTCGTTCAAAAACAGCCAGTTCGGCGAAGCATCATTCGCCACATACACGTCCGGACGTCCGTCCGCATTCACATCCACAATCACCACACCCAGCGACTTGCCCTCCGTCGCCGGCTTCAACTCATCCCAGTGATCCCGATACACACCGCCCTCGAGGCTGTAGATTGACGAAGGTACAGCCCCGAAATTCTGCGGCGCACACACATCACGGCCCTCAGACTGCCCCCGCAGCGGACACACCGGATCGTTCTGAAATGACCAGTCCACATATCTGCACACAAACAGATCAGGCTTTCCACGCCCCCACAGATCACCCACACCCACGCTGGTGCTCCAGCGATCGTCCGTTAGTCCCGCCTCTCCAGTCACCTCATAAAATCGCCTGCCATCCTCGTTCTGATACATCACCAGACCACCATAACCGGATACCAGCAAATCCGGTCGGCCATCCTGATTCCAGTCCAGTACCACCGCACCATGCGAATAAAAACCCGCCTTGCTCAGACCCGACTCAATCGTCACATCACGAAATTTCATCTGCCCCAGATTGCGATACATTCGCCCCGGCAGACCTTCGATCCCATGAGCAGTCCGGCTGGTAAATTTGCCACCACCAGTCAGATAAATGTCCAGCAGTCCATCCCCGTCATAATCAATCAAAGCCACTCCGCCACCGAGCGATTCAAGGATCGTGTAGAAATCTGCTGCCTCGCCACTGCCATACGAAAAATCCACACCCGCTGACTTCGACACCTCCTCGAACAGTGGCTCCACAGACTGCCCATCAGCCGTGCCGGCCATCGCCCCGAAATCAGAACTGCCGGGTATCGGCATCGGCCCCCGCGACTGGCGGACCTGAAACCACACCGCCGCCGCCGTCAGCCCCACAGAGCACAGCCCCCAAATCACGACACCACGCAGACTCATCGCCCGCCCCCTGCACCAGCACCAACAGCTGCTCCACCAATTCCGCCCTGATCCATCGATTCCACCATCCGCCGATAGGTTTCAGCCTCGTCCGTCCGACCAGCCAGCTGTAAACACTGCGACAGTGACAACAGCACTTCACGGTGCGCCGGAGCCCTTCTTTCGGACTCCCGCAGCCACCGCTCCGCCTCCGAAAGTTTCCCGTCATCCAGTGCCAGACGACCACGCTCCAGCAGCACCAGCACATCCTCCCCACGACGCTGCAACAGCTCGTCCAGCACCCGCACCGCCCGCTCACTCTCACCCAGCTCACGAAAACACGCCGCCAGCCGCAGCAGCACATCCCGATTGTCCGGTTTGCGAGCCTGCAGGAATTCCAGATGCGTCTGCGCTTCCTC
>SXXK01000198.1 GCA_005791255.1 Planctomyces sp.
ATCAGCGGTTTCTGTAAACGGAAACGCCTTTTCAAACTCCTGCTGCAGATGCGAATCGGCCCGGCACGACAACCCGGGCTTAGAATTCCGATCCGCCTGCAGTCGCAGCATGTCGGTGGCCATATCCGACACGGCTTCCGCAACCTGCTCCTTCTTCCGCAGCCACGATGTACCGCCGTAACGACTGAGTTCCGGAGTGGTTTTGGTGGGACCGATGTATTTCTGAACAAGGTGGATCAGGGACGAGGGAACAAAGACGGTGACACCGTCGCGGAATTCCAGAATCAGCTGCTCTTCCTGCACATCCTGCAGCTGCGTCATTTTCATGCCGCGGTAGCGGGCAATGCCGTGCGAGATGTGAACGACGAGGTCGCCTTCCTTCAGATCGAGGAAGCTGTCAATAGCCCGGCTGTCGGCACGACGACGACGAGTGCCCGTGCGGGCCGGCGTGCGTGAAAACAGCTCGTTGTCGCTGAGCACAACCAGCTGCCGCGAGGGAATCCGAAAGCCACGCCGCAGCTGGCCGGCCGTGGTGCAGACCCGCTCAGCAAGGCTCAGGCTGAACTGCTGGTCATGCTGCTCCAGCAGTTCACGCAAACGCTCCAGCTCACCTTCGTTATGGCAGCACAGCAGCACTCGCTCGCCCGGATTCAGCAGCTCGGCCAGTTCCGTCAGAGCGTCCCGGCGACTGCCCGAAAAACGCTCCATCGGCTCAATGCTGAAACGACAGGTGGTCTCGAAGCTGTCGATACCCAGCGCATCCACGGTGACCGATGGCCAGCTGGTCAGCCGAGCCATGGTGGCGTCCACGCCGAACAGACCGGTGGGATTTGCCAGCCGCTGCAGATACAGCCGCCCCTCAGAAATGGACTGCTGCAGATCCGACAGGATGACCAGCAGATTCGGGGGAGCGGAATCGAGCAGGCTTTCGCTGAAACGGGCGAACGGTGCGGGGCCTGCACCGGCAGCGCGGCTGCCGGAGGACGCGGCCGGTTTGTCACTGGCGATTGTCAGCGACAATGCCGGCAGATCTGCCAGCCGCTTCTGCGACTCAGCGTCAAAAGAACGGATGGACTCGATCTCGTCCCCGAACAGCTCAATCCGCACCGGATCAGCCTCGGTGGCCGGAAACAGGTCCAGAATTCCGCCGTGAATGGAGAATTCCCCAGGCAGCTCCACCGCAGTCACACGCTCGAAACCGTGCCGCGTCAGCCAGCCGGAGATCTCGTCCAGTGACAGCTCTTCACCGGCTTTGAGCGTGCGAGTCGACCGGCGGATGGATTCACGTGATGGAACCGGCTGCAGCAAAGCCGGCAGGCTGGTAACGACGGCCATGGGAGCCATGCCGTCGCTGTTCAGCCGCCTGACCAGGGCCATCCGAATGGCGCCAACAGTATCCGCCGCCTCATCCTCATCCGGCACGCCTTCCCAGGCGGGAAACCGCTGCACGTTCAGTCCGGAGATACCGGCCAGCTCATCTGCAAACTCTTCGGCATCCCGAATCGTGGGCTGCACTATCAGCACATGGCGATCCGGGAAAGCCCCGGCAAGTGCTGAAATCGTGAGCGCGCAGGACGAACCCCACGCGCCGTCCACAGCAGCACTTCGCCCGGATCGCAGTGCCTGCAGCACTTCAGCAAATCCGGGCAGGGCGGTCAGCAGGGCGGTGACGTCAGCAAGATTCTGCGGAACGGGCTCCGATGTTGCAGCCATGTCGTCCGGATTCTAGACAGCTGATCGCAGGCCGCCAAACCGTCCGGACCGAAATTCCGGCCGGAGTAAAGGCAAACAGACAGATCCGCGAACGCAGACCTGTCTGTAGCCGGTGACTGACAAACTGCCCAACTGCGGCAGGCTCAGGGCAGCAGCTGCCCGTTGATCTGAGTCTGTCCGATGGCCGAGCCCTGCGGCACCAGCAACAGGGCTTCGATGAACCCATTGCCGTTGATTCCGTTGGAAATGACCTGCATCTGGTTGCCCAGACCGCTCAGTCGTACCGGGCCGCTTACAGGAGCAATCACGAAGCCACGCTCGGCGGCATTTCCAAGGTCTCGGAATGAAACCTGGTTCGCCGCAAACGACAGATCCGCACCGTTGCCAGCTCGACGAATCTCAATGCCCGTTCCACCGTCTGTTTCCAGAGTCATCTGGTTGCCCTGGAACAGAGCCGACTGGAACCGAGCTGTTGATGCCGGTGGCAGCACAAAGTACATGGCTGTCGGAGTCTGGCCACCCACGCTGAAGACGTTGTTGGCGATACGATAGACGCCGTCCACATCACCCATCTGGTAGTCGCCCAGCAGGTCCACACTGACAGCACCCGTGTTCGTGCCGAGGTTGTTCACGAAGATCTGATTGGTCTGCAGCGACATTTCTGTCAGGTCGGTGGATGACGTGTTCGAGAACACAAACGCCATCTGGTCGGTGGCCGCTCGCATGTCAAAGCTGTTGCCCTCAGCCAATATCCGCGCCGGACCGTTCCAGTCCATGTAGAAGCCATCGTCCAGCAGCGGACGAGCATCAAACGGAGCAATTGTGCCGGGATCCGTGGAGTCTGAAGCCTCGATGCGGTTGTTATACAGCTGCGTGCGAACAGCAGCACCAGCGGCACCGGCAACCTGCCGAATTCGGATGACGTCGTGCTGGTTGGATGTAAAGTCTGAACGCTCAATCAGGACCTCGAACGGTCGCTCAGAACGCTCGTAGGTGTCCACCACGGTCGTGTCATCCAGCGCCACTGTGAATTCCGAGTAGATCGTGTCGTAGCCGGTATCAACATCATCACCATTGTTGTCAAAGATGCTGTCCTGAACCTGCAGACCCATCAGGTCGACCGCGTGGATCCCGCGGATATCAGAATCGTTGACCAGCGAGAACTGCATCAGGAAGAACTGTTCATCCCGGTCATTCACCTCAATCACATCACCCGCCGAATCCAGATACGATTCGGTATTCTCGATCCTCACGCCAAATTCGTTGTCCGTCAGAATCATCTCGCGGATCTGAACCTGACCGGCATTCGCCAGGTAAATACCGGCTGCGTCATTGTTGTCGAGGCCATCACCTTTTGCACCGGAGATTGTGCCGCCATTGCCGGCTACTGTCGTATTGGCCGTCGGGCGAATGATGAATGAACGGCCGTCCGCTTTGTTGGTCTCCACCAGTCGAATACCGTAGTCCGGTGCGTCACTGCTGCTGACCTGCTCAAGCGTCATTTCGATGCCGCTGTTTTCGATATCCACGGCCGTCTCATCCGTGGTCGTGATCAGACCGTCAGACGCTCTGATCAGGCGGTTATCGAGACCGAAGAAGCCGGTCCCGCCGGTCGAAACCACACTCATGTCCGTAAAGTTCACAAGTCCGGTATTGTTGCGAACGTCGATGCCAGCACCGCCACCTGGGTTGCCCGTGGCATCCACCACAACAGCTTCACCAAACGCCACCGTGCCACTGTTGCCATCCACGGAGATGGCTGCACTGCCGGACGTCAGCTCGTTGTTCACCTGTGTCAGTCGCCGCGGTGTGCCCGAACCAAATTCCACCGAACCACTGCTGCCGGTGACGAGTACACCTTCGGCCAGTCGGTTGGTGATCCGAGTTTCACCCCGGAATTCCACATCGCCGCTGTTTGACGCCACGGCTACGGATGCCAGATCAGTGCCGTTCACCGTGGTCACTCCCAGCGTTCGCACGACGCTGTCAGCGGCATTGCCCGAGATCAGGATGCCATTGCCCTCGGTACGCTGCGGAGCACCCGCTGCAATCGCTGTGGCTGTGACATCGATCGTGTCCGAAAATTCGACCGATCCACCGGCCAGATTGTTTGCTATCAGAATTCCAGCTTCAGCACCCGCACCCAGATGGTCGGTCAGAGTGACGGCCTTCGAAAACCGGACTGCACCCGAAGAATTCGTGATTTCAACTCCACCGGCATTGCGATTCGTGATGTCCACCGGTGCGTTGAACGTCGCTGAGCCAGTCAGGCCGTCAATCAGAATGCTCTGCTGCGAAGCGGCATCCACAGTCAGGGCAGCCACCTGCGGGCTGGTGTTGATAAACGAATAGCTGCCCGCACTGTTCAGGATCTGCAGGCCACTCACCGCGGCATTCGTGGAAACCAGGTTGTCAATCACCGCCGTGCCACCGGTGTTGTTACGGATCACAACACCTTCGCCGGCATCGTCAGTCACTGAAGACCGATTCATCGTGAACTGGCCGCCGATCATGTTCTCAACCACCAGCGCTTCAGTACCCGAAGTGTTGCTGATGGAACCGAACAGCAGACTGTCCGTGGAGGTGAACGTGACCAGACCATTGCCGCCACTGACCAGCATCAGCGGGCCACTGGCCGCAGCGGCGGATTCCAGCGTTGTGTTGGAGATGGCGGTAAAGCCCTTTGTGTTCGCCAGGACAATTGCGGATGTGCCGGCACCGGTGATCTTCACGTCGTTGATGATTGTGTTCTCAGCACCGTTGCTGAAGATCCCTCGCACCGTCGGGTTGGTGATCGTGAAGCCGGAAAACTGAGCCCCGTCTGCCATGGTTACTGCTGTACCAATTGAACCGTTCAGGTTCGGTCGAGCCAGATTTGGAGCGGCAGCGAATGTTGGGGACTTCGGCAATTCCACCTGCAGCAGCTGGCCGGCGGCCTGCACCGTCACGAAGTTCTGAGTACTGCGACCCGCCGTCAGCTCGCCTTCGCCGATAAGCTGCTGGCCCGGCAGCAGATTCACAATGTTCTCAGGACCAGCGGTGAAGTTGCTGCCGGCATGCACGTAGACCAGATCCGAGCCGGCACCCAAACCCTGCTGCAGCAGGCGATAAGGATCGTTCACCGTTCCCAGAAACGGACCGCCCAGGTCATTGCTGTTCACATGGGCCACTGTCAGCGGCAGACCGGTCGAGGGGTCCAGGGCCAGCTGGCCCGGAGCATCCTGAGATGTGACCAAAGTCACCACATTCAGGTTGCGGCGAACCGGTTCACGAAATCGCTGAATCGCTGAACGCTTCAAATGCTCCTGGCTGCGGAAACCGCCAAAGTGAACAGCAGCGGTGAAGGAAACTGTGGTGTCAAACTGCTCGTCGTTCGTCAGCTTCAGCCCCAGCTCCAGCCATTGACGAATGTCAGCGTGCAGTCGTGTCGACCAGCCACCGAAGCTCTCTGCTGCCTCACCTTCGTAGTAATAGCCGCCCCCAAAGGCGCGCAGATCGATCTTTTCTGCAAAATCACCAGGCAGCAGAAAGCCGGCTTCTGCGTCGAACCCCTGCAAACCTTCGGCAAAGGCGTCCACACGAGTGAACGTCAGGTTGCTGCCGGTGAACGCCGAGCTGCCCGGCTTCACAGACTGGCCTGTCAATGCAAACGAATCCCCGAATGTCTGGTAATAGTTGCCGCGCAGTTCCCATGCATGTGCCAGAACTTCCGCACCAGCACCCCACTGGTTCAGATAGGTGCCACTCAGATTGTCGCGGTCGTAATAACCGTTGCCCCCCAGCACGACGTCCCAGTCCTCGACATAGTAGCGGTAACCGCTGCCGAACGACCACACCAGACCACCCTCGTTGGCCCGGCCCAGTCGCGTGTCGCCGAAAATCAGACTGTTGCCCGCACTGAAGTAGGGCGACAGACCAATGAAGGAAATCGAATCGTTCCGACCCACCGTGTCGCCGGCCACATGGCCCCCGCGAAACTGCAGACCGTAACCATCCCGATTCAGACCCGTGGATTCCGATGCACCACCCGAAGGCTGGGCCCCCGAATACAGAGCACCGTCCTGGGAATACGCTGACACTGGCCCGAGTGCCAGCGACATCAGGGCTGCTGCTCGGGTGAGTTTCTTCAGCCAGCGATTGGAGTTCTGAACGATCTTCATGACGTTCCTCAAACCAGGATCGTGACTCACAGGCATTCTTTGCCCATGGCGTCGGACTGTCGGTTCTCTTCCTGTACCGGCGCAGCCTGGAACAGCTGCCGCCTCGAAAGAGAGGACGCGTTTGTAATGAGCCCCCGAAACACCAGCAACACGGACTACCGCCTGCAGTGGACGAAAATTCGCCGCAACACCACCAGTGGTGACGGCATTCTGCGGAAACGGCAGACTCGGCTGTCAGGCCCGGCAACTTCCGCCGTTGCAGCAGCAGCAGCCCCGGCAGCCGCAGATTTCGAATAGTGAACAAAAGTGCATTTAAGTGCCGGGGGGTTCGGCGTTTTCGAGTCGTGTCTCGTGAAATCCGTCGTCTGGTTTCGGTCAGGAATCGGGATCGTGGGCGTTTGCTGGAAGCCGGAGTGCCTTTGAAAGCGAGTCTTTTTCAGGAAACCGGGCCTGCACGGCTCTCTGTTCGAAACCTTTTCCATTTCCGGTGGTTTCAGAGTTTTGGCCCCTGGAAACTCACCGTTTCAGCGAATAAATGGCTGGAAGTGTCCTAGGAGAGCCGTTTTTTGGGATTTGCATATGTCAATCATGCGTGTTCGCCATGTGTTGCTGGCCCTCGGTTTTTTGTTCTGCGGTCTGCCGTTTTCAGTCGTACAGGCTCAAAGTGATGAGCCGGCCAGTCCGCTGCAGCTGATTCAGGAAGGCAAGCGGCCGCTGCTGACCATCACTTTTTCCGGCGCCGACCGCTTCATGGCGAAGTCGAAGTACATCTTCGAAGCGTCTGAGCACAGTGAGGTGTTCGGGATCATCGAAAACTTCATGAAGGATTCCATGAACAATCTGGAAGGCTTCAATCGTGGCAAGCCCTTCGGGATCATGGGTTATCTGCCGGTGGCCATTCCGCCACTGCCGGAATTTGTGGCCTTTGTGCCGGTGGACTCCGTGGAAGCTGCCACGAAGCTGGTGGAAAAAGCTCCGGTGGTGATCAGCAAGGGTTCCGAGGAAGGCCAGTACGAGGTGATCGGGCCGAACCGTACGTTTCCGGTGCTGATGCGTGACGGTTACGCGTTCATTCCGCTGGGGAATCAGCCGGACAAGAAGATTCTGGAGCGGGAATTCCCGGATCCGGCGGATTTGCTGGCCGGTCAGGCTCAGGAGTTCGACGCCGCGGTACGTCTGGACGTGGAATCCATCCCCGTCGCGACTCGTACCCTGCTCTACGGTCTGATCAACAGCGGCATTTCCACCCAGCTGCAGCAGCGTGACGGTGAAGCTGAAGGCGCTTATCGCATTCGCCGCACGGAAGGTGAACGCGGACTGGCGGCCCTGAAAATGCTGTTCATGGACTGTCAGAAGATCACCTTTGGAGTGAACATTTCAGAAGAAGAGCAGGCGGTCAACCTGGACATGGTGATTGACGCCATCAAGGGTTCGCAGATGCTGAAGGAAATGTTCAGCTCGACTGAACGTCCCAGCTATTTCATTCCGCTGCTGGATGAAAACGCTGCCGTCTCTGTGTCGATTTCGTCGCTGATGGCGGATCGCGAGAAGGAAGCGTATGGAGAGATGATGGAGGGCTTCCGCATGGAGGTGGCTCGTCTGATTGAAGAGAACAAGCTGGGGCCGGTGCCGGACGAAAACAGTCCGATCGGGCAGGCGATGACCGCCATCCAGAAGACTCTGCAGGAAGGCCACATGGACATTTTTGCGCAGTTTTATCGCGATTCCGCGGGCAAGCTGGCGATTGTCTGGGCGGGTCGTGTCCAGGACGGAGAAGCCATCAATGCCGGGGCCATGGACGTCCTGACTCGCCTGAAGGACATCGAGCAGGTGCAGAATATGGGTGAGCTGCAGATCAATGCGGGTGAGCATCATGGTGTCATGCTGCATCGGCTGAACTTTGCAATTCAGCCGCCTGAAGCGGTGGCGGTGTTTGGCGACAACGTGGGCATGACGATGGGCATGGGAGCGACAGCGATCTGGGGCGTGATTGGTGGTGAAGAATCCACGGCCACTCTGAAAAGCGTCATGGACAAGCTGGAAGAGGCTCAGGCGACGGCAGCCGACCAGCGGACACCGCCCAACTTCCGCGTGATCATCAATGTCAATCAGCTGGTGGAAATGGCTGAAATTGCTCGCGAAGTCAGTATGACTCGCCGGCAGGAACGTGAAGCTGCGGCCGGAGCGGAAGCTGCACTCGTCCAGACCCCCGTCGACACTCCTGCCCCAGGTGCTCCTGGGGCTGGTGCGGCACCTGCACCTGGTGCCGGCGGAGCCGGTGGTCCGGGAGCTGGTCGCGGTTTTGGTCGTGGTGGTCGCGGTCGTGGCGGGTTCCAGCCGAATCCAGCTCAGGCAGCGGCTATGCAGCGACGGGCCGAACAGGGCCGCCGCATCGCCATGGAAACGCTGAAGGAAGGCGATGACCGCATCGAAATCGACTCCCGCCTCACCGAAACCGGAGCGCGCCTGCGAGTTCGTCTGGAGCAGGGCTTCGTGAAGATGTTCGGCCGACTGGTGGCCAACGGAATTTCCGGCGGTGAAGCCGAGCCGGATGCTCCGGCTGATGCCCCGGCATCCCAGGCTGTCCCGGCCAAGTAATCCCGATCGCAGCACCCCAAGGTGATGGTCTTCCGACACCCGGCACCCTTGCCGGGTGTTTTGTTTTCTCAGCGGCGCGCCGGCTGGATTCGTCCCTGCACCGGAATGCGTTCCTCGCGAAACCCAAAGTCAATCCCCGGACCCGAAAATCGGCCGTGCGAAAGCAAGGGTCTGGAGGCCCTGAAGTCCCTGCCAGAGCGACTTAACGCCCGGTACTGACCTGGAACGTTTGATGTAGCCTCCTGACTGCGCGACCAGTTCGATCATTTCCTTCAGCCGCAGAGGCTGCGCTGGAACTGGCTCGCCACGATGTATGTATGCGCAGAGACACTTCCATTCACTCGGCTGAAACACAAGTTCGCAGCTGCAGTCAGGCCAATCATCAAACAGACTCAGCAGGTAGTTCACTCGCCACGAAATGATCAGACTCGCAGCGAGTTCTTCCAGACTGTACGGCTCATCAAAACCTCCATGTGGGGTCGTTAGCCCTTCTCTGAGTGTGCTGATCAGAGTTGAGATCTGCCAGCGGTGACTCCACGTATCGACGATCATCCGGATCTCTTCCAGAGTACTGATAGGCAGAGTCGTTGCCAGTATCCACTGAATGGGCGCGATGTTTTCGGGTGGACCGGGTTCCTCCACAAGCACCACGTTCACTGTGACCGGAGGTTGTGTTGCTTTCCTGCTGGCTGGTGGCGGCACCGTGACTGTCATGGCGCGGAGTTCGACATTCGCGGGGGGAGCCGTTCCTGTGTACGCTCGCTTGTGCCCGGCGATCTTTGATTTTTCGCTTTTTCTGCTGAAGCTGAGGGAAAACGTGAGCAAACACGGCGTTGCCCGCAGGTGGTCCAGCCAGCCACCTGCTTCCGCCGATCCCTCCGGATCTGCCTGCACGATGATCTGAACTTCTGACGCGGAGCCGTCAGTGCCAATCGATCGAGTTTCACTGAACAAGTCGCAGATGTTCGTGTCACAGTCGGCGACATAAACGCAGGAGGTTTTTGGACAGGCGGTGGCAACATCCCGAGCGTTGCGAAGTCCCTCGGCCCAGCGGCTCGTTTCCTGCTGCTGGTCCGCTGGTTTCTTCTTCTCGATCTCCTCACAGGGCTGGAATCTGTGCCAGACCGTGCCCAGCGGAAGACCGGTGGGGCTGACAGCAAACATCAGATCGGCGAATGCTTTGCTGATGCAGTCCGGGTCCACCGGCTCCACGTACTTCCTCCCCTTTCTTCTTCTCATATGGGGATTTGTCAGATCCAGCTTGAAGGTCTCCTGCGATAGAATTACTCGCTCACATTGCGAGATTCTCTCCAGAGTGGCGTCGAAGTGCGGCTGCAGAATGTCCAGCTTGGACGGATCTTCGTGTGCGCGGACCCTGAACACGACCTCGCTGGCCGCGCGACGATCTGTGGCGGCCGGAAAGAGGGCTGTCTGCATGTTCGGAGTCCTTTCACGCTGATGACGATCTGCGTACGAGTCGGCGGCATGTCGGTGTGGCAGAGTGCTGGCGAAGGCGTACTGAAAATGCCAGTCCCGGTTATGTGGTTTGCAGTGCGCAGCAAAAAAGCCGCAGGTATTACCTGCGGCTTTCTGCTTCACTGCCTCACCGGACTGTTCCGGTTTGTCAATCGGCGGTCACTTGCCTTTGGATGCTTCCACTGCGGCCTGAGCTGCTGCCAGGCGAGCAATCGGAATGCGTCGCGGAGAACAGCTGACGTAGTTCAGACCGATCTCGTGGCAGAAGTACACGGACTTCGGATCCCCGCCGTGCTCGCCGCAGATCCCGATTTTCAGGTCTGGTCGAGTCGCCCGGCCATCCTGCACAGACGTCTTCATCAGCCGGCCCACGCCGGTCTGGTCGATCGTCTGGAATGGGTCTGCCGGGACAATGTCGTTCTCGGTGTAGTAA
>SXXK01000199.1 GCA_005791255.1 Planctomyces sp.
GCGACTGGAGAGGTTGTGCGAGTTGCGATCGGGTTTGTGTGAGGCTTTGCAGGCGGCGCTGGATCGGGCGGCGAAGGAGGCTGTTGGTGATCTGCCGGCGTCAAATCGACCACTGGCCGTTCGGCTGTTGCTGCTGGATGCTGATTTGGAGGGTCGGCGAAGTGCGATTGAGCGGCTGCTGTCGCCGCAGACGGAGGCGGCATTGCAGGTGCTGGTGATTCAGGGGCTGGCTGCTCGTGGTTTTGACGGAACGGCGGAGTTGTTGTTATCGCGGTGGAATTCGCTGACGCCGGCGGTGCGGCGAGAGGCGTTTCAGGCGGTGGCAGGTCGTCGGGCGTGGATCGAGCGGCTGGTGGGGAGCATGGAGGCTGGTGAGATCAGTGCGGGGGAAGTGGATGCGGCGCAGCGGCAGCGTCTGCTGGCCGGTGCAGAGGCTGAGCTGAAGGGCCGAATTGAGAGCTTATTTGCGGCTGGTGGCGGAGATCGACGTGCTGCCCTCGAGGCGGCTCAGCCGGTCCTGAAACTGCAGGGCAGTGCGGAGCGTGGGGCGGCAGTGTTTGCAAAACGGTGCGCGTCCTGTCATCGGCAGAATGGGGTGGGGCATGAGGTCGGGCCGAATCTGGCGTCGCTGACCAGTCGAGAGCCGGCACTGCTGTTGAATGCGATTTTGGATCCCAGTGGGGCAGTGGAGGCAAAGTATTTGAATTTTGTGGCGGTGACGGAATCCGGGCGATCGGTGGCGGGGATGCTGACGACTGAGACGGCGACGGGTCTGACATTTGTGGCAGCGGAGGGGAAGACGGAGACGCTGCTGCGAGCGGAAATTGAAGAGTTGCGCAGTACGGGGAAATCGCTGATGCCGGAGGGTCTTGAGAAGGAATTGAGTCAGCAGGATCTGGCGGATGTGATTGAGTTTGTGCGGGGGCTGGGGAAGGGATAGGGGAGTTGTCAGTTGTTGGGTGAGCCGCGGACATTAGTCCGCGGGTGAGGCAGTGGTTGGGTTGCCATGCCGTGCCGGGTTGGCCTGTGGCTGTGTGCTGAGGTGTCTTACCCCCTCACCCCCGACCCCTCTCCCCCGGTCCGGGGGCGAGGGGAGGATGTTGTGTTTTTGGGCTGCTGTGGAACGCGCGTGGCTTCCCTCGCCCGTGGAGTGCGTGCGGCTTTTGCCGTTGAGTGGATTGCTGACTTTTCGGCGAGGATTCGTTAAAAACCGTCCCGAGTCATTGGATTTTCGGGAAGGAATCCAACGCAAAGCCTGCGATTTTTGTTGACTTCGGAGTGGTGATGTTAATTGGGGCGATGATTCTTCCGGGAACTCCTTCGCTGGTGTTTTTGTTTTACGTCCTGCTGTTGCTGCCGTGGATGGCTTTTCGCAGCAGTCGGCGACTGAAACAGCAGCCGGGGCTTTTGGCAGATGGTCGAGTGCGTCGTCGTGTGTGGAAGTCGACGGTGCTGATGTTGCTGCTGTTGCTGTGGATGGCAGCGGCCACGGGGCGGGGCTTTGGGTATGACGTGTTTGAGGCTCCGGAGGATGTGGCGGGTACGGTTTGGAAGTCATTGCTCAGTTTGGCAGTGAGTCTGCTGCTGATGTTGAGTTCATCGCTGCTGCGGACTGCTGAACAGCGGCGTGAGATGTTTGTGTATCGGCTGGTGCCTGGGAATGGCCGGGAGTGGGCGCTGAAGCTGCTGGTGGCTGTGACAGCGGGAGTGGCCGAGGAGGCTGTGTACCGTGGCGTGCTGCTGCAGATCCTGTGGTATTCGCTGGACAGCTTCGCGGCTGCGGTGGCTGTTTCAGCGGTCGCCTTTGCAATGGCTCATCGGCAGCAGGGTTTGCAGAGCATGCTGCTGATCGTGCTGATTGCCCTGCAGATGCACTGGCTGGTGCAGTCGACGGGGTCTCTGCTGGGCGCTATGGCAGCGCACACATTGTACGACATTGTGGCAATGTTCTGGATCGCGAGGCAGGCGAAGCGAGATGCCGTGATTGCATCCTTGTAATGGCCTGGTGAGGGCAGGCGTAACGGCTCGGCAGGAGCCTCGCCCTCCCGTTGCGGCCAGGGCCAGGGATGCGGAACGGGGCGGGCAATTGTTTGTCAGTCATGTCGTCCGCGGAGATGCTGGAAGAAGCGGTAAATACCAAGCCAGATGCCGCTGGTGAAGACTCCGAAGACCAGTCCTGCGAAGGCTCCGACACCCGCACCGCCGAACCATGGCAGGCTCCGGGACGGGTTGAGTGCTGCCAGGGCTGCTCCGAGCGGCGCCAATACCACGACGGAGCCGGCGACGAAGACTGCCTGAAACTTGTTGTCGCTCCACCGCAGGTTGACTCCGGTTACCGTGTCAGTCACGACGTTGTAAGCTTTTTTGGCGTCCGATGGTGTTGTCTGCTCTGGCGGGGCGAATGGAGATTCCGGGGTTGGCTGATTTTTTCCGGAGGAGGGAGTCTGCGACGGATTCGGTGCGGACATGTGCGGGCCTTCGTTGTGCTGGTCGGAAGTTTCGAAGTCTGGAACCGAGGTGGTATTGCACGATTGCTCAGGATTTTGGAGTGACTACCACGGCGGTGCCGGTGGCTGTTACCATCATAGCCAAAGCCATGGGGCGGGCTCCACCGGCCTCCACTCTGAACGTGACACCGAGAACTGCGTTGGCACCCAGAGCCTCGGCCTTCTGCTGCAGATCGTGCAACGCGATTTCCTCGGCATGCTGCAGTTCAAGTTCCATGCGTTTGATGCGTTTTTCCCTGCTGAAAAGTTCACGCAGTGTCTGCCCGATTGAGCCCCACCAGATGACTTTGGCGAAAACGATGCCGCAGTAGCGTTGAACTTCCTGGCCTTCAATCGTCGGTGTGGTGGTTACAATCATGGGTGGACCTGACAAATCGCGATGGAAGCCGGAATCTGCTGCGTCTCAGTACCGCCACGCTGTGGGTGTGATTCGCGTTGCTGCACAGATCATTGTTTGGATTATGACTGAGGCTGGGAAATTGGCGAGATTAATTGCAGCGCTGCGGAACTGACCGAAAGCACCGTATGCCGAGTGATGCGAGTTGAGCTTTGTCGGCGGATTTGGTGTTGGCGGTCAGTTCCAGGTTCCGGTTCCCTGCCGGCTCAGGCGATGGTCCTGCGCAGTGTGTCAGGAGTTGGGAGTAATGACCACTGCTGTGCCGCTGGCTGACACCATCAGCATGCCATTGGCCTGTCCGAGGACTTCATAGTCGAGGTCAACACCGATGACTGCATTGGCTCCGGCGGCGCGGGCTTTCTGCTGCATCTCTTCCAGGGCCAGTTCACGCGCGTTCTGCAGCTCGCGCTCGTATGTTGCCGAACGGCCTCCGACCAGGTCCCGCAGTCCGGCGAAAAGGTCTTTGAACAGGTTGGCCCCCAGCACAGCTTCACCGGCAACAATCCCGCAGTAACGCTGGACAGAGTGGCCTTCGACAGTGGCGGTGGTAGTGACAATCATATTGGAAATCCAGACAGAGGTTTAAGATTTTTGCAAGGCGTCGATCTGGTGATCGGCGTAGGGCTGTAATACGACGTCCGTTCCGGGATATTGGAAGATTTCTGCAGGAATTCTCGCCTGAGTTCAGAATGTGGCCTGAGCAGCCAGTACGGCGGGATTGGCGGTGCGGACGGAGTAACCGAGTGACTCAAGTTTTGTTCTGTCGTCTGGTGCTGAACTGGCGGTGAGTTCCAGGCTGAGGTTGCCTTCCGTGTGCATGCGCGGGGCGGCAACAGCCTGGTCGAGGCTGTTTTTATCAGCCAGCCATGTTCGCAGCACGCTGAAGACACCGTTGGGTATCCTGCGTCCGCCGGCACCGCCAATGGCAAATTGAGGCTTTAAGTCTTCGAGGGCAATGACGGGCACCATGTTGTGCAGCGGTCGTTTGCCGGGACCTGGGCTGTTGGGATGGTCAGGACGGGGATCAAACCGAGACATGCCGTGCCCAAGGGTCAGCCCAAGGCCGGCGGCGGTGACACAGGCACCGAAGGAATTTCCGTGTGTCAGGGTGAGGGCGATGAGGTTTCCGTCGTCATCGGCTGCGCTGATGTGAATTGTGCCGCTCTGACCGTTTGCCTGAACCGGGTGCCGGATGATTTTCCCGCTTTGCACAGCGGCTGCGATTTCCTCAGCGGACTGACCTGCGTATTCCGGGGACAGCAGGCGTGTCGCGGGGATGTCACCGGCCGTCGGATCCCCCAGCAGCGTCAATCGGTCGCGCCAGGCAAGTCGCATGGTTTCCGCCAGACAGTGTGCCTGCCGGTCCGCGGCATTTCGCAGGTCGGCGGGCAGGGCCAGCCACGTTTGCAGCATCTGCAGTACGCTGAGTCCGCCGGCGGTCAGTGGCGGAGTGCAAACGCTGCGGTTTGCGTGCTGCAGGATCAGGGGTTCCGCGGTTGTGGCCTGGTAAGCTGCCAGGTCGGCAGCGGTGACCAGTCCGCCGTTTGTTTTGAAAGCGTCAGCCAGTCTTTGTGCGATACCGCCGCGGTAGAAGTCACTGACGCTGTTGTGACTGGCCAGCATCTGCAGCAGCTCGGCCAGTTCCGGGTTGCGAAAGATCTCGCCGGCTGCCAGCGGAGCTCCGTTGCGGAAATAGAGTTTTTGCGAACCTGGGTCACTGGCAAAGATGGGTTTTGCGGCGATCGCAGCGGCGTAACCGGCAGGCCACGGGAAACCTTCGCGAGTGATTTTGAGGGCGGGCTGCAGCAGGGCATCGAGTTTCAGGCTGCCGAATCGGTCGATCAGCAGTTGCAGTCCGGCGAGTACCCCGGGGACTCCTGCTGCCAGCCAGCCGACATCATTGATGCGGCCGGGGACGTTGCCATCCGGCCCGGGCTGAAAGACATCGCGTGTCATGCTTTGGGGGGCTGAGGAGTTGGCGTCGATGGCGATGATCTGCCGGCCGCCGCTCGTGGCGACGATGGCGGACAGCCCGTAGCCGCCGATGCCGGTTTGGCTGGGTGCCTGAACAGCGGCAATCAGGGCAGTGGCGACAGCGGCGTCGATGGCATTGCCGTCAGGAATGGCAAAGAAGCTGATCCGTGCATCTGTGGTTTTGCCGACGACCCTGCGTGGAGCGCGTCGGTGACGTCTGCTTTGGGCTTGAACGCGTGACGATGCGGCGAGGCGGGTGACGATTGGGGCAGCCGCGAGTTGCGTCAGCAGAAAGCGTCGCCGAGTGCCGATCCGGGGTGTTCCTGGTTCGTTCATGACATGTCTCTGTCGTTTGTCCTGTGGTGTTGGGAGGTGGCGGTGCCTGGTGATTCGGGTGCCGATTTGTCGCTATGGACTTGCAGATGCTCGGCACCACGACATGCGGAGGGCAAAGTCCTGCTGGAATTCGGTTCGCCAGCGACTGACTTCTGTCCGTGGGTCGTAGCCGTCAGCGAAGGGAGGGTCACGATACCAGCCATCATTTTCGCGGATGAAACGTCCGCCCCAGCCAGGCTTTTCAGGGTGTGCCGGGTCATTGCCACCGCGAGGCAGGAAGAAGAACCATGACGGAGTATCGCCCTCTTTCAGGCAACTGTGTGGGTTGGGAGCAGTCCAGGTGGTGAC
>SXXK01000200.1 GCA_005791255.1 Planctomyces sp.
AGCCTCTGATTGAAGACTGAAAACCGCAAATCCTCCCATCGCCCACGCAGGGGGAGAGGGGTCGGGCGTGAGGGGGCCATGGCACCCATGCCATAGAGAGCAGACGCGAGGACGGTGAGCGTCGAACATGACCGCAGCGTCTCCGCACCGCGCACCAGTGCAGGGGCTCACGCGAAGCCACAAAGACGCGAAGAAAAACGCCTCTGAATGAAGACTGAAAACCGCAAATCCTCCCATCGCCCACGCAGGGGGAGAGGGGCGGGGGGTGAGGGGGCCATGACACCCAGGCCACAGAGAGCAGACGCGAGGACGGTGAGAGTCGAACATGACCGCAGCGTCTCCGCACCGCGCACCAGTGCAGTAGCTCACGCGAAGCCGCAAAGACGCGAAGAAAAACGCCTCTGACTGAAGACTGAAAATCGCAAATCCACCCCTCTCCCCCGTTCCGGGGGCGAGGGGAGGATTTTGTTTTCCAAGGCGGCCAGGCCGCACCGGCAGCACTCGCTTCCGGACAGCAGAAGGTAGGCGGGCTGTGCGGCGGGGACCGGATGTCAGCGTTTGCCCTTTGGCGACTTCCACAGCAGCAATCCGCTGAGAATGAGAATCAGCCATTCACCGGCGGCCAGTTTCATGGTCATTGTCTGAATGTCGGTGAACAGCACAAAGCCCGCCGTGCGGAAGGCAACGAGTCCAAGGTGGATCAGTGTGCAGTTCAGCAGCGCGCTGTACTGCAGGGCCGGACGCAGCAGCGGCAGCAGAAAAATGGCCGCCATGCCGGCTTCCAGTCCCCCGTAAACTGTCAGAAATTCCGACCGGCCGGAGCCGCCCACGAGCTGAAATCCGACGAGTTGTGACGTTTCGCCCGGCGAGACGGAACACCACCAGGCCAGATACGCGTACAGACCACCAACGGCCGCCAGAAAGATACGAGCAAGCATGGAGAGCTCTGGGAGTAGGGAGTAGGGAGTCAGGAACGAGGAACTGACAACTGACAACTGACAACTGACAACTGACAACTGACAACTGACAACTTAATCGGTTCCCCAGCGGCGGGTGAGTGAGTGTGGGATGCGGAGGTGGTCGCAGATGCGGGCGACGATGAAGTCGACGAGGTCACCGATGCCGGCAGGTTTCTGGTACAGGCCAGGCATGGCGGGCAGAACTGTGGCTCCCGCCCGACAGACTCGCACCATATTCTCCAGCTGGATCAGTCCGAGCGGTGTTTCGCGGGGGACGAGGATCAGGGGGCGGCGTTCCTTGAGGTGGACGTCGGCGGCGCGCTGGATCAGGTTGGAAGAATTGCCGCCGGCGATGGAGGACAGTGTGCCCATGGAGCATGGGCAAATAATCATGCCGTCGGTCAGGCTGGAACCGCTGGCGACCGGGCTGGAATAGTCGGCGGTGCCGTACTGGATGAGTTTACCGGAGCCGCAGTCCTGTGCAGCCAGCGAATTCAGCGGTCGAAACTGCCATTGCTGGCTGGATTTTCCGGCAGTGGTCTCGTGAATCAGGTTCTGCCATGCGTCGGCGGGCGCGGAGACGGACGGGAGTTCGACGTCCAGCTCCTGTGCGAACACCTGTCGGGCAGCGCTGCTGACGACAAGATGCACGGAGCTGCGGGCATCCAGCAGTACCTGCAGCAGTCGCACTGCGTACAGTGCGCCCGAGGCCCCGGTGATGGCCAGCACTACGTTTCGCGGCTGGTGTGAGTGACCGTCGGTGGTGGTCATGATGTCAGGGATCCTGGGTGGAGTTGCGGGATCGAACAGGCAACCGAAAAACGACAATCAAACCGATCAGAGCGGCGGTGGTCACGACGGCTTCCAGCCACCTGGCCAGATTTCCGAAGTACAGGCTGAACGAAACTCCGACGATCACAAAGGCAATGGCCCACCAGCGTACAGCGGGGGTAATCGAACGATGTGTGTTCCAGTGCTGCAGGTGCTGTCCGAACAATCGTGACCCGAGCAGAGCGGCGTGCAGCCGGGGTGAGGAGCGGGCAAAGCAGGCGGCAGCCAGCAGCAGGAACGGCGTGGTGGGCAAGCCCGGCAACACCAGTCCGAACCCGGCCAGTGTTGTGAACACAAGTCCGGTGGCGATCAGGAGTGAACGTCGGGCAGCCTGCCAGGCAGGCGTTCGGGGAGTCTGGGGGAGATTCCCGACCTGCCGACTTTCCGACGCATTCCGGAGTTGCTGTGAGGGCACTGCTGGGCTTTCAGCGACGGTGTATCCGGGCAACCGACCGCCTTCTGTGCGGCCAGGATTGCCGTTGTGGGCGGTCAATTTCGATGATTTTAGGGATGTTGGGAGTGTGGACAAGGCGACTTCGCCTGTGAGGGTGCGGGGGTGAAAGTGGGCGACCTGAGCGTTCTTCCGTGAAAATCTCTGCCACGCTAACGAAAAATCGCGGTGATACCTCGAAGAATCCTTGCAATTACCGATTGACCTTGTTAGTGGGAATCGTAAACTCCGGGGCCGTACCGGTTTACTGCCCGCTGCCTGTTTTTCAGGATTCTCAGCAGATGTCTCGACAGGAACTGCCGCGTGAATCTCAGCGAGTGCTCGCAGCCGCCTTTCGGCTGGGTGAGACCGTGGAAGCTGCAGCGGTGATTCTGATTGCCGAACGATGTCTGGACTTTGCGAAGGTGAAGGCCGAGTCCGGGAAGCTGCGATTGATCGTATCGTCGGACGACAGCAAGGTGCTTGACGCAGCCCGGCAGGACGACGTCGACGTGGTGGGAATTCAGCACGAACCGGAGACTCGGCATTTTCAGGTGTCGCAGGTGCTGCTGGAGGCGATAGCGGACGAGCTGGTGCAGACGGGCGACGTGGTTGTGGTGGTGTATTCGGCGTTTGAGAAGGACAATTGTGACACAGTGACGGTGGTGCGACTGGCCGAGCAGCTGTCACGACTGACATCCCGGGACCTGCAGCGACTGGAAACGAAGGTGCCGCTGGAGACTCTGCGGATTGTGGTGGATCTGGCGTGCGAGATTGGCCGGGAAGGCCGCGAGGGCAAACCGGTGGGGACCCTGTTTGTGGTGGGTAATCATCGGAAGGTGATGGAGCAGTCGACAGAGCAGGTGCATGATCCGTTCCGCGGTTATCCGAAAGCTGAGCGTTCCATCCGGAATCCTCGTGTCCGCGAAAGCATCAAGGAACTGGCTCAGATTGACGGTGCCTTTGTGATTTCGTCGGACGGTCTGGCGATTGCTGCCGGGCGGCATTTGCGTGGGGCGGCCGAAGGACTGACGTTGTCGAAGGGCCTCGGGTCGCGTCACTGGGCAGCGGCCGAAATTTCCAAATCGACAGGTGCGATCGCCATCGCGGTCTCGCAGTCGACAGGAACAGTGCGGGTCTTCCAGGACGGTTTGATTGTGCTGAGAATTGAACCGATGCGGAATGCGATGAAGTGGCATGAAGTGACCACGGACGGCCCGGAGTAGCGGCTGGAGTGGCTTCGGCTGCCGGGCGGATTTTGGGCCACGGATGCCGGGCGGGCTTCCAGCCACGGATTGTCGCGGATCAGGGCTGTTGTTTCAGCCACGGATGAACACGGATGAACACGGATGAACACGGATGGGCACGGATGGGCACGGATGAATCGCCGCGGGTGCGGGTGTGCTCTACTTTCAACTTTCTCGCGTCTCCTCTCTGTGGCAGGGACGCCATTGTCCCCCTCAACCCCGACCCCTCTCCCCCGTTCCGCGGGCGAGGGGAGGATTTTGTGTTTCCAGGCGCTGATGAAACCGCGCACAGCACCCCTCGCCCCTGAAAGGGGCGAGGGGAGGATTTTCAGTTGTCAGTTTTCCGGGGTCCGGAGCCATGGATGGCAGATCGATTCCGGAGGAACGGGGTCAATGCGACTCAGCCGTCCATCAGCGGCCGCAGCTTGTCGAGGATTGGAGGAATCGCTGCAAACGGCGATTCGGACTCTTCGTATTCCAGTGCTACGAACCCGCGATATCCGGCATCGCGCAGAATGCTGACGATGCGGACGTAGTCCGCCGGCTGCTTTTTGCCGTCGACACTGATTGAGGCTTTGATCTGGGCGTTGACGGCCCACGGAGCACTCTGCTGCAGATCGGCGTAAGGATCCGCCGTCTGAAAATTGCCGCTGTCAAAGTTGACTCCGAAAAATTCTGATGGCTGCACCTGCTGAATGATTTTCAGCATTTGTGCGGGTGTGCTGGTGATGCCGCCATGGTTTTCCAGCGCCAGGAAAACTCCTTTTTCAGCAGCATACTGCAGGCATTCATTGATGCCGGCTGCACAACGAGCCACGGCAGCATCTTCGGTGTCGCCCGCGGGAACTTTTCCCGCAAAGATGCGGATCGCCGGAGCTCCCAGCAACGCCGCGTATTCGATCCACTGCCGACACTCGGCCAACTGCTTCTGCCGAGCCTCGCCGTCCGGCAGACAGAAGTCATTGCCAATGGCAGTACCGGATATGACAACTCCGTTGCGGTGCGCGAGAGCTCTGAGCGACATCAGATAGGCTGGAGTGATTTCAGCAGGGAAGTAGTAGCCGGTCAGCTCCGCAGCACCCAGACCGTGTTCAGCACAGAACACAATCAGTTTCTCCAGCGACATTTCGGCCTTTTGAATCTGTTCCGGCGTACCGCGTCGAGCCATCTGGCGGTTGAAGGAATATCCGGCCAGGCTGAGTTTCAGATGCGAACCTTTGGTTCGCTGCGGCGGATCTGCGGCGATGGACAGGTTGGGGCAGGCGGCAGCTGTGGCTGCTGCCGCGGTCATTCCGAAAAGTTGTCGCCGACTGATCGTCATCAGGGTGGCTCCTGAAAACACGGGGTTGAAAGCGTATGCAGCGATGATACCGAGTCTGCCCGGCAGAGCAAATCAATCACAGGAGTTCGAGGCGCGGGCTGCCACGGATCACGGACGGTTGCTGGCCGCGGATGAACACGGATTGTCACGGATGAGTCGCACTGGAAGGCGCTGCACGGCTGGTTCATAAAACGAAGGGCAGAAAAACGCATTCGGTTTGTCTGGTGAGAACAGCAGCATGTGAGCGATCAGCGGTCAGTTTTCTGCGTTGCAATGCGGATTTTATGCGCGCTTGAAATACCCGGATGCCGGTGTCAGGAGGTTGAAAACGAGGGTGTTTTGCCCCCTCACCCCCGGCCCCTCTCCCCCGTTCCGGGGGCGAGGGGAGGATTGTGTGTTTCTGCACGCTGATGGAACCGCGCATGGCTCCCCTCGCCCCTGGAAGGGGCGCGGGGAGCGTGGTTTTCGGTTTTCGGTTGCGACAGCGAGTTTCCTTCACGGCTTCGCGTGAGGTAAACTGCTGCTGAGCCCCGGCGAGGCTGTTGCGGTCATTTTCTCCTTTCAACTTTCTCCTGTCACTTCTCGGTGGCAGGGATGCCATCGCCGGGATTCTGCCGGACAGCTGTGCGGGGAATGCGCCGCGCCACAACATGCTGGACTCGACCACCCACCCGGCAGACGATGATCGCAGCGGCAGGTCCGTCACCACGCGGCAGAGTACGACGCAGCGCGTCCGCTTCAACTCGCACACGTCGGCACTTGATTTCATACTCGCTGCGCGGTGCTCCGCGAAGATACGCTTTCAGCTCCTTCACGTTGCTGCCGAGTACAGCTTCCACTTCGAACGCTGCCAGAAATCCGGTGTCAGGCAGTGAATCTCCCGTCAGATATTCTTCTTCGGCATCCATCCGCAACAGACTGTGCTGTTCCGCCAGCACATCGATCAGTCCGGCTCGCACAATCCCCGGATCCGGGTCGAACAGGTATCGTCCTGGTGATGCCGCCGTACCTGCCCACGCCGACAATGGATCGGCAGACAGGGTTTCGCGAGTCTCAAGACAGGTGGCGGAGAACGAACAGCTTCCGGACAGTTCGCCAAACCACACGGTGGCTTCGCGGCATTCTCCGTGCAGGCTGATCAATTCGATTTCGCAGCCGGGGAATTTCTGTTGAAAGTTGCTGGCCGGGCTGATCTTGATGGCGCCGCCCCTGGCACTGGCGACCAGCTGCTGCATCCAGCTGAGATCCGGCAGATACTGTTCGAGTCGTTTGGTGGGACGTTCCCGCCCATCGCGGCGATCCGGATCGGCCTGCACAAATGTACCTGACCAGTCGCGGCCGCGCACGTCCTGGCACTGAGTCTGCAGGGAATGCGGGCCACCGAGGATTTCATGGTTCCAGGTCGTTCGCAGCACCATGGCCTGGGACTGGTCGACAGCCGTGACCGGGGCCACGTGCGTCAGGGCGGCGGCATCCATACCAATGCCGCAGCACAGGTCAAACACGTGTTCGCAGCCGGCAAACCTGCGTGCCTTATGACGGGCGATGTCCCAGGCCGTCGCCTGCTCCAGGCCGGTTCTGCTGAGCCACAGTCGTTCCGGCTGCGGCAGTTTTCCGACCGCGCGCTGGCGGGCTTCGTGCAGTGCAATGGCCGCCGGCACGAGCTGCTCGTCAAACTGCTGTCTGAGCCGCTTCTGATTTCGCAGTTCGGCAGGGCTGCACTGGCTGAGCAGCTGCAGCAGTGCGGGCTGGCTGTGCAGCTCCAGCAGCTGCTGAGCTTCGAAGGCTTCAGGGTCGGTCAGTGACAGCGGCAGTTCTGCAGAGCTCATGCGCCCGATTTCTTTTTCATACGAACAATGCCGTCCCAGCCTGGCGGGGCACGACGATCGTGCTGAGTGATCAGCATGGAGAGGAAGTCCTGAGCGCGGTCTTCGGCCGGCATTCTGTGCAGAAAGCTCCATGCCTCAGACCAGCGACCTTCCATAAATGCCTGCAGCCCGGCTTCGAAATCCGCCAGATGCTGGTCGGTGAGCAGTGGAAATCGTTCCGCCGGAGGAACCAGTTCGCTGACAAACAGCGGTTTATCCAGCCCGTAAGGCTGCACTTTCAGCAATCGGCGGACTCGACCATCACCAGGATTCATACGTCCTCGAACAAGCTGATCGAGCCGTTCGTCAATGAGGACGGACACATGAAGTTCCCGAGTCATGGCTTCCAGTCGGCTGGCCAGGTTCACAACAGGTCCGAAGACCGTGACCTTGACCTGTTCGCGAGTTCCGATTTTCCCGGCCACTGCACGCCCGTACGAAATTCCGATACTGGTTTCAAAATCCCGCAGCGGATGCCCGGGATCTGCCTGAGCCTTTGAAAATTCTTCGCGGATGGCCAGTGCCGCGCGGCAGGCATTCAGCGGAGCTTCAGCGGACTCCAGAGGCCAGCCCCAGAAGCCGAGAGCGGCATCACCCTGAAAGTCGCCCGTCACCCCGCCGAAACGCAGGATCTGGCTGGTCATGACCTCCAGCGCGAGACTGACTCGTTCCAGCAGGCCGGTCAGATTGTCCGCCTGCTCCTCAGCCCGATGACTGAAACCGCGGAGGTCGCAGAAGAGCACCGTCACATCACACTCGCGAGGTTCCAGCAGGGACGTATCGAGGTCACGTCCGAGCGCTTCGAGCACCGGGGGAGAAAAGAACTGTCGCAGTCCGGACTGCTGACGTTCCATGCGACGCTGCTTCTGCAGGGCCGTGACGATATCCGCGATCAGTTCAGCAAAGCGGATATCACCCTGAAGACGCTGTTCGGAAGACTGGCCAGGTTCGATGGTGCCACGACCACTGATGTAGAGGCCTTTTTCACCACCAAGATCTGCGAAGGGAGTACAGAAGGCCCAGCCGAAGCCCTGAGCCTGCGTGTATTCGGAGGTGGCGGCCGCTTCATCCCAGATGTGCAGAACCGTTTTCTGCTGCTGCATGGCGGCGGCGACCAGCCGGGAGCTGGGAGCGACAGCAGTGGCGGCATCAAACCGGTGTTCCGCATGGAAGATGCGGGGCTGTGACTGGTCGGTCAGCCCGACGACAGCGGCCAGATCGGCATCCGAAATCCCGGCGAGCAGCATGGCGGTCAACTGCAGGGACAATTCACGTTCCACTGCCGCTTCCCGGATGACCGTGGGCAGGCTGGTGAGCACTTCAATGCGGCGAGCCGCATCGTTGAACCGCACCTGTTCCAGCGACTGCCGCTCGATGGTCAGCTGGCGGATACCTTCGGCCGGCGGCTGCGAGGAATCAGAGCGAATACTGAGCTGCAGTTCGAAACAGGTGCCACCAATGATGAAGCTTTGACCTGACTGCAGCAGCACACTGGTGACTTCCCGACCATCGACGAACACAGGGTTGGCGGCAGTGGGCAATCGGTTGAGTCGCAGCGCGGAACCTTCCGGCTGCAGCTGCAGGTGCAGGCCGGAAATTCGCTGGTCCCAGGGTGTCTGCAGATCGGCCTTTGGTGAACGCCCGAGCTGCAGAGGCGCAGTGCCGGAAGCCAGGGAAAACTGGGCGGCGATTTTCTGGCCCGCGGTAGTGGCGATCAGTCGAAACATGATGGAACCGGGGGATGGGGACGTTCGAACAGCCCCCAGCATAGCATTTTTGGACGATTTCGGCCCCACAGGGACAAAAAATTCCGGGGAATCATTCGCCATGGGACTAGAAAAGCTGTCAGTTGTCAGCTGGCAGCTGGCAGTTGTCGGATGCGACGCAGGTCGGTTTGATCTGGCGGGCTCGCGGTGAGACTGAGTACGGCAAGGGAGTGTCCTGGGGAGGTGAGTGATGGTGCGGACGGGTTTGTTGCCGCTGGTGTCGGGGTTGCTGCTGGTGTCGGGGTTGCTGCTGGTGTCGGGGTTGCTGCTGGCTGGTCTGGCTGCCGCGGGAGAGACGATGCAGTGTCGGGGCGAGTCGGGCAATGGTGTGTTGCCGGCGCAGGCGGTACGGGCGGACTGGGAGAATGGCGCGGGGGTCGTCTGGAAGGTACCGAATCCGGCTGCCGGCTGGGCTCAGCCAATCGTCCACGGCCAGCAGCTGTATATCGCGGGAGCGGTGGGCGAGGGGGATCTGAAGCCGTCGAATTTTGCGGACGGCGTGAAGAGTCCTCAGAGTATGGGGGTGTCACTGTTTGCGAAGCCCCCGAAGACTCCGCTGACCTGGAAACTGTACTGTCTTTCGGTGCAGGATGGTCGAACTCTGTGGGAGCGGGAGATCATTCAGAAGAAAGCCAGTTATCCGATTCATCCCTCGAATTCGTGGCAGACCGAGACCCCGGCTGCCGACGACGCGGGAGTTTACGTGTTCTGCGGGGCCGCCGGTACATTGACGGCGTTTGGTCATGACGGCAGTCAGAAGTGGCAGCAGCAGACGGAGATCTGTCGCACGAACAACGGTTTTGGCACGGGCAGTTCTCCGGCGCTGGTGGACGGTCGCGTGATTGTGCAGCTGTACGGTGAGGAGTCGGCGGTGGTGCGTTGTTTTGATGCAGCGAGCGGTCGACCGCTGTGGGCGTTTGAGCGTCCGGACAAGGGAACTTCGTGGAGTTCTCCGCTGGTGTGGCGGAACAAGGTGCGGACTGAAATTGTGTGTTCGGGTGGCGATCGCCTCGATGCTCTGGATCCGGCGACCGGCGGCGTGTTGTGGACGGTGCGGCGGGTCAAAGCGGCCACGGCGTGTTCGCCATGCTGTGATTCCGAGCGACTGTATTTTGGTGGCAGCGATCCGTTTTCAAAAGGGCCATTGTTTGCGGTGAAGGCGGGTGCTTCCGGCGACGTGTCACCGGAGAAATCCAACCAGAAGTTTGCTCAGTGCGACTGGCTGAGTGAGCGTCAGGGGCCGGGAATGGCATCGCCGGTGTCATCCGGCAAGTACGTCTACACCAACGACAACAACATTCTGAAGTGTTTTGATGCGGCCACAGGCGAGCGGCTGTATCAGACCAGGATCCCGGGACTGGATATGCTGGCGGCCAGCCCGCTGCTGATCGGCGACCGTCTGCTGCTGCTGGACGAGAACGGCAAGGGGTGTCTGGTGAATGCGGGTGCCGAGTTTCAGGTCGTCGGTCGCGGATCCCTGCCGGACACCTTCTGGGCGACTCCTGCAGTGAAGGACGGTGCGATGTATTTCCGCGGTGTGGAGGGGATTTACTGCGTGCGAAAGTAGGTCGGTGAATCGTCAGACCAACCCGGGGATGGGTTCGCCGGAATAGACATGGTGTGGTCTGCCGACTTCATCCTGCCAGGACATGGTGGCTGGGATATTGAGTGCGTTGTAGATGGTGGCGGCGAGGTTTTCGGGGCGTTGCGGGTCGGTAATGGGGTACGCACCGATGCCATCGGTGGCCCCGACGACTCGCCCGCCCTGCACACCGCCACCGGCGAGGAACACCGACTGGACGGGGCCCCAGTGATCGCGGCCGGGATATTTGTAGTGGCTGGGCAGCAGAGTGATTTTGGGTGTGCGTCCGAATTCGCCGGCCATGACGATCAGCGTGTGTTCCAGCAGGCCGGATTCTGCGAGGTCATCGAGCAGGGCCGAGAGTGCTTTGTCTGTGGGTGGGAACAGACTGTCGCGCAGGTGCGGGAACGCGTTGCCGTGGGTATCCCAGGTTTCGTCGTTGCCGAGATTGACCTGCACCAGGTTGACTCCTGCTTCCACCAGGCGGCGAGCCATGAGCAGGGACCAGCCGAACGAGTTGCGACCGTAGCGATCCTGCACGCTGTCTTCGGCGCGGGTGACATCGAGTGCACCGCGGACTTTGGGGTCGGTCAGCAGCGAGATGGCTCCCTGACGATACTGGTCGAAACGTTCGGCAGCGGCGGCGAATTCGAGTTTGGCGCACTGCTGTTCGAGATTGCTGAGCAGTGAGACGCGGCGTGAGAGGTGGGGATGTGTGAGTCCGTGTGAGAGAGACAGGCTGGGGGCCTCGAAGAGGCGTCGATCGGGGTTGCCGCGGTCCTGGTGGTCGAATTTATAGCCGGGGAAGGCACCGTAGGAGGTGGCGTGGAAGGGCGAAGCTTCGATGAACCACGGGTTTCGCCGATGCCCCATGACTCCGGCGTACTGCCCGGGAATAATGCGACCGGAGTAATGCACGAGCTGTTCGGGCAGCACGGCAGCGGGCGGCAGGTTGTTTCTGGCTGCGGTGACGGACCCGGCAACAGCCGCGATGCTGGGCCAGTCCTGCGGGCGTGGTGCGGAAGGATTGAAGCCGGGTGGCAGATCCGAGCGGCCGGTCAGCATCATGTGATGCCCGGCGGAGTGGTCGTTGGTTGAATGTCCGAGCGATCGGCAGAGTGACCAGAGGTTGCTGCGGAGTGCCAGTCCGGGCAGGTGTTCGCAGATTTGTGTGCCGGGTGTGGCGGTGGAGATGGGGCGGAATTCGCCGCGAATTTCTGCCGGTGCTGAGGGCTTCATATCGAAGCTGTCGTGCTGCCCGAGGCCTCCGGAGAGGAAAATGTAGATGCAGGCTTTGAACTGGGGACGGGCGGCCGGGGGCGTGTCAGAACCAGGCTGGCCGGCGAGAGCATGCAGCCCGGTCAGGTGGTTCATGCCCAGTCCGAGCAGTCCAATGCGACCGGCCTGGATGGCGGTACGGCGGGCGATGCGGGGATGCCCGGATGGACAGGCGGGGTTGGACATGGCGGGAAGCCTTCGGAAAAGTCAGACCAGGGTGTCCGAATCAGGCATCAGGCGAGGCGGGAAGTTTGGCCCGGGGGTCGGACCGCAGCAGCAGAATAATCGAATTTTCGGAATTCGGACAGTAAAAATTGCATTGCCGGCCGGATGCTGGGGAAAAAAGTCGGCTGTGAGCGTACGGTTTTGCGAAAAGCGCTGTGTGTCCGGGCGATTGACTTCGCGGGTTGCGGATACGGGGCGTAAGATTTGCGGTCAGTATTTTCCACGTGTCGTTCAGCGGGGGCAGGGTCCATGAGTGAGCAGGTGCAGCCGACGGCTCGCATTTGGTCGGACGCAGAGATTGGCGACGATTTTGACTACGTTCCGGTTTCGCCGTGGGCGCCCGTGTCGCTGGTAGCGGGGGTTGTTTCGCTGACGGCTCTGCTGAATCTGTTCGGCTTATACCTTGCGGTTTTCGGCGCTCTGGTGGGCGTGGCGGCGGTGCTGCGGATTCGTTCTTCGCTGGGGACGGTGAAGGGGCAGCCGATGGCTGCGGCGGGCCTGCTGCTGGCATCGCTCAGTGTGGTCGGCGGCGGTTACCGGACGGCTCATGCGTATCGTCACGAGGTACCCGAGGGTTTTCGGCGGGTGCATTTCCCAAAGGAGATCGCGGACCTGCAGTTTGTGTACATCAACGGGAAGCGGAAGATCCCGGCCGAGGTCGCAGAACTGGTGGGGCAGAAGGTGTATCTGAAGGGATTCATGTGGGCGACGCAGGACACCGAAGGGCTGACTCGCTTCATTCTGCTGAAGGACAACGGCGAGTGTTGCTTTGGCGGTCGCCCGAAGTCACATGACTTCATTACCGTGACTCTGAATTCGTATCCTGAGGGACAGCGTCCGGCTCTGGCATCACGGGCCCGGGGAATGTCCGAAAAGATTCTGACACCCGACGAACAGCAGACTCTGGGGGCGAAGCACCAGCACCAACTGACGACGAAAGCCTTCGTGGGGATGGTGGCCGTGGCCGGAGTTCTGCATGCTGACCCGAAGGCGGGCGAGGGTGGCGAGCAGGCTGACTTCGAGTTTGCTCCGGTGTACACCATGGATGCTGAACTTGTCGAAGAGGCGTGGACGCCTTTCTGAAGTGTGAAAGTTTTTCCGGCCCGTCAGCCGCCTGAAGCTCCCGACCATAAAAAAAACTCGCAGTACACCACACGTCCGTGCCGGACGGTGGTGCACTGCGAGTTTCAGTTTTCAGCAGGTTGACAGTTCAGGACAGCTTTGCAGACTGCATGAGCTTGCTGGCATTGCCTGCCTGTCCGAACGACACCATACGCGATGCACAGACCTGCTTCATGGCTTCACGAGCCGGCTTGAGGTAGTCGCGAGGATCGAACTTCTCAGGGGCCTTCATCAGGACCTGGCGGATCGCTCCGGTCATGGCCATGCGGCAGTCCGTATCAACGTTGATCTTGCGCACACCGTAACGGATGCCGCGCTGGATTTCTTCGACGGGCACGCCGAAGGTCTGCTTCATCTTACCACCGAACTGGTTGATAATGTCCTGCAGTTCCTGTGGTACGGACGAGCTGCCGTGCATTACAAGGTGAGTATTCGGCAGCTTTTTGTGGATTTCTTCGATCCGCTTCATCGCCAGGACTTCACCGTCCGGCTTTTTGTCGAACTTGTAGGCACCGTGGCTGGTACCGATGGCCACAGCCAGAGCATCCACACCGGTCTCTTCAACAAACCGAGCGGCCTCGTCCGGGTCGGTCAGCAGCTGGTCGTGGGACAGTGTGCCTTCCGCACCGTGGCCGTCTTCCTGTTCGCCTTCACCGCTGTCCAGTCGTCCCAGACAGCCCAGTTCGCCTTCCACAGAGACGTTGAACATGTGAGCGACTTTGACAACTTCCGCTGTGACGCGGACGTTGTACG
>SXXK01000201.1 GCA_005791255.1 Planctomyces sp.
CAGCCTGGCGATCTCAATCGTTTCCCGAAAATGCTGGAGAAGCTGGGGATCAATGGTCTGGTGGTGGATCCGGCCTGGCGTGGTGACTTGTTTGAGCTGGCCGATTCGTGTGATGAATTTGGAACCCTGGGCCGACGGGTGGACGTGCTGATGGAGGGGCAGCAGGGGCGGCGTGGTGTCTGTACGATTTTCGAGGCTGTCAATTCTGCGGGTCAGACGGTCACGGGAAGTGCGGAATGGATGGGTCGAGGCTCAGTGACAGTCGTGGGGCACAGCCCGATGGCTCGCGCGGCCGCAGCCTGGTTTGGGCAGCGGGGTGCTGCAGTGAGTCTGGCGGGGATGTCTGATAACGCTGCCGCTGGCATGGCTCGTGAAGCCGGCTGCCGCCATGTCGCCTGGAGCGCCGTCTATGATCTTCGCTGTGACACACTTGTGCTGGCCGATCCGGATATGCCCTGCGGGCTTTCCAAAGGCCAGGTGAATCCGGGGATCATCCGTGAACGACAGACGGTGGTGGATCTCACGGTTGGTCTGTCCGGTTCACCGTTCGCCGAGGAGGCGGTGGCCCGTGGAGCACGGTACATTGATCCCGTTTCGGTCTTTGCCGCAAATCTGAATCTGCAGTTCAGACAGCTGACCGGTCGTGATCTGCCCCCCGATGCTTTTGAAAAGGGTCTGGCCGAATAAAAAACCCTGAAAGCCGTGCGGGCTTTCAGGGCGTTGTGGTGTGGCGGAGTTTCGTCAGGCTTTCATTCTGCGGATGGTCGACGCGGTCGCTCTGGTGTGCCGCCGCCTTCTGCACCAGGTCGACCTGGGCGTCCGCCGGCTCCCGGAGGCCCGCCGGCCCCTGGACCACGTCCCCCCGGAGGTCCGCCGCCCTGTCCGGGACGCATGCCCTGCCCTGGACGTGGTGGCGGTGACTGAGCCAGTTTCATGAGTTCATCGCGATTCAGTTTGCCGTCGCCATCTGCGTCAAACGACAGCGCGTGTCGGACGAAACCTTCCGGTCCGCCGCCTTCGGGGCCACCCGGTGGTGGTCCTGGCGGTCGTCCTTCGCCTTCGGGGCCACCCGGTGGTGGTCCTGGCGGTCGTCCTTCACCTTCAGGGCCACCCGGCGGTCGTCCCGGTGGACGTCCTTCGCCTTCGGGGCCACCCGGTGGTGGTCCCGGTGGTCGTCCTTCACCTTCGGGGCCACCCGGCGGCCGGCCCGGTGGCCGCATTTCCTCACGCGAAATGACGCCGTCCTTATTGCTGTCCAGAGTCTGCAGTGACGCAGCTGCTTCTTTCAGTTCTTCTGCAGAAATATCGCCGTCGCGGTTCCGATCGAGAGCCTCCGCCAGCGGATTTGGTCGCGGCCCGCGACCACCTCCCGGTGGCTGTCCCTCACGCGGCGGCGGAGGATTATCGCCGCCTTCCGGCGGCTGTGCTGACACCAGTGATGCTCCTGCCAGCGTCAGGCCCAGCAGGGATGCCGTCAACATTGACCAGGCATACTTTTTCATCTCACGGCTCCTCTGTAAAATTCAGTCTGAACGAACACTATTTCTGCTCTTCCAGCGTTACCCGAAACACATCATTGGCCTTGTATACCCGCCGAACTCCCGCTCCGGCGAATTCCAGATGGCAGTCGAAGAGTACTCCGACCGGTGCGTCTGCAGCGATTTCCACATCCACCAGCAACCGATTGCCTTCTCGCTCAATCCTGAGGGCTTCGAAGGGCCCGATCTGGACCCATTCAGGGACGCCATCGGGGAGCGGCTGACGCACGGCTTGTGTCGGGTCCAGAGTGATTACGAGGCGATGTTTTTGCCCGGGGACGGCGGAGCCCGGCACAACGGACTGGATGACTCGCGGCAGGCGACTTTCGCCACTGGCATTGTCTTCGATGGCGCCGGTTCGCAGAGTGCCTCGAGCCCGAATGCTGGACATTTCCAGCACTCCCCGATAGCCCCCCAGAACATACGGGAAACGGCCCGGAGTGACGTGGTAGTGGTAGCCGCGTTCACTGTCGCTGTGTCCGTTGCAGACATCCAGCGCCTGCTCGCCCTGCAGCTCCTTAGCCTGCACTCCGGAAGACTCCCAGGGACCATAAATCGGGAATCCGTCGAAGGCGAATCCGATGATGGGAGAATGCTGACGACCATCGTCGCGGAAAGGTGACTTCACACAGACGGGATATTTGTGGTAGTGGTAAACGCCGGTCTGCTGAGGATGCCCGCAGCAGGAGTCCAGCCAGACTTCGGAGTATCCGGCCACGGCATTCATACCGCCCTGCTCGAACGGATTGAAGAATACGACACCATTCAGAGCCATTCCAATCGGCCCCATCGGCAGTGTTGTGATCTGGTCATTCTGCTGCGGTTTCAGCGGCAGTCGAAACTTGAAATTCTGGACTCGGATCGAATTCGGATTGCCGGCGTTCGGGAAGATTGCCGTGGGATGATTCGGGTATCCCTGGCTGTCAATGATCAGAAAGTTCTGATCATGCTGCAGTCGCACATTGGCAATTCCGTCGTTGTTCGAATCCTTCTGGTGCCAGCTAAACAGATCGACAAAGCGACCGGCATCACGGAAATAGTAAACCGCTGGCTGCGTCTGTGACACATACCAATTTCCGCCCAGTGGTGTGAGCGTGGCGGGATCCACCGGAGCGTCATCTGCCGTCGCCCCGGACAGCAGTACAACTGCCAGCAGCAATTGTGTCAGTCCGTGCATTAGTGCGCTGTTCATCGTGTCAATTCCCCGTATTGATTGTCTGGGTGGAAGTCGGGGCGCTGGGTGGCTGTGGAAACTGGACAGTAAACACACTGCCTTTGCCCGGTTCTGATTGACATTCAATGGTTGCTCCGTGCAGTTCAGCCAGACTGCGGCAGATAGCCAGTCCGAGGCCATTGCCGCCACTGCTGCGGCCGCGCGACTCATCCACTCGATAGAACCGATCAAAGATCCGGGGCAGGTGTTCTGCTGCAATACCGCAGCCGCTGTCGACCACCTGCAGCTGCGGATTTGGAAGGCAGCTGACCTGCACGGTGACGATTCCGCCACCGGGAGTATGCCGTATTCCGTTACTGATCAGGTTTCCGGCGATTTGTTCCAGCAGGTTGGCATCACCGGCAACGAGGGCGGACACCTCGGGACCTGTCAGTTTCAGCACGACTCCGGCCGCGTCAGCCTTTGCCTGCAACTGCGCGCAGGCTTCCTGCGCCACGTCCAGCAGATCCACCTGTGTTCCGGAGAGCTGCAGTTGTTGGGCATCACCCCGCGCAAGCAACAGAAGCGCATCCACCAGCCCGCGCATGCGTTCTGCAGAACGCAGGCAGGTTTTGAGTGTGTCCTGGTACTGTTCGGCAGTTCGCGTCTGCAGCAGAGCCAGCTCGGACTGAGCGTGAATGACTGCCAGGGGTGTGCGCAGTTCGTGCGAGGCATCTGCGGTGAACTGGGTCAGTTGCTGGAACGACATCTGCAATCTTGCAAACGTCCGGTTCAGCACCTCCGCCAAAGGCACAAGTTCCTGTTCGAGTTCGCTGGTTTCAATTCGCCGATCCAGTCGAGCGGCTGAAATTGTGGCTGCCGTGCCGGCGATCCTGCTGATGGGGCGGACCATGCGTCCGGCAATCCAGTGCCCACCCAGTACGGCAATGGCAATTGTGAATCCTCCGATACCGGCAATCATGCCGCCAAACAGACGCAGTCCCGCGCGATCGTCCGACAGAGTTCTGTGCACCAGCAGCACGGAATCTGCCGGGCCCAGCTGGAACACCTGCAGGCCCTGCTCTGTCTGCCGGACTCGAGGTTCCGGAGAGGCAGCTGGTCGTTCGAGTGTTGCCAGCACGGCGGCTCCGGGACCACGACTTTGCAGCATGCGGCTGCCATCAGCATTCCAGATGACAAATTCCAGTCGATCCGGTGGACCCCTGCGTCCCAGCGGCGGACGAGCTCCACCGGGCGGCGGTCCCGGTCGCGGGCCACCACCCCCGGCCCCCGGGCGAGGCGGTCGACCACGATGCATGCCGCCTGCGGATTCGTCAATGGTGGCAGGTGGTGGCAGTGGTGGTACGGGGAACAGCAGCTCGGCCGGCAGCGGCTGTCCGCCGGCATTTTCCAGCAGTGATTCTCCGCGGAAATCCGGATGTCCGTCGCGCGGATGTCGAGGCCGTGCAGCGCGCAGACCAGCCGCGAGGTCATCCAGAGCAGCCAGCGACTGCCGCATCGCGCGGTCCTGCATATCGCGCTCAGCCCGCAGGTAGACCAGCGAGCCGAAACATGTCAGGGCAACCGACAGAATGGAACCATACCACCATTGC
>SXXK01000202.1 GCA_005791255.1 Planctomyces sp.
ATCCCCGTCACCGTCCACATCCGCCACAGTCACAGCATACACCACTCGCCCCGCCTCAGGGTCGATTGTCTGAGCCTGAAAGGTGGCAGGAAACGAATCCGCCGGAAACGAAAGCAACGGCTGAGCAGTCAGGAGAAGAAGTGGCAGGAACATCGAGAGATCCGGAAAGGAGGGAGTGAGGGAGTGAGGGAGTGAGGAACGAGGAACGAGGAACGAGGAACGAGGAACGAGGAACGAGGAACGAGGGGATGGCTTACTGGCTACTGGCTTACTGGCTTACTGGCTTACTGGCTGCCGCAGGCTGGCCCGGAGTTCTGGGGACAGGCTTTGCCAGCGGACTTTGATCCGAAAACAGAATCTGCTCGTACCACGCATGCAGTTCCACCGTGTTGCCGTTGCGAGTCACCGGGAGTATCAGTCGCAGTCTAAGATGCGGTCGCTCGCGAAACCAGCCGTTCAACGCGTGCGACAGAAAAGGAGCAATCTCGCCGGATGGTTCCCCCTGCCCCAAATACACTCGCACCCAACCACCCATGTCCAGCTGATTGATGCCAATTCGTGCCTGCACCATGCCCACTGCTTTCCGAACTGCAGATTAACGCACCAAAGTCCGCACCAGACCCGTCAATACACCACACACTCGAACCCGACCGGCCGCATACCGCATCGGCTGCATCCGCTCGTTCGCCGGGATCAACACCACCACATCACCCTCCTGACGATAACGCTTCAAAGTCGCCTGCTCGTCATCCACCACCGCTGCAACCGTCTGACCGTTGCGGGCCGTCTGAGCATGACGGATGATGGCCAGGTCGCCGTCATTGATGCCGTCCAGAATCATTGAATCCCCCTGCACTCGCAGCAGGAAATGATCCTGCGGATCAAAGACGCGAGTCAGATCGAATGTCTCAACGTTTTCAATCGCATCCATCGGAACACCAGCCGCAATCCGACCCAGTACCCGAAAGGGACGCTCCTGACGCCCGGCTTCACCCAGCAACACATCCAAATCCACCTGCAACACCTGAGCAACCCGGTTGAGCACCGCGCGGCCAGGCTGGTCACGACCGTTTTCAATCTTTGACAGATGACTGAAATGAATGTCCAGCTGAGCCGCCAGCTGACGCAGTGTCAAACCACGCGACTGACGCAACTGACGAATCACTGCACCAATACCACCCGTCATCCCTGCACCTGCAGCAATTCAGAAACACCACGAGACGCACAGGAAACTGCACACACCTGCTGGGCCGGCTGCGGCTGCGGTACCGCAGGCAGTTCGGCACGACGGATCCGATGGGTTTCCGGAGCATCAAAAGCCAGACTGCAGCTGCCGTCGCTGGTCTGAACAACGCGAATCCGAATCGCACCACCAGGGAAACCGGCAGCCATGCCGGCAACCGGACTTTCAATCACAATTTCCTGACCCTTACGCCGCTTCAAAACCAACATGACAAATACCCCTTCCGCAGAGTCACACCCTGCTTTTCAATACGCCTGACAAACCGCTTTTCGACACAAAACCAACACCTGCCTGAACCATTTCCGACACCCACATGATGTTTGTTGGAACTTTTTCCAACAGTGACTATACAGTGGGGAGTACTGGCATGCCAAGAGAGAAATCGAAAAAAAGAAGGGGACTGGGGTTTTCGATTTCCCGTGATGATTGCGCAGCGCCCGTCGCGGCTTCGCGTGAACTCAGCACTCCGCCGATTTCACCCGCCAGGGAACCTCCACCGAGGCGGTCTTCCACTCGCCTGAACTATCGCTTCTGGGCCCCCAGAAATGCTGTTGTGTCCGCCAGACGATGCCGAAACGCCGACGTCCCCTCGCGCAGCTCACGCAACTGACGCACATCCTCCTGCACGTCCCGACACAACGCCTCAGCCCCCGGAAACAAGCCCTCACCCACACGACATTCCGCCAGACGCTCGGCCAGACCGGCAGCCGCGGCCGTCACCGCACGCTGCAGTCGCTGCACAAATCCCCACAACACCAGTCCGCACCACAGCAGCAGAAAAAAGGTCGCGGGAATGTAGAAGTCGATCGTCAGCAGCGGAGCCGCCTGGGTGGCCTTTCCCAGCAGCGGAGCCAAAAAGGAACTCCAGAAAAAATTGTGCCCCATCCGCAGCGTAATAAACAGCGGATACATCAGCAGCAGCACCTCAAAAAATCGTCGCAGCCCCCCGCCACCCAACAACTCGGTCAGCTCCCCCAGCAACTGTTCAACCGACTGCCGCACGTCCGCCAGAAATCTCCCTTCCATCGCGGCAGCCTGTCGTCGCAGTACCACCAGCTCACCACCTGCCTGCAGTTCCGGCACCTCCAGCCCTGCCACTCGAGCATACCCGGCGGCCTGCAGTCGCGCTTCCTGCAACTGATGATCAGCGATCCCTGCCGTCAAAACTCGCTCCAGCCCCGATTCCTCAGACTGTTCCTGCACCCGCGCCTGCAGCCACCGCGCCCCCTGCACAGCGCCGATCAGAGCCATCTGGGCGGAACTGCGCGCCCGCAGGAATGTCAGCGACGCCAGAATTCCACCTAACCCGTTATACACTCGCAGCAACAGTGCCAGCGGACTGAACCCCCAGCGGTCCGTGATCGCCGACAGCAACCGCCGCTCCCACAACCCGCGACTCCGCAACAGTTCCCGCTTCAACTGCTCACTCATCTGCCGCTGCAGCTGCTCACGCTGCTCCCCCAAAAATTCCTGCAGACGCTCCACCTGCGGCAACAGCCGCTGAGACTCAGCCAGCCCCGATTCCAGCACCTCCTCCAGCAGATCCACCAGATTGGCGCGCCGCACAGCCAGCCGCCGCGAACTGCCCAGCTGCCGCGACAGCAGTTCCTGCAATCGGCCGAAATCTCCCGTCGGTCGCAATCCCTGCTGCTGCTCAGACAACGCCTTTCGCGAATCCACAAAAAACAGATCCGACACCTGAAACTTTTCTGACAATACACGCCGCCAGTCATCCCTGATATCCACATCCTGATCAGCATGCGTCTGCACAAACACCAGCCGACACCCGGCCGCTGCATCACCCAGCTCTTCTGCAATTCGCGCACTGCGGTATTTCTGCTGAGTCGCAGCGACCAGCAGCACGTCACAGTATGGCAGCAGCGATCGCAGCCGCTGCAGATTGCCCCCCGCCTCCGCGTCCTCACTGGTATCCGGATCCGGACAATCCAGCAGCACCAAATCCCGCAGTACCGGAGCATCAATCCGTCGTACCAGACACTGCTCCACCGGCAACCCCGTGGCCTGCAGATCAAAATCCGGATGCACCAGCAGTACCGGCTGCTTCGTCGTCGGTCGCTGCCGACCCGCCAAAGCCACCTCCTGCCCGACCAGCGCGTTCACCAGAGTACTTTTGCCGGTACCAGTACCCCCGAACGTCGCCACCACCAGCGGAGACTCCAGCCGCAGCCGCACCGTCTGCACACGATCAAGCACCCGCAGCGTCAGCGCCCGCGCCGTCTGAGCCGGTCGCCACGCCGGCCCTGCCTGAGCCCAGCGGCGCACACCCGCCGCCAGCTCGTCAATCTCAAACAACAACGTAATCTGCTGCAACTCACCAGACGCCTGCATCACTTTCACCCTCTCAATTCAGTTGCCAGTTGCCAGCGACAACTGACAACCTATCCCGCCAGCTGCTGCAGGTACTGCTGCACCGCTCGAAATTCGTCGGATCGAGACAATCCGGCGACGCGCTGCAGCTCGTCCGGCAGATCCCCCAGCAGTTCCCGCTTCAAAAACTCCGCCAGCCACGCACCGCGCCGCGCCGCAAATGACGCCTGCAACTGATGAAACCACGCCTGCAGCAATCCGGCTCCGGACCCCGCCGCAGCCGCCACCGCCGCTTCTCCTGCTATCGCCGCCGTGGCTCCCCCCGCCACATCCACCGCCGCATGCACCATCGCTGCAGCAGCCGCCTGGCCCAGCAGCGGAGCTACCAGATCGCCCGCCGGCCCAAAGCCCAGCGAAAACAGCACCACACTGGTCACCGGTCGCACAGCCGCCGACAGATTGTTGGCATGCCGACACAGCCGGAACACTTCCGGACTGGCCGCTTCTGCGGTCTCCATCTGCTGCTCCACCACCTGCCGCAGCTCCCACTGCAGATCAGTCGCGGCATGAGCCACTCTGAGTTGTTCCAGCAGCCGACCACGCAGCGCTGGTTCCAGCAGACTGTGCAGCCGCGCCTGAATCAGCGGACTGCCACTGTCCGCCAATCCCTGCAGACGCTGAAACACGTCCTCCACCACTGACACAATCACTGCCCATTCGCGTCGTGCATAGTCTTCCATCGGCGGTACCGCCGGAGCATTTTGCAGAGCTTTCCGGGCAGCTCGCACAGGCCACAGCAGAGTCTCATTCAGAGCTGTGTAGGCTGAGGTGATCGACCGAGCCCAGCCTGTGCGGCGACTGCCCCACCACTCCTGCAGCAGTTGCGCTGCCACCACCGCCGGCGGTACAGGCCAGCCACGCACCTGAATCAAGCCTCCCTGAGCCAGTCGCTCGGCCGACGCCTGCAGTCCCTCGGATGCTCGCTGCAGGCTCCGCAGCCAGCCCCCTGCCCCGCGTTCCGGATGCAGAATCTCATTCAGGCTGCCCTGCAGAGTCTTCAGGCGAATTTCGGCGAATCTGAGCTTTGCCAGATGCTGTGCCGGACTGACGGGCCGCGTCGGATCCACGTCCAGACCGGCCTCAGCACAGCATGCATGCCGACGCTCAAAAAACGGCAGCTGCAGGGATTCAGCCGCGCGGCGATCGGCCGGAGCCAGATAGACGGTTTCCGGACGCAGGCCGGTTTCATCACAGAATGTCTGCAGCCAGATCGGCCAGTACGGTTCGTCTTCAGGCAACAGCACCTGATTGAAAATCACGATCACCGTCCGCCCTTCCCGCGCGGCCCGCCGAAAGAATTCCTTCACCGCCGCATCGTTGTACTTCTGCTGCGTCAGCACGGCGATCAGTACATCCGCCGAACGCCGCACGGCATCCGCACGCAACCAGTTTGTACGAGCATCACTGTCGATATCCGGAGTATCCAGCAGCAGCAGCGAATCCGGCAGATCAGGTGATTCCCGCCAGAACAGCAGGTGCTGTTCTGATTCCTGCAGAGTTTGTTCAGCTGTACCCCATGGCCGCAGCTGAAAATCCGGAAACAGGGCCTGCAGGGAATGCTGCTGCTGAAACCCCACGGGCAGCAGGCATGTCGGATGTCTGGTTCCCGATGCCAGCGGACTGACGGCACTGGCCCGGCTGCCTGCGAGATGATTGAAGATCACACTCTTGCCGATGTTGGTGCCCCCGACCACAGCCGCCACCAGAAAGGCCGACTGCCCCAGCTGCGGTGCCAGTTTCTGCCGCAGCAGCTGATACCATTCACTGCCCTCCACCGGATCCGTCTGCAGCATTTCGGCCGCCTGCTGCAGCCGCTGCACGGCTGTCAGCAGACCCTGCACAGCCGTGGCGCATTGCTGAAATCGCTGTTCAATTGTCGGGGCCGGATTCATGCGGTTACCGGATGCGGGTTGCTGAAACGCCCGCAGCTGATCAACTGCGGGCCTGCGGGAAAGACGGGAGATATCATACCACGCGGGAGCCGCGGCGCAGCGGGAATTCGGCGGTCGGGGGTTCCGATTTCGGGGCAGTCTTCTATGATTCCCCGGGACTTTCGGTTTCATGAATGCAGGTTGGGAGGTTTCCGCTCATGGCTCGTTTCGGCGTCATTCTGCCCGCCGCCGGCAGCAGCACTCGCATGACCGGCTTTCAGAAAAAGAAGCCCTTCCTCGATCTGAAAGGACGCCCTGTCTGGGTCCGCACAGCCGAACATTTCCTCGGACGCAACGACGTCTGCCAGACCATCATTGCAGTGTCTCCCGATGACCTCGACTGGTTTCGCGAAACGTATCGCCCCAATCTGGCGTTCATGGACATTCAGATCGCAGCCGGAGGAGCCTCGCGGGCAGAAAGCGTGCGTAACGCCATCCAGCAGCTCAGCCCGGAAGTCGAGTACATCGCCGTGCATGACGCGGCTCGCCCACTGCTGGCAGCCCGCTGGATCGACGAAATTTTCGCAGCTGCCATCCAGCACAAAGCCGCCATTCCCGGACTGCGAATCAGCAGCACCGTTAAGCGAGTGGGCGGGAATGGGCGAATTACCGAAACCGTCGATCGCACCGGTCTCGTCCAGGCTCAGACACCCCAGGTCTTCGAACGTGGCGTGCTGGAAAAAGCCTTTGCCATTTGCCGCAATCTGGCCGGTGCCACTGATGAAGCGTCAATGGTCGAGACCGCCGGACATCCGGTGCAGGTGATCGACGGCTGGCCCATGAACATCAAGATCACGACCGCTGAAGATTTCCGCCTCGCCGAATTGTTCGTGGGTGCCCTGCCCAAACCCGCCAGCCTCGGCGGGCTGCATCCGTTCGGTGACGAACTGTTCCGCTAAGAATTTCCGCCACTGTGTTCACTCAAGCAGCCATTCCGTCAATCGCCAGTCCATCCAGCGTCGATCAGGATCCAGCCCCGCTCGACCGATGAACCCCAAATGACCGCCGTGCGGTGTCAGGCACAGCGTGACATTCGGCGGCAACGCTGCATCAATCAGCGGCTGCGGACAGACCACCGGATCGTCCTGTGACGCCAGAATGGTGGTGTGCACACGGATTCGACCCAGCACCGGCAGACTGGATGTCTGAGTATAATAGTCATCGACTGAGGCAAAGCCGGCCACAGGTGCCGTATACAGGTCGTCAAATTCGTACATCCGCCGCGGCAACCGCTTGACCTGCGCCAGGGGCAGTTCGTCGCGCCACAGTGTCGTCTGCACGATCTGGCTGAGCAGTCGCCGAGTGAAGTACCAGTCGTAGCGCTGACCGGCCGCAGTGGACGCCAGGCGTGCCGTGCACTGATGCAGATCCACAGGCGGACAGACGGCCACTGCACGATACAGGCAGAACGGCAGGTTTTCTGCGTTGTCACCCAGATACTTCAGCAGAATGTTTCCGCTGAGTGAAAAGCCGGCGATGGAGATGGGTGATCCTGGGCACAGACGCTCCAGCATCGCCACGGCAGCAGCAATATCCTCTGTGCGTCCGGCATGGTACGGAGACCGAGCCAGTTGAGCGGCAGCACCGCAGCCGCGGTGATCCATGCGAAAGACACGCACGCCAACGGCGACAAGTCGAGCCGCCAGACGCACCATGTAACCACTTTGATGAGACCCCGACAGCCCATGCAGCAGCAGCACCACGTGGTCACCGCGCTGCCAGCTGCCAGGCATGTCATCATGCAGCACCGCGCGATCATCATCGGGCAATCGCAGATGCCGGGGCACAGTCCCGGGCAGTGGCACCTTGCCAGGAAACAGACTGGCCACAACCGTCTGCAGATTGCCGCCGAACAACCCGCGCGCCGGTACGAAGTCGGGCACGCCGGGAATCGGCCAGCCACGCACAACCTCGCCATCAGACCGCTTCGCTGTACCAGCAGACGATGGCGACGCTGTCATGCGACTGAACTGATCACCCGCAGCGGCTTGAGGACTTGTGTTTTGCATGAACAATGATCACCGGCTAAACCGAGACACACGGGAATTCGGAACCGGCGAATACTATTCCAACACGACGCCGGTTCGGCAGCCGAACTGTCAAATCTGTCAAAATCCGTTGGAAATCCTGCAATAGCCAGAGCCAGGAATCGGCAGATTTGGCACACGCCCCCGGCCCCGCAAACCTCCCATTCTGCACCAATCCCCACGCAGTCAACCACACGTATCGCGACATCCGGAAGTCAGGTTGCCGGGATTTTCCGGATACCGCCCCGGCAGGTTATCCCCGTACCAGCGGTTCAGCACCTGCTGCCAGTCAGCCCATGACTGCACTGCGATGAAGTCGGCCCGCACACTGGAGGCCTGCGGATGCCAGGCCGTATAAAACAGGCAGAACTTGCGAATCTGTCGCAGCACAATATTTGCCGGCAATACCTGCCCGGCCAGCTCACAATGCCGACGGATCACTCGAGCCTGCTCCAAAACGTCCGGTGGCGCCGGCAACAACTCGCCCCGCAGCAACGCTGCACACTGACCGTAGATCCACGGGTTACCGATCGATCCGCGGGCAGCAGTCACTCCGTTCACACCGGTTTCCCGCAGCATGCGGACACAATCTTCCGCCGTAAACAGGTCCCCGCTGCCCAGAATCACTGCCTCGGGAAATGCTGCTCGTACCTCGCGAAGAAATGACCAGCGACTGGGGCCGACATACTTCTGCTCAACCGTCCGTCCGTGTACGGTCACGGCCGCGATACCGATTTTCTGAGCAGCCTGAAAGATGTCAAAGAACTGATCGCGACTTTGCTGCGAGTCATCCACACCGCGGCGCATCTTGACAGTCACCGGTATCCGGGCCGGCACAGTCGCCCGCACGACTTCCAGAATCTGAACCGCCGTTTGCGGCTGCCCGAGGTGATAGCCACCGCGACAACGCCCCGACGCTCGTTTTGCAGGACAGCCAAAATTGATATCGATCACATCAAAACCGGCGTCCACCATCCGCTTCGCTGCCGCAGCAAACAGCTCCGGCTCTGAACCTGTCAACTGAGCTCCAACCGGATGATCCTCGTCACGTACCAGCAGGTGATGCCGCGTTCTGGTTCGATCCTTCAGATTGGCAACAAACGCATCAATCGCCACTTCGGCAATGGAATACGGCGCACCCATTTCCCGAGCCACAGCGCGCATCGGCCAGTCGCTGTATCCGCTGAGCGCCGCCTGCACCACAGGCAGATCCATACGGATATCACCCAGACACAGCGGACCGCCAACCGTCGATTCCTGCAGCAATATGCTCACCGGGCAGCCGTCGATTCACTGGCAGATGTCCCGGCCTGCTTCAACAGCCCGTACAAATCAATCTTCACGTATGGCATCTCCGCCGCAGGCTTCGAATGGCTGGCATTCGCCACATACAGCAGGCCGTCCTGCGGGATAAACAACACATTGTGCAGATTGGAAGACATGGCCACCGGGCGGCTCATCAGCCACTGAGCAAGCTCGGTGTCGATCTGTCCGTGCTTGTCGGTAACCCGTTTTCGCAGTTCAGTCAGACGGCTGCCTGCAGACAGCACCACAGTGTCCGGAATACCGTCCCCCAGCCGCTCGTGACCCTGCCCCGAACGAATAAATTCGATGGACTGCGGAGTTGCCGCAACACCCACCGCTTCGTTCGTTTCACCGTCAGCAAACACGTAGTAATACTCGCAGGTGCGCGGACTGTCCGTCCAAAGTTTCTGAACTTCAGCCAGCGTATCACATTCTTCCAGAGCCCGTCGCATCAAAGTCGCCATGGGAGCTCCGTCCCACTGACCTTCACCGCGACCACCCATCTCACCCAGAGAAATCTTCTCAGCATTCATGCCACTGACACTGCCCACAAATCCGGCGTAGCCAACGTTGGCAAAGGCAAAATATCCTTTCGGCTGAACGACAAAGGTTGTGGCCGCATCCTGCAGACCAATCGTCGTCATATAGTCCAGAACCCGTCCGTGATACAGCCTGCCATCCTTTGTCGCTGAACCAAACACAGCAAAACCCGAACAGTGAAACAATTCAGGAAAGACATTCAGTACCTGGACAGTTTCCGGATCCAGCTGCAATGAACGGGCCAGCGCGTCGGTCTCCTGCTTGTGTCGTTCAGGAATGTGCGGTGACAGTCGAGCATAAGCATCCTGCAGGTCATGGCGGAACCAGCGACCGGTCCTGACAACATTCGCAGTTCCGAACGAATACAGCACCGATTCGATGCATCGTCGTGATTCTTCCGGCAGCAGTTTGCCGTGCGCTGTCCCCAGTTCTTCGGGAGTTCCCCAGAGAGTGACAACGCGATGTCCGTCAATCCACTGCAGTGCTCCATTTTCTACCTTGCGAGCCCTCTGAACGGGATCTGTCAGAGACTTGCCTGGACTGAGAATTTCCGTAGCGCGACGAACTCCCCGCACAAACGTCCGCTCCAGTTCGGCCCGATCCAGCTCCGTAACCCTGTAGTCGGCCAGGCTGAGCACATCCGGAGCAGATCCGGACGCATCACCGGCTGTCAGCAGCACACTGGTGCCGTCGGCGATAATCTGTACCTGGCCTGCCTGAGGAAAGCTCAGCACCGTGTTCCCGTTCTTCCATTCGCCCGACTGCGAAGTCAGTTCCAGCTTTGCCAGGCTTGCCAAAGCCTTCAGGGTGTCGTCAATGTCGCCATTGGAAAGCATCGTGAGGCCCAGCGTCACCGGGGCCAGCTCTGAAGCACTGGAGATCATCCTACCGACAAGGTTCGCCGGAGCCAGACTGTCGGCTTCCGGAACATCCCCTTTCGCCACAAATGCCGTCTTGTGCTTTGGCAGCAGCAGCACAGTAACATCGCTGCGTCGACGCAGCGTCAATGCATATTCGGGATGCGACAGCTGCAGATCGAAACTGACGGCGTCATAACGATTCAGCTGCATCTCGACAGGCTGCTGCGAACCATCGATCGACACCCGCACATCGCCCCGCAGCGAAAAACTGTCCTGACGACCGCTGGCAATCGTGGCCAGCGGTTTCAGACCGGCAATCAGATCCCGCTGCGGCTCAGTGGCCAGCGCCGCAGAACTTAAGCCCAGGACACCTGGCAGCAGCGCTGAGACGAGCGAGCCAAGAAGCAGGGTGTGCACAAACACACGGCGAACGAACAGTTGCATGGTGGGAATTCTCCAAGGAGCCGAGCCCGTAACAGGCCATGTCAGTTGGCCGTTCATTCGCCGGATTGACGAATTTCTGAGTGAAACTCGGCATATTTCCCAAAAAACCGAGCTGCGGCAACTGTATTCGGGCGGTTGTCAGGGTGAAATTCACAGGAAGTCCGCGAGTTGCCCAGCTGCTGAATTCCGCGTAATCGCTACTGATGGCCCGTTTTGGCTGCCGCAACCTCCTCACAGCCGATAAAATTCCCAACGGGCGCATCGCTCCATCGCTCTGGATTTCTTTCAGGAATCACAGCCGTGTCTGCAGTCTCAGAACCTCAGAATTCCCCCTGGGTTGAACCGGACCAGTACATCCGAATCCAGTTGGACCAGGCACGCAGCCGTATCCGCACCACAGATGTACTGACAGCCACGGTGCTGGCAGGACTGCTGCTGGTTGGGTATGTGCTGGTTTTCACTCTGCTTGACCACTGGGTAATTCCTGGCGGTTTTCGTCCGCTGACCCGCGCCGTGCTGCTGTTCACAATCGTGGCGTCCTGCGCAGGCATCCTGCTGTGGTTTGTGATTCGTCGACTGGGTCAGTCTGTGCATCCCGTCTTCGCCGCACGCATGCTGGAACGCAGTCAGCAATCCGAAGACGGCAGTCTGCTGTCACTTGTAGACCTGCAGGCTCACGGCCGGGATCCCGGAATTGCCATCCGCAAAACTCTGGAAAAACGGGCCGCCGTGCGACTGGCAGCCGTGCACATTGATGAGGTCGTTGACCGACGCTGGCTGATGCGACTGAGCCTGATCCTGTTCGTGATGACACTGCTGACCTGCCTGTATGCTGTGCTCAGCCCCAAATCCATCAGCCTGCTGCGGCCGTTCTCGTTTGCGCGAGCTGCAGTCTCCACCCGCACCGTGCTGGAGTCCATTCAACCGGGTAACGCCGCTGTACCTGCGGGAACTCAGGTTCAGTTCCAGGTCGATGTCTCCGGGACACTGCCGGATTCGGTACAGGTGCTTTACACCACGTCTGACCGCCGGTTCGTTGATGAACCTCTGAAAATGCAACCGGGTCAGGATCAGCAGCGATTCACGGCAGTCCTGACCGGCGAAGCCAATCGCGGCGTCAGACAGAACCTGCAGTATCATATTGTGGCCGGTGACGCTGTCAGCGATACCTTTAATATCACTGTCATTCAGCCTCCCACAGCCACCGTCACCAACGTCCGCTATCAGCATCCGGAATACATGCAACTGCCGGACCGCACAGAACAGGCCGGGGCCATTGCCACATGGCAGGATACGACAGTCACGATCACCGCCGAAACCACCGCGCCCGTAACGACCGCCCTGCTGCAGTTTTCTGATGACGCAACTTTCTCCAACAAGGCCGAAGAAGCATCCATGTCCATCAGCGAAACCACGCTGACTGGCAAATGGAAACTTGAAGAACGCTCAGATAAATCCTTCCCCAAATACTACCGGGTGTTTGTTGAGGACAGTGAAGGACGCAGTGATCCGGAGCCTCCGGTGTATCCGATTCAGGTGCGTCGCGACGAACGGCCGGTCGTGCGAGTACTGGATCCGGCTCGCGACCTCGAGGTACCTGCCAACGCGATCGTGCCGTTGCTGGCTGAGGCAGAAGATCCGGACTTCCTGCTGCGCAACGTAACACTGCACTATTCCGTGAACGGGCAGCCCAGGCAGCCGGCTGAGTTCCTGATGGATTCCGCTGCCAGCGGATTTGTGAAATCGTGGCGCGGAACCTATGACTTCAAACTGAGCCTGCTGCGACTGAAGCCGGGCGATACCGTCACCTGGCATCTGGAGGCTCGCGACAACCGACCACCACTCGGAAACCAGGGCAGCTCCGGTGAACTGAATCTTCGGATTGCGGCTCCGGTTGCCGACAACGAAGTGCAGCAGCAGCTGCAGCAGGACCGGCAAATGCAGCAGCAGCAACTGCAGCAAAAACAGGCTCAGGAACAGCGAGAACAGCAGCAGCCCCAGGGACAACAGCCCGCTGAGCCTCAGACACCACAACCCGGCCAGGATCAGCAGCCCCGGCAGGACGGACAGGCCGCTCAGCAGCCTCAGCCAGGACAGAGTGGTGGTCAATCCACAGCGGTGAATGGGCAACCGGCAAAAGAAAATAATGCGCCCCAGCCGCAGCAGCCTGGCGATGGGCAGCAGCAGACAGCGGCCGGAGATTCAGGAAAAACCGACACCGGTGGACAATCAGCGGCTGACCGAAAGATTGATGATGATGAGGCTCTGAAAAAATTACTGGATTCAATGCAGCGGAAGCAGGACCCGAATTCGCAATCTCGTCAACCTGATACCGACCGCGAGGCTCCCGTCGACAGGAATGCGGCCAATAACACCGACGGCAACAAAACCGAAGGCAGCAAAGCCGAGGACAACAGGACCGAAGCTAACAAAGCCGAAGGCAGCAAGACCGAAGGCAGCAAAACCGAGGGCAGCAAAGCCGAGGGCAACCAGACCGAGGGCAACAAGACCGAGGGCGGCAAAACCGAAGGCAGCAATACCGAGGGCAACAATACCGAGGGCAACAAGGCCGAGGGCAACAAAGCCGCAGCCAGCAAGGCCGAGGGCAACAAAGCCGAAGCCAACAAGGCCGAGGGCAACAAAGCCGAAGCCAACAAGGCCGAGGGCAACAAAGCCGAAGC
>SXXK01000019.1 GCA_005791255.1 Planctomyces sp.
CGTCCACCCCACACACAAAATCCACACCCAGCCAGCCACGAAAATCCGGCATCGCTGCCGCCAGTTTCCGCAGCATCTCCCCGGCTGCCTCCTGCACCGCCCCCGCAGCAGGCAGGCTGCCACCCAAATAGCGGAATCTCCCCGATTGACACTCAACCACCTGCTCACCCGCCGGTAACAGCACCGCCAATCCCTCGCCTCGACCAATCAGCCCAGCCGAACAATGCAGCCCCGGTTGCAGTGGCTGCAACAGCCACAAGTATTCAGCACCCGGAACCTCATCCACCACCTGCACAACACCAGCACTCGGGGCCGCTGCCTCGTCTCTCGCCAGACACACCAGCTGCACATCGCCACAGCCACAACCGTCTCTGGGCTTCAGCACATACAGCGAAGTTTCACCCGACTGCACAGTTCCCCAGGCATCGCTGTTCAGCAAACCCGTCCGCAGGTCCAGCCTGCCTGATGCTCGAAATGCTGCCAACCGCTCAGCCGCAGCAGCAGTCAGCGCCAACGTGGCAGGCGTCGCCAGACCGCGAGCCTGCAGCCAGACCGCCGTAGCCGCTTTGTCACCGAATAACGCAGCCTGCCGCCATGGCACATTCAGACTTGTTACACCGGACCACGCCGCCGACTGCAGCTGCTGCAAACGCTGCACCAGCAGACCGGCGGTTTCAGGAGCAATCGCCAGAGTCGCAGTGAACTGCGCCGGATTGACGGACGGGCTGCGCAGCCACTCCTCAGCACCGTCGGCAGCCAGCAGCAACTCCACACCCGCAGCCCGCAGCCTGCACCCCACCGACCCCGCCAGCGCCTCAGCAGACAACAGCACCGAAACCCGCACACCAGGTACAGACACCAGATCACCAGCGACCGCCTGCAACATCACCGCCGCTTCCTCCCGCAGCGAAACGTTGCTGACACGCCACAAATGGCCCGACGACAGCAGCTCCTCCACAATCAGGTAGTAACGCATGATTCGGTTGCCAGAGTTGAAATGCAGATTGCATTCCCCTCAAACCCAACAGGACAGAGGAGACTGTGGTTCGTGGGCAAGACCCTCCCTCGCGCAACACCTCAGGTTCACGAACGCCTGGCTTCGCCACGAAACACCGTGTACTCGCCAAACTTGTAAGCCTGCACGTTCTGAAACAACTGCTTCATCCGTGCCTCCTGCCACTCCACCGGTTTGGTCACAATCAACACCTGACCGCCCGGACGCAACGCCTTTCGCGCTGCCTGCAAAAACAACTCCGCAATTCGAAAATCCGAATAATACGGCGGGTTACCCAGCAACAGATCCCACTGCCCCGCATCCGGAACCTGACCCTCGGAATCCAGTTGAACCTGAATCCGGGACAGATCGTTCAGCCTTGCCGTCTGAGCCGTACACTCGACAGCACGCGCGTCACTGTCAATCGCCAGCACTCGTGCGGCCGGAAAACTGACAGCCGCCGCGGCTGAAACCGCACCTCCACCGCACCCCATCTCCACAATTCCCAGCACTTCCCGACCCGGCGGATTTGCATCACGCACCAGTGACAAAGCCCGAATCAACGCCCGCGCGCCTCCGTCCAGACGACGATGACTGAAAACTCCGGGGCGAGTCTCCACGATCAGGACACGGTCCAGATGACGAAAATCAAAACGCGATCGAAATCCACGCAGCTTCTTCAGCTCCGCACTTTTCCACGCCGTAAACACGTGACCGCGATCAAATTTCTGCTGTTCAACACGACTGCACAGCGCTTTCAACTGACTGTCGATCCAGTGGCCCTTCGCGGCATTCGTCGACACAATCAGACGCCCGCCAGGAACCAGCCGCGTGTGCAGTGCCTGAAACATCTCCTGAGCCACTTCGGAAGAATCACCAGCCAAAGTCGGAAACAGAATTGTCTGAAATGGCCCCGGTGGCGGATCTGCGGCACAATGAATCGTCACCCCGCCCGACTGCCCCGCGTCACTGTGAAAACTGTGCAGAGTTCTGGCAAAAAAATGCTCGGTGGTGAAAAATGAAAACCGCAGGTCCGGGCGCAACTGCCGCAGCTCGGATGCCAGTCGAGTCCCGTGAGTCAGCACCACCAGACACTCCGGCCCCGTCACACCCCCCGCCGCCTGCAACACTGCCCGATCCGACCACGACTTCAGCGGACGCTCTTTCCGCACCTTCCCACGAACAACAGATTCACGAACCGACTCATCAAAGTCATGGTCCGCATCGTCATCCGGCTCCCCATCCCCGTCATCCTCGAAGTCTTCATCGAAGTCCTCGTCGAGGTCCTCGTCGAACTCGAGTTCCGGATCGAGTTCCAGTTCGTCATCATCGTCGTTCCGCTTCGCTCGCCTGCCCATGCCCGCTCACCGCCCCGTTGCAAAAAACACACCAGCCACCCAACCCCTCAGTGCATCGCAGCGCTCAGGAACCACTTGCCCAACCCACGGCACCACCCACGCAAACCGCCGAAAACTCGCGAACCATTCCCCCGCAGAACACCGGATGGGCCCACAGACGGACCCTCAGGTAGACCCATAACCGCGGCACTGCTTCCCGCAGTCCACGCCCCCAACAAAAAAGACCC
>SXXK01000203.1 GCA_005791255.1 Planctomyces sp.
CGTCCACGGATGGATTTAGTCATGGAGCAGGTATCCCTGACCACGGCGAGTGGTGATGAAGTCACCCCCCAGCTTTCGCCGCAGGTTTGAGACATGCACGTCCACCAGATTGGAAAAACTCTCCTCCTGCTCCTCAAACAAATGCTCGTAGATCTGCGTCCGCGTAACAACAGAGCCGCGATTGAGTGCCAGCAGTTCCAGCAGGGAATATTCCCGAGGAGTCAGCGGAATCCCCGTGCCCTCGCGACTGACAGTGCGACTGCGAGTATCAATTACCAGTTGCCCGATCTGAATTTCGCTGACTGCCAGTCCGGCTGAACGCCGGATCAGTGCCCGTACCCGAGCCAGCAGTTCTGTCAGGTGAAAGGGCTTGGCGAGATAATCGTCGGCACCGCTGTCCAGTCCGCGGACCCGGTCCTGCACGCCATCGCGAGCCGTCAGGATCAGGACGGGGGTTTTGCGTTCCTGCCGCAGTCGCTGCAGCACATCCCAGCCATTCAGTTTTGGCAGCAGCAGGTCCAGAATGATCGCGTCGTAATCCCAGGCTGTGGCCTTATAGAGCCCCTCTTCGCCGTCGGCTGCCTCGTCCACGGCATAACCGGACTCGCGCAGCACCTGGGCCAGTACCCTCAGCAGATCAGGTTCGTCTTCCACGACCAAAATCTTCATGCCCGCACCGCTGTAACAGTGGAGTTTCCCGGGGCGGAAAACGGTCCGCACCGACCCCAATTCTACTGCGCGTGCCTTAAGCCAGCATGAAGGACGCGAGATTCAGGAGGGAATTGAAAAGAAATCGGCCCAGGTCCCGGGGGGACGCAGATAACCCCAGACCGCCGCCACGGCATCAGCCGCTTCTTCCACGTCCGAAATCTCACCCCACGGGCCATTTCGCAGCCAGGCATGCGCAAACTCATGGGCAATCACCCAGGCCGCAAAACCTGCATGACACCATTCCAGCCGCTTTCTCAAAACGACACAGCGACTGCCCTCGCCCGGTGGTCCAGGCACAGGCATCCAAAGTGTCCAGCCGGCTTCCGGTGTGTAGTTGTCGATTGTGATTTGAAAACGCGGATCATCCAGAAAATCCCGCTGCACTGCAGCCGGCAGACTTTCCAGCACTGCCCATGTGCGAGCGTGCAATCCCGGCCACGGTTCGAGGTCCTGCAGCAGTTCTGCAAACATCCGCCACGACTCCACCCGACTAACCTGAAAACCCGGATGATACCGAGACTGTCGCCTCACCTCCCACATCTTCCCGCCTGCGTCGGGCGGATTCCGCGAGCTGGCGAGCGACGGCCATAGCGGTATCCGGGACCAGCCGCAGCTCCACCGCCCAGCGACCATCCACCGGCATCGTAAACTCCCAGTGCGGCACCACACAGACGCTCTGATGTATCGCTTCAAAGCCATCTTCTGACTGACTGATGGTTTCCAGCGGAAACGCCCAGAAACCGGCTCGAACCGAACTTTCCACACTCACGTCCAGGCCCAGCCACTCATCGACCAGGCTGAGCCTTTCGGCGGAATTCAGATTGTGCACCGAGTCGAGTGTGCCGATGCGAGTGCCGGATTCGTCGTAGAAGTACCTGTCGGAAGCTCCGCCCGGCATGGCTGCAAAATTCAGTTCCACGCCGAAATGCAGCGGCATGCCTGCCGGAAATCCGGTCAGCTCATACTGCACAATCAGTTCACTGGGACGATCTGCAGAGATGGTCACAGTTTTGCGCACGTGGCCCGCCAGCTCACCGACTCGCCCCGAGCGATGCATTTCCAGCAGGATGCGCCGTTCACCCTTCCGAACGCCCGCTTCAAATTCACCCATCGCAAAGTCACCGATCACACCTTCGCTGCGACGGAACTCCGACAGCGACAGCTGCGGTCTGAAGAAATGATCAACGAGACTTTTGCGCGGCCATCGATCGTACTGAATCCGGCGATCCAGATCCGGCTGCCGGAACCGTACCTCACGACTGATCGCTGCCAGCTCCTCACCAGAGGCTGCTCCGGCATTCGCCACGTAGTCCAGAATCCGCTGGTGATAGGGTTCGGGACGACGGTTGAGTGTGGCCAGCAGATTCACCGCATTCGTCCGCAGATCCAGTTCATACATCTGACCGCCGCAGGCCGGAGCAAATGCAGCAGACAGTCGATGATTGCTGAGCCTGACTTCCGGACGAGCATCCATATTCAGGTCACCGACCTCCACATCCACCCATGCAGCATCACCCCGCACACACTGTTCCAGCAGATTGTCAGCACGGATCAGTTCGGCATACACGGCATTTCGCAGATGGGGCAGATACAGTCCGCCGAAAGCTCCGTGCCAGTACGAGCAGTTGCATTGCCCGCGATGCAGGTGCGTCCGCGCATTCTGCAGCAAAGTTCTGCGCTGCACATCTCCGTCGTCTGCGGCAGCCAGTCGCGACAGCCGATTGCTGATGCCGATCATCCGCGAATACATTTCATGGCTTTCCGAATACCGCGTCCGGAAATTCCGCCAGTAGCCTCCGCGAGTGAATCGCACCAGTTTCTGCCATTCCGGGTTGTCCGGATACTGTCGCGTCAGTGTCACGAATTCGCGCTGCATTTCCGGTGGCAGCACCCACTCCGTCATCTCACGATAGCTGGCGTCCGGCAGATAACACCGGCCTGCCGGGGCGACGGAATCAATCACTTCGCCCGGAGTCGTCACGTGGATCCAGTCGCGATTGGCCAGCAGCAGTTCCAGAAAATCCCGCAGCCAGCGGTCTTCATACACATGCTTTTTCGTTTCGGGCCAGGACCCGAATTTTTCACCGTCATCCCCGAACACCAGCACCGGGTTTGTGTATTGTGCCGCAGCCTCCCGCAGATACTCAATCACCTCCGGCGGTTTTGAAAATGGAATCAGATACCGCAGCCGCTCACTGTCCGGGAACACAAACAGAGTCCGGCCTTCGTCCTCAGTCACGTAATGCCGATACAATTCCGTCTGCGGCATGCCCGCGCAGCGGAAGTGATAATCATCAATGATCGTGTACTGAATGCCGGCGGCGGCAATATCCGAAGCAAACTGCTGCTCCCAGACTCGCTCGGGCAGCCACATTCCGCGGACCGACTGTCCGAACAGCGACCGCAGATGCTGTGAATAGGACTGGATCTGGGCGATTCTGTCGCGTCGCGGAATGTTCGCCAGGATCGGTTCGTAAAAGGCACCGCCGATGATTTCCACCTGACCGGTGGCCGCCAGCCCCCGCAAACGCTCCACATATTCGGGTCGCCTGGCCTCCAGCCACTCCAGCAGACTGCCCGAAGTGTGCAGCGCAAACCGAATGTCCGGATAATCCTGCATGACATCCAGGAACGGCAGATACGCGTCCCGGTAAGCCTGCTCAAAGACACCGTCAAAATTGCCCACCGGCTGATGATTGTGAAAACTCAGTATCAGCCGCACCGAACCGCTCATGTTCCCGCACTCCCCGCCCGCGGAACTGTCCGGCCTGACCACCCGGACACAGATTCCAGCACAAACATTACAAAATCCGGCAGCGGAATTGCGAGACCGATGGGGGGCTTCCGGCAGAATCCGGCACCAGAACACAGGCCCATTCGGCAGGGTTCCCCGGGCTTTCCGACCGGACCAAAGCCAGCCCGATACCCCAGATTTCGCAAACCCCCTGGCCGGTTGTGGCCCGTACAGGTCAGCTGCCCCCGATCAGCTTCTCCAGTGCTGCCTGATAATCCTCAGGCTCATTGATATTCTGCAGACTGCTCAGGCTGGCATCCACTGTCCGCAGTTCACTGGCCTCCAGCTGTGCGACATCCGCCAGCTGTGCGAGCGCCTGCATCCTTCGCTCACCGCATGCCAGCAGTTGCCGGACATCAGCCAGCAGCCCCGTCGTGTACACCGCGCACAGCGGATGCAGCCGCCCCGTCGCGTTCTCAGAAACCAGCAACCCACGCCTGCCCTGCAGTCGCCGCAGCAGCAGCTCAACGACCGCCGGCTCAAGAAACGGGGCATCGCAGGACGTCACAAAAATCGTGTCGGCAGTTCCGGATAAGGCTGATAAACCAGCTTCCAGTCCTCGCAGTGGCCCTTCACAGGGTTCCGTATCAACGACTGTCCGGACACCGGCCGGCAGCTGTTCCACCACCTGATCGGCTGCGGAAACAACGACAATCTGCGGAGCATCACAAACTTTCTGCAATCCCTCCGCGACTCGCCGCAAAACTCGCAGCAGCAGTGTGTCATCGCCAAACGGCAGCCGGGATTTGTCCCGGCCCATGCGAGTTGAACGTCCACCACACAACAGGATTGCCCCCGGCCGCATCGCTCAAGCCTTTGGCAAAGCTTCAATCGTGCCCCTTGACTGCTGGCGCACCGGCCACCGGACGCTGCGCACCACCCAAACCAAGCTGAACCAGGGGAGTGACTGTGATGGCAGTGCTCGGGGCACTGCCACAGCCCCCGCATCCTTCGCAACCGGCCGAAGACCGGCTGCCGGACCTGCGCAAACCCGGGATTCGCCGCAGTATCGTGACCGCAGACCACAGAATCACCAGCCACGTTGCCAGCCACTGCCAGTCCATCAGAACCTCGATTCACTCACACCAGGCCTGTCAGAACTCCGTCTTTGCAGAAGCCCGAATTGCCGAAGCTTTCAAGATGATGGCCGAACCCGTGAGCCAGTGCCAGCAACAGTCGATTGTGCGGCACCTTCGGATAAACCAGTGAACGACCCATCCGGAAATTCAGCCCGTTGCCCACCATCAGGAAGGGGATGTTGTCGAGGGTATGCGAGTTGCCCTGACCCAGCTCGTTGCCCCAGACGATCAGAGTGTTGTCAAGGAGTGACCCTTCGCCACCCGGCTCCGGCGTCTCTGCCAGCCGGCGCACCAGAAATGCCAGCTGCTCACAGTACCAGGTGTTGATCTTCGTGAGCTTTTCGTGGGCTTCCTTGTTTTCATTGGGTTCGTGCGACAGCTCGTGATGCCCCTCATCAATCCCCAGCCAGCGCATTTTCGGCTGGCCGACGGAATTCGTGATCTGGAATGTGGCGACTCGGGCAAAGTCATTGACGAAACTGTTCACCAGCAGTTCCATCTGCATTTTCGTAATGGTCGGGATGCTGTCGTTTTCTTCCCGGATTCCCGGTTCAAGCACCGGCAGCACATGCGTTGCCTCGACATCCTTTGCCGACCGCAGCTGCTGCTCCATCCCCCGCACAAACTCTGCATGCTCTTCCAGCAGCTGTCGATCCGCGCCGGAAATCACCCGGCTGATCTTCTGCAGGTCTTCGCGAACCACATCGAGGACGCCCGTCAGTACTTCACGCTGCTGCACCTGACCGTACAGGCGACGGAACATCTGGTACGGATCGTCAATCGGAGCCACCGGTTTGTTGGGCCCCAGGTAGCTCATTCGAGTCCACGTATCGGCGCGATCCGGAACCATGACGCCGAACTCAAGAGAACCAAACCGCGTCCGCGTCTCTTCACGGGACTGCAGAAAGCGAGCGATCTCCTGGTCGATGGAAATCCCGCTGGCCCAGCCTGCGGGAGTATCCGAACCACCCTGGATGTTTCCCGGATAAAGTTCGATCCCGGTCAGCAGACAGCCCATGCCGCGCATGTGGTTATCGCCATCCCCACGCACCTTGTCACACACACCCTTCAGCACCAGCAGACGATCCTGGAAGTCATTCAATGGTTCCATGATCCGCTTCAGAGTGAAATTTTCACCCTCTTCATCCGGCCAGAAGTCCCATGGAACCGTGCCATTGGGACTGAACAGCACAACCAGTCGCTGCTTACGGACGTTACGAGCTTCCGCGGCGGCAAACGTGCTGAGATTGGAAACGAAGGGCAAAGCGGCAGCACTGAGCCCCAGTTTGCGGATGAAGTCGCGGCGAGTCTGCATGGCAGGGTCCGAAAACAGGTGGGATCAACGGGCTGGAGACTGAGTGTGCGGCAGGTCCTGATATGACCCCCGCAATCGAAGCGTGGTACTGAGTATTATCATCGGGTTTCGCTGCGATCTGCAACAGTCTGTTCAGATTTCGTGCTCCACCCCCGCAAAGCGGAAATCACGGCAATTTCCACCTGCAGCCGGCGAATGTTGAAATCCCCCTGTTCCAGCAGGTCCGACAGCCGCTGAATCGTCTCAGGTCCGTAAGCCAGAATCGGCTGCTGCACCTGATGATGAAACAACTGCCGCACAAAAGACCGTCGCGTTTCCTCGCTGCGGGCCAGAAAGCCGGCCAGTTCGCGAGCACCATTGAATCGCACCAGCTGCCCGTTCCGCTGTTCATACTGCCCGGTGGCATCGATCGCACGGTCGCGTTCACGATCGCGGAAGCGGCCCACGGCATCGAAGTTTTCCAGTGCAAAGCCGGCGGAATTGATCATCCGATGGCAGCTGGCGCACAGTTCCGGGCTGGTCTGCACAGCGACTCGCTCCCGCGTGGTCAGTTCCGGAGCCAGCTCCGGGGCCGTTGGTGCGACAGCCACCGGCGGCGGCTTGATACCGCGTCCGAGCACTGCCCGAGTCAGAAATACGCCGCGATGAATCGGGGAACTGGTGTCCATATACGCCAGACCGGACAACAGCAGGGGGTGCGAAATGACCCCCGCCCTTCGCTCCGGCTCGAAACTTAACGGCACAAAGTCGCTGCCCGATTCAGGCCACGATACGCCGTAAAATTCGGCCATGCGACGATTCATCCAGGTGCGATCGGCCAGCAGCAGACTCCGGAAATCGGCCTGCTCTGAATTGACAATCTCTGCGAGCGTCAGTTCGAGGGAAGTTCGCAGGTCGGCTGCGAGCTGGGGGGTGAATCCGGGATAGTGTTCGTCGTTCTTGTCGAGGTCCTGCAGGCGTTCAAGATTCAGCCAGGAACGCAGAAATTCCAGCAGTCGCGACTTTGCCCGCGGATCATTCACCAGCCGCCACGCCTGTTCACGCAGTTGCTGCTCAGTCTGCAGCTGCCCCGCCGCCGCCGCTTCGCGCAGAGCAGCATCGGGGATCGAATTGACCACCGCAAACGACAGCCTTGAAGCACGGTCGTACTGATCGTCCAGTCCCTCGACCTCGCGGTACAGAAAACGCGGGGACAACAAAGTCACCAGCAGCGAACGCCGCAGTCCATCCTCCGGCGACTTTGCCGCTGCAAACTGTTCGTCAACGTGCCGTTGACGCAGCTCTTCCGTCAGCGGACGCCGAAATGCCCTTTCGGCAAACTGCCCGGCAAATTCCCGCATGCGTTTTGCCGAATCCTCGCCGTCCCGCAGCTTGAGGAAATCCTTCAGGCCCGCCAGAACGCGATCCGCAACCTCAATGGCCGCCCCCGTCGCTGCTTCATCCCACTCCTTCGAAACACTGATGCCACGCTCATATCCCGCACTGCGGTCGTCTGGAGGAAACGGAGTTTCCACCACCAGCACCTCCGGCGAATTCTTCGGGATCAGGTGCCTTGCCGGCAGCAATTCATCCACGCCTCCCGGCGGTTTCCAGTACAACTGCACCGAAGCGGTCGGTTCACGGAACTTGAACCATTCCAGCCGCAGCGGATACAACCGACCCGCCAGCAGGTAACGGGAGCCGCGGAACTCAGTGTCCGCACCCGAACGAACCCACGCATCAATCAGTGGCGTGCTGCGACCATTCACATACAGCCGCGCTGCATTTTCCGTCCTGACGACAAACTCGTACCAGCCGCTTTCACGAGCCAGTACCGAGCCATCCCAGGAAATGGCGAAAGCCTCTTCCTCAATCTTTTCACCATCCGGACTGAAGGCACCGAACTGGAAGTCCACCATCGGATCCTGCCGCTGAAAGACACGTTTGTCCCGCCGCAGGCCGCGACCCGCAAAGTACTCAGCGTTCAGTCCCCGTTCCGCATCGATCGCCTGCCGCCACCGGAATTCGACTCCGAGGTCCGCTGCGGCATTGCGATACTGCTGAACTGTCAGTCGAGTCAGTTCAAGTCGCGGGGGATTCAGACGCGCCTGGGCTTCCGGCGAATAAAACGCGGCCTGCATCCATTCGGCCACCGCCACCGCATCGTCCCCGACACAGTCTTCCGGGGAGCCTTCAGGCATTGTGCGGGTGATCAGGTCGGCCAGATCTGCCAGCGAGCGATCGCCGAAAATCGGGGCGGGGGCCTGCGGAGTTCCCTGGCCATTGACGCCATGGCAGGAAATGCAGCGTTCCTGATAGATCTGCTGCCCGCGAGCGGTCAGCGGTGTGTCCCCGGAGGGCTGCTGCGGTTCGTCGAGTACCGCGGCAGGTGACTGCGGTACGGCAAACAGCAGCAGCGCAGTGCTGATGGCCACTGCGGTACGAGTGATCCGGCAGAAGTCAATTCGCATGATTGCTGCCTTTGTCGGCAAACGCATGCTGCCTGTCAGGCCGCAGCACGATGGACTGGAAGTTGCATTGCTCCTCGCGATAGTATCCGGGTGGCAGCCTGACAGACAACATCCGGGGCGCCCGCAATCCGATCGATTACCAGAGGTGGCGAAGTCGCCGGACCGTCCGGAAATCACGGTTTTCGGCGGAAAAGTTCGGGAAATCGGAATTACCAATACCGGCGGCCTTCCGTTGTTCGGAAGAAATCAAGGGAATCTGACTCCATGCCTGCAGAATTGCTGCCACCCCAGGACCGAGCGAAGCGACTGCTGCGGTCCGCCCGATGGTGCAGCGTCGTGCCGGGCGTGCTCGGAACAGGAGCTCTTGCCGGCTGGCTGATCACCGGGGGCGTGATCGTTGAAATCGGGCCGTTTTATGCGGCTGGAATGTTCGCAATCCTGCTCGGCCTGCTGCTGCTGCCCATGGCCTCCTGGTGTCTGTTCCGTGCGTGGCTGCTTAAAGCACCTCCGCGACAATTGCTGGCTCCGGCTGTGGCGGTTGTCACCCATCTGCCACTCGCTGCTCTTTGCTGGTACATCCCCTCGTCACTGCTCTCGCTGCAGATCATTCGCGTCGTCAATGATTCGGATCAGCCAGCGGGCCCCATTGACGTTTGGCTGCAGCCTCCGCTGCAGCCACGTCATCGACTCCATATCCCGCTGCTGCAACCTCACAGTTCTGTTGTCAGGAGTTGTCTTTACGGCGGAGAAGGTGTGGCTGCGTTCCGAGCCACACACGCCGGCCGGACTCTGACATCGACCGGGGAAAACACTGTTTTCCTGGGATTCGGCCAGCCCATGGAAGCCAGGCTGACGCTGTCCGACCGCGGCCAGCACAAATTCGAAGGTTTTCATAACCCCCGCTGGGCGTGGTTGGTCGCCCTGCGGGCCGTACTTCTGCAGGCCAGTGCAAACGAGTTGAATTTGCTGATAAAAACGGCCATTCGGCTCGACAAATCGCACAGACCGCGGGCAGAATTCGGGACAGTCAGCAGCACGGCAGAGACCTCCGTCAGCACTCCCTCAGGGAAGACCGAAACGTGACACACGCCTCCACGTCCCGCAGCACCCGACTGCAACTGGCTCTGTTCGCTTTCCTGACGCTGGTGGGCTTCGCGGGGTTGCTGCAAACGGCCACTCCATACGGCGTGTCCTCTGCTGCCCTGCAGAATCTGCTGACGCCTCAGCAGTCCCCGGCTGCAGCCGGCACGTCGAAGGCCGGCTCGCAACAGCAGCAGGGAAAGCAGCAGGCGCCCGCATTCGAACTGCGTGAAGTCAGGCGAGGCGTCTTTGAATCACCAGCCGGACTGCTGTATCTGCCGGGCAGCGAAGAAGGGCATCGGATCGACCATGTCCTGCAGCACCTCGAGGACAATCCACGGAAGAAACTGCACGGAGTCTTCGAAGGTGACCGCAATCGCTGGCTGGCCACCATCGACGAGGCCTGGAAGAAATCAACTGCCGGTGGTCCGCTGGTCAAACGGCAGCAGCAGAACAACCGCACTGTCACTACGGTCAATCTGCAGCGCAGACTTGGTTACGTCGGCGGTTCAGAGGGTGCACGCAAACGAAATCCGGAATGCCGCCTGGTCAGAATCGTGACTGAAAATCGCCGCGAAGTGATTACAGCTTACCCCGTGCAGGCGTTCTGAGCCGCACTCAGTTACACCTGCTCTGCTCCGGCACGCCCCGCCTCGACCGCCCACGTGGATCGGGTGACCAGCGGTGCCCCCGGTCGATCCACGTATTCCACGACCTGATATCGACTGCGCCATTCCTTCGCTGTCACTTCGCAGCTGACGTAGCCACGCTCGGAATTCTGGAATTTCACAAACGGATTCTCGGACATCAGCAGGGCATGTCCGGTGGCCTTCTGCACCCCATTGCCGCCGGATGAAATGGACGTACAGACGAATTCGGTGGCCACCACCGGATCGCGAGGTCGGTCAAAGTCGACCAGCAGGTCATTGACCCAGTTGGAATGAATGTCACCGGTCAGCACGATCGGGTTGGAAATTCGGCGTTCGCTGAGAGCGGTCAGCAGTCGCCTGCGAGCCACTTCGTAGCCGGACCACTGGTCCATGCTGAATTTCTGATCCGTGCCGGGAACCCGATCGACCCGCGCCATCATCACCTGCTGTCCGAGCACGTTCCAGGTTGATTTTGAACTGCTCAGTTCGCTGAGCAGCCACTGCTCCTGCTGTGTCCCCAGCATGGTGGTCTGCGGGTCCAGGACTGCCCCGGTGAGTGGTTTCAGCCCATCACCGTTGGGCTGATCAGAGCGATACTGGCGGGTGTCAAGCATTTCGAAGCGGGCCAGCCGACCGAAGTCCAGTGTGCGGTACAGCAGCATGTCCGAACCGCTGGGGATGGCCGGTCTGCGCAGCGGCATGTTTTCGTAATAGGCCTGATAGGCATTCGCCCGTCGCAGCAAATACTCGGACTCACTCACACCACGCTCTTCCGAAATCGCCCCGGCGCAGTTGTTGTCAAACTCGTGATCGTCCCACACAACCAGCCACGGACACAGGGCATGCATCGTCTGCAGCTGCGGGTCAAGGCGATACTGAGCATACCTGTTGCGGTAATGTTCAAGTGTGGTGATTTCGGGACCGGAGTGTTTGCGGACTCGATTGTCCTGCCCCTCGTATTCGTAGATGTAATCTCCGAGGTGCAGGACCAGATCGGGATTCTCGGCCGCCATGTGCTCATAGGCGGTGAACAGTCCGGTCTCGTAATGCTGGCAGGAGGCAAAGCAGAGTTTCAGACGTTCGGGCAGCACATCCGCCGCAGGCATGGTGCGGGTCCGACCGGTGCGACTGACAGCATCACCGGAATGAAAGCGGTACCAGTACCAGCAGTCCGGTCGCAGTCCGCTGACCTCGACATGTACGGAATGTCCCATGGCTGCCGCAGCCAGTTCCGTGCCGCTTTGCACCACCTTCCGGAATCCCTCGTCCTCAGCCAGTTCCCAGCGGACCGGATAGTTTTCGGGAGGCAGTCCGCCACCCTGCAGTGGTTCCGGAGCCAGTCGAGTCCAGAGGACGACACCGTCACTGGTGGGATCGCCGGAAGCAACTCCCAGAGTGAACGGATTGTCAGCAAACCGCGGATTCAGACTCACCGCTGCCAGGCTTTGCCGGCCCAGCCACGGCAGTGCTGCCATGGAAACTCCGGAAAGAATCATTTGTCTGCGAGTCTGTTCGTGCTGCTGAATCCGGCGATTGTTCATGCTGGTCCCCTGGCTTTCCTGTACCTGCAGTGAGGGTTATTGCTGCTGCAGAAATCCTGCAGGCAGTGGTGGTAATCAAAGGCAAACTGCGTGAGTGTTCGGTTAAGGCTGTTTGAAAAAAAGAAGGCGACCCGTTGCGGGTCGCCTCAGACCGATTCCACAGCTGCGGGACACTTTGCGGTCAGCGACCACCTTCAGTCTTCAGTTTTTCCACCAGCCCGCGCAATTCGCGCAGCTCATTCTGCAGCTTTCGATTTTCGTTTCGCAGGGCTTCAGCTTCCTCCGGGGGGCCCGACTTCGGGCCACCGTGCTCACCATGCATCCTGCGCATCAGTTCTTCTTTGGCGGCCGCGACTTCCCGCTCCATGCCTTCTGCCCGCTGCAGCAGTTCGTGAGCGATATCGGGCATCTCAGCGGCCATCAGATTTTCGGCGGCAATCCGCACATGTTTGATGCGGCGACCAGCCATCTCCAGCCGCTCTGCGTGTTCACGCAGTTCAGGCGGCAGTTCCGGTTTCGGGCCCGGTTTGGGCTGACCCTTCTTCACAGGGGTCTGCTCGCCGACGCCCTGCTTCAGACGCAGTTCCAGTTGCTGGATTTCACGCTTCAGTTCACCGCGAGCTTCCTCCGGGGTTTCCGGATGCTGCACTTTTTCGCGGAGAGCCACGAGTTCCTGCTTCATCCGCCCGAGCTCTTCTCCGCGTCGCTCCTGCTCACGACGTTTATCCTGAGCACGCTCTTCCGTCATGCGACGCTTCTTCTCAGCGGCCTCTTCGTCACGAGCTCGCTCGGCAGCTTCAGCCTCTGCCGAGGGCTGCGGCTTCGCGGGTTTTTCGTCAGCCAGAGTCGGCTGAATGGCGGCAGTCAGGAGTGAGCACAGCAGGGCAGTCAGGGACGTTTTGAGCATGGCTTTTTGACCTCGGGGTACAAAGAACGAAACTTGCACGTGAAAGTTGTCGGTGCTTTCAGATCAGGTGTCACTTTGATGCAGGTGGGGCACCCAGCACCGATTTGCCATTGACCTGCAGGATGACCGAGTTGGTCAGTGAATCTCCGAATCGTTCGAAATCACGAAAGGACCAGACGACTTTTTTGTCGCGCGAGACCTCAATCAACTGAGGATTGTCCGGGCCGGCGTGACAGTTATTGATCAGCAGATTGCCCGATGGCAGCACCTGCAGCGAAGTGACCCACGCCAGCTGAATGCCCGGCAGATCGTTCTGATGCAGACTCCAGACCACCTGACCGGCAGGAGTCACCTCCAGCACCGAATGTCCGTTGCCGGTACCAATCAAAGTATTCCCGCCGGGAAGTCGCAGGGCAGAAAACACCTGATTGCCGAAGGCGTCAACCCCATGACCCGGGCGACGCTCGCGACCAAACAGCGGGACCTGATATTCCCAGGCTGTTGTGCCGTCCGGGCGGTATTCACGCACCAGACCCTCAGTTTCGTGACAGACAAGATAGTTGCCGGAGGCGAGGTGCCTGACGAGGCGAGTATCGTGGTGGGGATCCGGTTTGACAACCTGCAGTGGAATAGTACGACGCACCTGCAGATCAGGGGTCAATTCAATCAGACGGGCGGGACCGGATTCGGCCACCATCGTGGCACCGTCAGGCAATCGCTGAAATGCATGGATCTCAATGCGGACGCCCTGATTCGCGGGCTGCTTCGCAGCGTCATAACGCCAGACAATTTCACCGGTCCCCGGCACTATCTCAACGACTTCGGTCCAGTTCAGCTGCATCAGCACATGGCCGTCAGGCAGCACATGCAGATCGTGCAGCGGACCGATCCTGTGCTGCCAGATCGTCTGGCCGTCTGCTGCGATCAATGCCACTTTCTGTTTTGACGAATCCGCCGCGATGAACTGCCGAGTCTCTGCGGAAGGCTGTCCGGCCGGACAGATCAGAACACAGACGTTAAGCCACAAAATGCCTGTGATCAGAGTGCGCAGCAGCATCAGCGGGGTCCGCAGTTGGCAGGAGGTGCGTTTGGGGGGGATCAGGAAGATCAGTGATTCTACGTGGCGGAAGCGGAGTAATTCAACAACAACCATGGCGATCTGCGCTGTATTGTGGCCGGGAGTGTACTTTTGATCAGCAGTTTTTCGGGCCGCAGCAACCGTTGCTGGCCGCGGTGGCTGTGTTTTTTTCGCTGATCCACTGCGGTGGTTGGATTCAGCGGGTGTTCACCCGGCAATTCCAGTGCTCGGGGCGGTGGAAGATTGCCTGCCCGTTCGTTATGCTGCGGTCCTGTTTCGAGGAGCGGGGCTGTGCTGGAAATGAGTTTCAGCCGGGTCCTGTCACCGCAAATCCTCGGGGTCGAAATCGGGAAGAATGGAGTCAGGCCGTGAAAGATCCAGTCCAGAAACCTTCACCGTGGCTTGTAGCCGGACTGCACAGGCTGGTGGGTGACCTGCAGAAGGCGGCGGCGGCCGACGAATTCAGTCTGACGGGTCATGTCTGTGGCAGCACCAGTCTGCTCAGTTTTCCGGCGGACGGTGTTTCGTACATGGGCTGCCCGGTCCAGTCACTTGTGCAGAGCCGGCGATTTGAGGATGTGGCATGGCTGCTGCTGCACGGACAGCTGCCCGGTGCCGAGCAGATGGCTGACTGGGAATCGCATGTCTCAGAATCCGCGAGTGCACTGCATGAGTCGATCGGTGAGGTTTTTTCGTTGCTGCCGGTGGGTGCTCGTCCGCTTGATCTGCTGCAGCTGAGCATGTCGCTGCTGTCATTTTTTGATCCGGCACCGAATGACCTGTGCGTGGACTCGTCCGTTGTTCGTGTCTGTCGCATCCTGGGGCAGCTGCCGGAACTGCTGAATTATGCGATTAATGGTGTTCGAGCGAAGGACAGCATTGCAGTTCTGACCGAGCTGGGTGAACTTTCATGGAGCGGACGGCTGCTGAGGATTCTGCGCGGGGGCACCAGCGTGCCAACTCCGGAGGAGGATGCGGCCATGAATGCTCTGATGATTTGTCAGTGCCTGACGGAGATGCGTCCGGCGTGTTTTGGAGCCCGATCGACGGCCGCGGCGACTCGCAACGTGATCACAGCGCTGCAGTCCGCCACCACTGTGTTTGTCGGGCAGACGATCAATGATCCGTGGCAGTGGACGAGCGAACTGTTGCGCAGCTTTGTGACACCGGATCAGGCTGAGGCGTGGTACCGGTCTCGTGAGCCTCAGGGGATGCCCTTCGGTTTTGCGGCTCACGTTCCGGATGCTCGTGTGCGGCTTTTGCGGGAGTCTGCTGGAACGCTGCTGGGCAGTGTCGATCGCCTGCGGATTGCGGCGGCGGCGGCGCGTCTGGAAAAGATCCTCGCAACCGGGAATCAACTGCCGACGCTCGACTGGGCCGCTGTGCGATTGATGACATTGCTGGACATTCCGGCGGATCGACAGGCACTGGCGGTTGGTGTGGCGCGTGTTGTGGGGTGGTCAGCGCACGCGATTGAGCAGCAGAAATCTGGCATTAGTCTGCTTCCTGCCTTACGCTACGGGCAGGAAGAGTGATCCGGGGCGAAAGTTCCGGCACACCCGTGCATCGCCACCATCTGCGACTTTCAGTCGGATAGTCACGTCATGTCCAGTGCTGCTTTTCAGACGGCATTCCAGCAGTGCCTGAATCCTGAGTGTCGGGCCACCTTTGATGTGGGCCAGGTGCTCACGTCATGCCCGCACTGCGGATCACTGCTGGACATCAGCTATGACTGGAACAGGATCCCGCTGCCGCGTCGACTGGCGGATTTTCAGCAGCGCTGGTCTTCTCGTCTGAATCCACTGGACCACAGCGGCGTCTGGCGATTCCGCGAGCTGCTGCGATTTGCGGCAGACGAACAGCTGGTGACCATCGGTGAAGGCCAGACGATACTGCAGCGGAATGACCGTCTGGCCACAGCCTGCAGTCTGCAGCCTGGCGGTCTGTATTTGCAGTATGAGGGTCTGAATCCGTCGGGCAGTTTCAAGGACAACGGCATGACGGCCGCGTCCACTCATGCAAGGCTGGTGGGAGCGCAGATGACGGCCTGTGCATCCACCGGAAATACCAGTGCGTCACTGGCCATCTATGCCGGCGTAACCGGCCTGTTTCGCTGCATTGTCTTTGTCGGCAGCGGAAAAATTGCCTTTGGCAAGCTGTCTCAGGCGCTGGATTACGGGGCCACCACCATTCAGATTCGCGGCGACTTTGACGATGCCCTGGCGCGAGTGCGTCAGATCTGTGAGAAGCATCCGATCTACCTGTGCAACAGCGTCAATCCGTTTCGCCTGGAGGGGCAGAAAACGATCATGTATCGAGTCCTTGAGGGGCTGGGCTGGCAGGTGCCGGACTGGATCGTTGTGCCCGGCGGCAACCTGGGCAACAGCAGTGCCTTCGGCAAGGCTTTTCTTGAGCTGCGGCAGCTGGGACTGATCGATCGAGTGCCCCGCCTGGCTGTGATCAATTCGGCTGGTGCTGCCACGCTGGACGACTTCTGGAACACGCTGGGCCTGCGCTGGAATGGTGGACAGCCTGATGCCGGCGTCATTCGCAATCGCTTCGAACGGATGGACCGCCAGGACGAACGCGCCGCGACACTGGCCAGTGCCATCGAAATCAATCGTCCCGTCAATCTGATCAAGGCACTGCGGGCTCTGGAAGTGTGCGACGGTGTTGTCCGCAGCGTATCGGATCAGGAGATTGTCGACTGCAGGGCTCGAATTGCCGCCACCGGATTCGGTTGTGAACCGGCCAGCGGGACGACCATCGCCGGAGTCCTGAGGCTGCGTGAAGAGGGGGTCATCGCCAGCGGCGATCGCGTCGTGTGCATCCTGACCGGGCACCAGCTGAAGGATCCGGATCTGACCATGGCCTATCACTCGGGGGATCCCGCACTGGCCGCGAAAAAACTGCATCCTGCCGGAGTGCTCAGCACGCCCTTCGCCAATCCTCCGGTTGTCGTCGATAACGATGAAGCTGCGATCGTGCAGGCCCTTGGGCTGGACCCTCGGTAATCACGACAGCCCGGTCAGTCGCTTCACCAGAATCGTGGCATAGCTGCCGCGCGGCAGGCTGAAGCTGAGTGTCAGGCATTGCCTGCCCGGGTACAGTTCGTCATTCGCCACGGCCCACGTCAGCTGCTGCGGGAAAATCAGACTGCTGCGGCTGCCGCGGGAAAAAAAACTGTCTCGAGGATACTTGACCCGGATCTGTCGCAGTTCGATCCCTTCAGCCTGCAGGACCTGCGACAGCAGCTCGCCGATCAGTCCGTCCGGATGATCAATGCGAGCACTGGGCAGGGGCAGCTGAGCGGTGACTGCGGCCAGTTGTTCAGCTGAGAGCGGAGTGGCAGGAAACATGGCTGCCCCGCTGAGCAGATCATAACTCACGAGATTTTCCGCGGGCAGCGTCGCCTGCAGATACCGGCTGAGCAGTCGATTCCAGAGGGCACTTTGCCATGCCGACAGATACAGCCCCCGCAGGTCGATGCTGATGCGCGCCAGGGCTCCGCGGAAATCGGCCGGATGGCCGGCTTTCACCTTGTCTGACAGGTAGGTGATGATGGAACGCCGATGGGATCTCCCCAGGGCCTGCTGACATTCCGGCCAGCGTCCCCAGTGATCCCGCAGAATCTGTTTCTGCTGACGTTCAGCTGCCGGGTCATCGGGATGAGGATCGGCCAGTGCCAGCCACAGGGCCCGTTCCCAGTCACTCAGGCACCACGCCCGCGCAATCCATTCCCCGGAAACTCCCAGTGATCCAAATCTCTGATCATCAAAATAGTTCGGGAGACCGGACTGCTGCACCGTCACGCAGCCGGCTTCTGCCTGCTGAACCTCGGCAGGTGTCATGTCCCGCAGGACGAGCTGAAAATGATTGCCGTCGATCCCGGCTGCCGTAAATGGTGCGGCCACCTGGCCCAGGTACTGCACATGCAGGGATTTCTGCTGCAGAGACTGTCGCGGACCATTGTGAATCGTCAGGTACTGTGACGTCACGGCGTGCCGATCCTTGAGCCCGCCGTAACTGAGGCGTTTGCGATGCACGTTCCAGCGGGTACAGACGGCCTGAATTGCTTCCGGAGTTCCGAGGGATGTCTTGGTCAGCCGGTAGAGAGCAAACGGCCCCGCTGCCGGTTGCACTGCTGTGAGTTCAGTGACCTGAAAATCTTCGGGCTGGCGACGCAGTTTCACGGTTTTCCTGTTCCGGCAGACTGCTGCTTCGGCGGAATGAAGCCCACACACAGTGCCACGGCCATGGAAAGCCAGAACACCCAGAATTCCACGTGCCTGAAATTGTGGAAGTCGATGCGATGCGGATTGGCTTCCGTATTGAAGCCCCAGTCGACCAGCAGCTTCAGGCCAATCACGATCACCAGCAGGTAGGCTGACACTTCGAACCGCGGAAACTTTTCCAGCAGCCGAATGAACATGGCCGCAGCAACTCGCATCAGCATCAGCCCCACAACTCCACCGGCGATCACCACCCACAGCTTGGGATGCGGCGTCGTGGCGCTGGGACCACCAGGATGTGATCCCACGAGCGCGATGGCTGCCAGAATCGAATCCACAGCGAAGGCAATGTCCGTCAGTTCGATGACCAGCACTGTCCACCAGAAGCTGCGGCCTGACAGGACTTCTTCGTCAACCGGAACAGGCAGTCGCTGCTCGAGCTCTTCGGCTTCCTGAGCCACAGTCAGGGCGGCGCCGGTTTCGGCACTTCGCAGTTCCGGTTCCCCTTCAGCAGACACCGTGACGACTTCTTCGCGATCTTCACGAGACTCGAAGAACAGGTGTTTGATGGCGATGTAGACGAGGTAGCCGCCGCCGAACAATTTGACGATGCGCCATTTCAGCAGATAACTGGCGGTGGCCACTGCCAAAATCCGAAACACAAAAGCGCCCACCAGGCCGTACGTCAGTGCGCGCTTCTGCAAAGGTTTCGGGACGCGTTTGGCCAGCAGTCCCAGCACCAGAGCATTGTCGATCGACAGCATGCCTTCGAGCAGTACCAGCAGGGCAATCACCACGAGGTCGTGGGTGTTGAACGTCTGGTCCCAGAAACCGAGAGAAATGTCGCTGGCTGCAAGCAGTGGCATAAACATGGCGTGGATCGACCGGGGATGTTACGGGGCGAGGAACGATCTGCGCGCCAGTTGGCGTCAGCGCAGACGGAAATATTCGCCAAGTGTAGAGCGGGCAGTGTCGCACTTCCAAACGCGGACCGCCTGGATCGGCGCCGATTTTTAAGAATGAACGAATGTTCGGATATCCCGCGAAAAAGCCGGGGGATTTTGCCGGAATTCCCGCTGTTTTGCCGGGGGGGCCCGGAATTGAGGGAATTCCCGGTCCCGCCAATCGGTATGATTCGGCTTTCGCTCACAGACGTCTACAATCAGGAAACGACCGGGTCGCAGTCTGCGGACGGGCGCCTTCCTGAATTTCCGGACCACGGGAGCTGAGCATGAGTCGATCGATCGGTAACTGCATTGCGGATTCACTGGACCTTTGTGTCGGTTATGCGGAACGCCTGTTGAAGGACGTCACTGCTGAGCACTTCGGGCGACTGGCCAGTCCGGGCGGCACACCGATTGATTCGAATCATCCGGCCTTCGTGCTGGGGCACCTGGCTCTGTACGCTCCCCGCATCCTCCGGGATCTCGGTGCCGAGGCCCCGGCGGTGCCCGCGGGTTTTGATGCGGTGTTCTCGAAGGATGCAAAGTGTGCCGACGATCCGCAGGCGACAATCTACCCGCCCATGGAATCGGTGAAGGCTGTGTTCTTCGACGGATATCGGGCAGCCAGTGCTGCGCTGCGAGCGGCCTCTGACGACACCTTTCAGCGTCCGAATCCGAATCCGGGACGGCTGGCTGAACTGTTTCCTTCGCTGGGTTCCATGCATGCCTTTTACTGTGGTGGCCATATGATGATGCATCTGGGCCAGTTGAGTGCATGGCGTCGCATGGCCGGATTGGGTGCTGCCTGATTCCGCCCGCGGTTCAAACTTGCAGTCAGTCGTACTGGATAGTTTTTTTCGGCACTGGAACGCATGAAAACGGCATTTGTCGGAACCAGTTCGCTGGCATGGCCGCTGCTGCAGGAAGTCAGTCGGGCCAGTGATCAGCTGCTGCTGCCTTCGGTACTGCAGGGAGCGCTGCGGGATCGGGCGCTGTCTGCCGGCATGCCGCTGCGTCTGGCAGCCAGTGCTGAGGACGTGATGCTGGACCCTGCCAATCAGGTGGTGGTGCTGGCTCTGGAAGACTGTGATGAAATCCTGCGGCTGACTCGAGCCGCAGTGCAGGCGGAAAAGCATGTGGTGGTGGTGCTGCCGGAGCTGACGGCTTCGCCGGCACTGACATTTGAGCTGCAGCTGGTGCTGGACGAGTCTCAGACGGCCGTGATTCCGGTGCTGGGGCGGTGGCAACTGCCGCAGCTGCCACCGGATCGCGTCGTGCTGGGCCTTGATCCGGACGCGATCCGCCAGCTGACTCTGGAACTGTCTCTGCCCGAGCTCAGTGATGCAGCACTGGCAGTCGGTCTGCGGACCGGTCTGGATCTGCTGACGGCCAGCGGATTTTTGTATTCGCAGGTGACCTGTCTGGATCAGACTGTTCCGGGAGTCGGTTTGATTTCCCGCATGGTGTCACTCAGCACGCAGCCGGAGGCCGAGCGTTTGCTGCCACCGGCCGCACTGACGCTGCGCCCCGCCGGCCCGGCCGATCTCGCGCAAAGCGTGCAGCTGACTGTGACGTACCGCGATGGTCGGCAGCAGCAGTTCGCTGTTGGCGAAGCTGCTCTGCTGCCCAGAATTCTGCATCTTTGCCGTCATCGAGCGGAGTGTTCGGCGTGGCTGGATGCCGCGTCCGCGACTCTGGAGCTGTGCGAGGCGACAGCGCGGTCCATTCGACGACGGCGGACGGTGGATGTGCATTTTGACGCCGGCACTGAACGCAGTGTTTTCAAAAGCCAGATGACGGCTTTCGGCTGTGGTGTGCTGACGTGGCTGCTGCTGGGGATGGTCGCCTACCTGATTGCCGGACAGCTGCTGGCGCTGCCGGACTGGGCATGGCACACGGCCAGAATCCTGTGGATGCTGCCCCTGGCGCTGTTTCTGATGGCGCAGCTGCTGTTGCCGCTGACCCGGAACCGGGGCGGAAATCCGCGTGGAAAAACCGGAGCCTCTGAAGAGCCTGACGGCTGAACCCCGTCACACCTCGGACAGTCGTTCCGTCGAGTCGCCGAAGGATGTCTGCTGCAGGCCGAATTTGTCCAGCAGGGACAGATACAGGCTGCACATTTTTCGATTGGGCTTGTCCAGGTAATCCAGTGTGCGACCGGTTTCCAGCTTACCGCCACCGCGCCCCAGCAGGATGACGGGCAGCTTCGTGGCATCGTGACTGCCGGTCAGCATGCTGCTGCAGTACATGATGACGGAGTTATCCAGCGCTGTTCGCTCGCCTTCCTGGACGGCATCCAGTTTGTCCGCGATCCATGCCAGCTGTTCCATGAAGAAGCGATTGACCTTCAGCCAGTCGTCTGATTCCTGATGTGACAGCAGGTGGTGGATCATGTAATCCACACCCAGATTGGGAAATCTGAGTGAGGAGTGGTCGTTGTTGAGTTTCAGAGTGCAGATGCGAGTGGTGTCGGTCTGGAAGGCCAGCACCAGGATCTCGCACATCAGTCGCATGTGCTCGGCGATGTCCTGTGGAATGCCGTCAGCCGGTCGTGCTTTGTCGGGTTTTTCGAGAGCAGGTTTCCAGCCCTGCAGTTCGCCACGGCTGCCGGCTCGGGCAATTCGCTGCTCCACTTCACGGACCGAATTGAGGTATTCATCGAGCTTCTGCTGATCGCTGCGACTGATGCTGCGACGCAGATCACCGGCGTCTTCGAGGACTGCGTCGAGCACGCTTTTGTCGGCCCTGGTGGCATCGTCGCGGAACAGCCGATCAAAGGCCAGTGCCGGGAAGACTTCGAGTGGAGTGGGGGTGGTGGGGGAGCTCCAGGAAATGTGACTGCTGTAAAGCATCGAGTAGTTTTTGTGCACGGACGGGTTGGCTTTTTCGCAACCGAGTACGAGGCTGGGAACTTTTGTGGTCTGGCCGTATGTCTGGGCCAGCAGCTGGTCGATGCTGGTGCCGCTGCGAATGCCGCCACCGGCTTCCAGCGGAGCCCCGCTGAGAAGGTTGCCGGTCTGGGAGCTGTGGATGTTGCCCTTGAGCGCCTCATCGTTGTAGAGGCCGCGGATGTAGAGCAGTTTTTCGCGGTGTGCCTGCAGAGGTTCCAGGACTTTGCCCAGTTCCATTTCGCGGCCTGCGCCGCGGGCCCACCAATGGTCCTTGTGGAAACCATTGCCGGAAAACAGGACGGCAAAGCGTGTGGGAGCCTGCCCGGTGGCGGCAGTGGTACCGGCTTCCTGCCCCCAGACTCGCAGAGATTCCATCCATGGCAGGGCCATGGATACTCCAAGACCACGCAGCATGGTACGGCGGGACGTCAGTTGAGCAGACATCAGGGAACTCCGGTCCGAAAGGAGGGCGGACGATTGCGGGCTGTGGGCAAGTCTAACGGCTGGCGGGGGAATGTGCACCTGAAAAACGGGGGCTCGGCGGTGTTCCGCAGTGAGAAAAAACCGGGAGTGGCAGTTGTGGCGACGGCGTTGGCAGCAGAGAATGCCGGCCGCGTGAAGTTTCTTCTGTTTCTGCCGACTGCGGTGTCGTCATGCGTCTGGGCATTTTTGGACAGTCCGACAGCCTCTACGTGCGGCTGCTGCAGCAGGCGGCAGTGCAGCGCGGCGATGTGGTGACGCTGCTGTCTTTTCAGCAGTTTTCAGCCCAGGTTCGGGCGGGGCGTCTCAGGTTTTTCTGCGGTGCTGACGAACTGACCGGGTTGGACGCAGTGCTTGTTCGCACGATGCCGCCTGGTTCGCTGGAACAGGTCGTGGCGCGCATGGATTTGCTGTCCGGACTGGAAGCCGCCGGGACTCGCATCGTGAATCCTCCTCGGGCACTGGAATGTGCCGTGGACAAGTACCTCACAACGCAGCGGCTCGCCGAACAGGGACTCCCGGTGCCCGACACGGTCATCTGCGAAGGAGCGGAAGCTGCCCTGCAGGCTTTTGAAGAGCTTGGTCGCGATGTGGTGATCAAGCCGCTGTTCGGTGCCGAGGGCCGAGGCATCGTGCGTGTGACGGACCCTGAAATTGCGATGCGTGTCTGCAGAACTCTGGAACGCATCAGTGCCGTGCTGTATGTCCAGAAATTTGTGGCAGGGCCGGCGTTTGATCTGCGTCTGCTGCTGCTGGACGGACGGGTGCTGGGGGCCATGCGGAGAACGCCGCGTCCCGGGGAATTCCGCGCCAACATTTCTCAGCAGGGCACCGGGACTCCGTGGAATCCCGCTCCGCACGAAGTGCAGCTGGCAACTGCCGCGGCAAATGTGGTGGGCGCGGTTTTTTCCGGAGTCGATCTGATGTACGATGCTGCAGGCCAGCCCCTCGTCATTGAAGTCAATGCCGTGCCTGGCTGGCGCGGACTGCAGCAGGCCTGCGGCGTGGATGTCCCGGGTTTGCTGCTGGATTGGCTGCAGCAAACCGGCAAATCCTGAGCCCTCGTCCGGCCTTTCCACCGCTGCTGCTCTCAATCCGAATTTCTGTCTCCAACCACACCAGACATCGAACTGCTCATGAAAATCCGACGCATCTTTGCTCATCGAGTCGAACTGCCGCTGAACGAGGGGTCCTACAAATGGTCCGGCGGAAAATCGGTGACGGTCTTCGACAGCACCATCGTGGGAATCGAAACCGAGTGTGGTCTGACGGGCTACGGTGAAGTCTGTCCGCTGGGCCCGTTCTATCTGCCGGCGTATGCGGAGGGCGTGCGAGCTGGTCTGCGGGAGCTGGCCCCGCATCTGATCGGCTGGGATCCTCGCGAAATTGCCCGCCTGAATCATCGCATGGATGCCGCACTCAAAGGTCATCCCTACGTCAAATCCGGGATCGATATTGCCTGCTGGGACCTGCTGGGCAAAGCCAGTGGCCTGCCGGTCTGCACACTGCTGGGGGGCCGTTATGGGGAAAGCGTGCGACTGTATCGCGCGATTTCTCAGGAGTCCCCGGATGAGATGGCAAAGAAGGTGGCCGGCTACCGGGCTGCCGGCTACACCCGCTTCCAGCTCAAAGTCGGCGGTGACCCCGACACTGACATCGAACGCATTCATGCTGTGCGGGCCATGCTGCAGCCATCTGACAGACTGGTGGCCGACGCCAACACCGGCTGGACTCAGCACGAAGCGGTGCGAGTTGTCCGGGCGGTGAAGAACGTCGACGTCTACATTGAACAGCCCTGCCTGACCTATGAAGAGTGTCTGGCGGTGCGGCGTCAGACAGATCATCCGTTTGTGCTGGACGAAAACGTGGACAGTCTCGAAATGCTGCTCCGCGGTCGCGCCGATCTGGCGATGGATGTTGTGAATCTCAAGATCAGCAAGCTGGGCGGGCTGACAAAAACGCGGCAGGTGCGTGATCTGTGCGTCAGCATGGGGATTGCCATGACTCTGGAGGACAGCTGGGGTGGCGACATCACCACGGCAGCCATTGCCCATCTGGCACACAGCACACCCGAAGAGCTGCGGTTCACCAGCACCGATTTCAACAGTTATGTCACGGTCAGCACAGCCAGCAATGCACCGCAGCGAATCAACGGATTCATGCAGGCAGGCACGTCGGCCGGACTGGGGATCGAACCGCGTTTTGACGTGCTGGGGCCGCGGCTGGTCGATGTCAGTTGACGTCTGCGTGGCGGACAATCTGCATGCCGGCAGTCAGGCCCTCGAGAATCATCACTTCGCCGTCGTGAACTTCACCCGGAGTCACGGCCAGCGGCAGCAGCTCGGACTGATCGGCTGAAGGCACCAGGACACAGGGCCGACCATTGCGTCGGACAACTGCGTCCTTCGGAACCACGAGAGCCTGCGGATCGTCAGTCAGGGTGATTTCGACAGTGGCATCCTGCTGCGGGTGCAGCTGCGCTCGCTGTTCATCCGTCGGATACAGCAGGGCCTCCACCATGTACTCACGAATCTCCACGCCGTTCGTCCACCGCTGCTTCGGGAAATTGCTGATGGACTTCACCGCAGCCCTGACCGGGGACTGCTCAAATCCCGGCAGTTTGACGTCCACAGTCATTCCGGGAACAGCACGGGCCACCAGAGTTTCATCCAGACCAAAACTGATCTTCAGCTCGTGCTCATCAGGGATCTCAAAAATCGCCTGCGAATAGTACACAGAGCGACCTTCCTCGATGGTTCGTACGCCGCGACTGCGGTTGTACCAGCTGTTCGCATGATTCACTCGACCGGCCCGCGGAGCTCTCAGGGTGCAGGCCTCGATGCTTTCGCGAGCCGTGCGGGCGTAACGCTCGTAAATGTCCAGACGCCGCTGGTCCGACAGCGAAATCATGCGGTAGCGGGTTTCGGCCAGGGAATTGGCAAGGTCCGTGCGGGCCAGATTCAGTTTGAGATGATCGACGTTGTATTCCAGCCGGCGGCGAGTTCGCGGATCGGTGAATTTCTGCAGCAGCTCCTTCTGACCTGCCAGTCGTCCCGCCTGCACGCTGCGGTTGGTCAGAGCCATGCCGGCCGCATCGACCTCGGACCGATTGGCAACACCCGTCATCCACATCCGTCGCGTAAAGGCATATTCGTCCTCGGCAGACTGCTTCTGAGTCTCTGCGAGCTGCAGATCCCGATCCAGTTTGTCGACCTGCTTCGGGTGTGTGCCGTGAACGTACTGCTGCAAATCCATTTCTGCCGACTGCAGGGCGAACTGAGCATCCGACAGCCGGCGTTCGGCGGCCGTTCGCTGCAGCTCTTCCGATTTCAGCGAAGCGGTCACGGCCGCATTGGCCCGGATCAGGGAGATCTCGCGAGAACGCAGAAACTCCTGAATCTCTGACGAGTCCAGCACACACACGACGTCGCCGGCCTGCACTTCAGTGCCCTCCGGCACCAGGCTGAGAATTGACACGGTCCAGTGACAGCCGGACTGCACAACTGAGGTGGTCACCGGTTCAATCAGACCTGAACACTCACGCGTGATGCGAAAACGTGAAGGCTGCACAGTCAGCAGTCGACTTTGCAGACCGTTTGCATCGCCGGAGCGGGCCGTTGTGAACCCTGCTGCTGCTGCACCGATGGCGCAGATCAGCAGCAGTAACCGCCAGCGACAGCAGAGCAATCCCCGCAGCGCGACCGCCCGGGCATAAAATGAATTTTTTGGTGCAGCCATGATCGCCTCGCAGGGGGGATCGCTGACAGCATGGCACTGCAGCGACAGAGGTAAGGGCAGGAAGGCTGATACCGGGGTATCAGTGAGTCACCGTCACACCAACAGGAAATCGGCAGGATCCGGCGAGCAGCACATCAAATTCTAGCCAGCCCGGGGACTGCTCAGGGATGAAAAAAACAGGGAATTGGGGGTTTCTCAGGCATCCAGCCCCACTGCAGCACTGCCTGCAGGTTCACCTGAACGTCTGTTGCCCGTCGGATTCCCGCAGTTTGTGCCGATTCTTCCGGTGATTCCGATCCACGCGAAATTTCGCGGAAGCCCGCAGCATCGCATTCAGCCGACATTTCCGCGACAAATCCACGGGGGACAGAGTTGAGATCTGTCGATCCCCGCGACAGACTGTGAGGGTGATTCTTCATTGCTCCCTGCTGCCTGTGTTTCCCGTCACGTCTTAGTCGATTGGTGCCTGCCATGCAGATCCCGCTGCTTCAAAGACCAGTCCTGCTGCTGTTGTCACTGCTGCTGACCACCGGTCCGCAGGCAGTGGCACAGTCGGCCACAGTGGCGAAATCTGCTGCCGACGAACTTTTCAGCACCACCGTTTTTGCGGCCGGTCAGCACGACGTTTCGCTGTACCGCATTCCCGGCATCGCCGTGACAACTCGCGGCACAATCCTCGCATGGTGTGAGGCCCGCCGCCGCAGCAAAAGTGATTGGGGTGAGATTGAAGTGCACCTGCGTCGCAGTACCGATGCCGGACGCACATGGTCTGAACCACAGCATATCGCACATCACGGACAGCGCATTGCCGGAACGTCCGGCAACGCGACTGCGGATGCCGAACAAACCGTCAACAATCCGGTTGCGATTATTGATCGCGAAACCGAGGCCATCGAATTTCTGTACTGTGTCAACTACTCCCGCTGCTTCACAATTCGCAGCACTGATGACGGGGTCACCTGGTCCGCTCCTAGCGAAATCACCTCAGCCTTTGCCGCCTTTCGCAGTGAGTGCGACTGGAAAGTGCTGGCCACCGGGCCCGGACACGGAATTCAGCTTCGCAGCGGACGACTGGTGGTACCGGTCTGGCTGGCTTATGGCGGAGTTCGCGATCATCATCCTTCCGTGTCAGCGACCATCTTCAGCGATGACCACGGACAGACGTGGCAGGCCGGAGCCATTGTCGTGCCGGATTCCGGCGACTTCGAAGATCCCAACGAAACCATCCTGACGGAATTGTCTGATGGGCGAGTGCTGCTGATTTCCCGCAATGAATCCAAAGCCAGTCGCAAACTGGTCTCGTACAGTCCGGATGGTGCCTCCGCCTGGACGACTCCTCAGTTTCACCCCGAGCTCTGGGAGCCGATCTGTATGGCCAGCGTGGCCAGTGTTCCCGACAAACCCGGCTGGGTGGTGTATTCCAATCCGTACACGCTGGCTCGTGACAAGCAGGGGCAGGAGATTCCCGGTGGTCGCGGTAAACGCGAAAACCTGACGATCAGGCTCAGTCGGGACTTTGGCCGCACGTGGCCTGTTGAACGCACCCTGGAACCCGGCAAAAGTGCCTACTCAGATCTTGCATTTCTGCCTGACGGCCGACTGTTGTGCTTCCATGAAGCCGACTCCCGGCTGCAGCTGGCGGTTTTTCCGCTGGAGTGGCTTACGGGAAAGGATCAGCAGCAGTAACGGATGCGTGATCTTCAGACCACAGGTGCAGTATGGTGCAACAGGCAACTCCGGCATTTGAGCTGAAGTCTGCAGACACAGCCGACGCTGTTTCGGTGCTGTCGCACTGGGCGAGTTCGGCGTGCCAGCCTGCTGGTCCGTCAGGTGCCGGCTGGCGTCGCGTCGCTGTCGTCTCCAGTCGTCTCAGCAAACGGCTGGATCAGGAAACACGGTGGCTCAGCCGCCTGCGCAGCACCCTCGCTGCGCTGCCGACCGACAGCACACAGGTACTCATCTGCGAGCGGACTGCCGGAGCCGATGTACTGACGGCCGGCTGCGATCTGTTCGGACTGTCCAGGCTCACACTGCAGCTCGGCCGGAAGCCCGGACAGCGGGCTGCGGCACTGCCGCCCGCGGATCTGGCACTGTTTGCCATGGCTGACGAAATCCGTGTGCTGAAGTGCCGCCCGCAGGGCAACATGGTCCGACTGATCGAAATGCACCTGAATGATCCTCGGCGACACCGCAAACCCGTGTACGTGGCCCCCGAGTGTCTGCCCTGTCTTTCCCCGGAGCATCAGCTGCGGGTGCGTCTGCTTGAGGATCCCGAAGAACTTCAGCGGGACTCCGCCGTTCAACCCGGAGACGGGATGGCTGTGCCGCGGATGACGTCGACGGCGTTTCCGGCACTGCCCGAGGATCACCCGCTGGTGTGCCCCGATCAATGGCTTTGCCACTGGACACGACCGGCTGCCGGCCCGTGGCCCGGCGAAACTCGTCAGCACTACTGCGAATCGCTGCTGCGAAACCACTGTGATCATTCGGCTCGTGGCACGCTGCTGCGGATTCTGGCCGAGCAGCGGCTGCGGGCTTCGCGACTGGCCATTCGTGGCGGACACCCGGTCGTTTCATTTACCGCAGTGCCGCTCAGCGATTTTCGTCGCCGTCGTGTTTTCCGAGGGCATCGGCAGCGTTACGATTTTGAGCCGTGGGGACTGGCCATTCGCCGATCTGCCCTCGGCTGTTACGACCTCAGGCCTGTCTGCTACGGCAGTGACGACACCTGGAAGTCACTGTCCGCTGCCGATCAGCCGTGGTACCAGAAAGCCACTCAGGATGGCGTTACGGACACGGTCGCTGAACAGGAATTGCGAATTCCGCAGGACGTGGACCTGTCGCTGCTGAACCCGAATGACGCGGTGGTGTTTGTTGACAGCGCGGCGGCTGTCGACACCGTGCAGCCTCACAGTCGCTGGCCTGTGCTGCTGCTGCCCTGACATCCGCAGGGCCGCTCAGGCCGAATGATCCAGCACTCGGGCGATGACAGCCACGTGACATTCGGCCGCACCGGCTTTCAGCAGCACCCCGGCAACTTCGGAACATGTGGCACCTGTGGTCAGCACGTCATCCACAATCAGGATGCGCTCTCCGCGAATCACTGCCGCGTCCTGGATTGCGTATGACTGTTTCTGATTGTCGAATCGCTGCGTTACGGAAACGCGTTTTTGCGGGCGAGTCCTGCGGGACTTTCGCAGGATGTGAATGTCACAGGGAACATTCAGCACGCCGGCCAGCTGCTCGGCCACCAGCCATGCGGGGTTAAAGTGCCGCAGCAGCCGCTGTCTCCAGTGCTGCGGGATCGGAATAACTCGATCCACCTGCAGCGCGTGCAGCTGCGGTGCACAGCGGTGTGCCAGCAATCGTGCCAGCGACTGCATCTGCACCGAGGAAAAGGACCATTTGGCGGAGAGCAGTGCTCGTCGCAGGTCATCATGGTACATCCCGAGGCACACAGCCGAACGAAACCGCAGAGTCCTGCCGCGACAGTGAACGCAGCCTCGCTGCGTGGAAGACCACGGGCCGACAGCGGCTGAACACCGCTGACAGCGGTCCCCCGTCTGTTCCGCCAGTCTTCGGCTGCACTGCAGACAGTAACACACGGCCGCCTGTGCGGGCTGAGCCAGCACATCACGGCACAGCGGGCAGTACGGAGGAATGGCAAAATCCAGCAGCTGTTCGGCGGTTGCAGCGAGCGACTGCAGCAGTGTCTGAGCAGACCAGGACATGACGGAGACCTCCGACGGACCGGACGCGGCGCACCTGCGCAGCCCCGGTCCTGCCGGTATCCTGTCGTACAGACGATCAGCAATTCAATACCGAGGGGGGTATGTTGGGACGTCCCCGGAAGTTTGTCTGCGGGCCGTAGGGTTTATGAGGATTTTTTGCGGCCTTTGCCGCTTTTTGCCGCTGCGGATTTGGCGGCACCGTCGCCGGCAGACTTCCTGCTGCCTCTGGTCGCAGCTTTGCCGCCGCTGCTGCTGTCATCTCCGAAAACACGATCCCAGCCACTGACAAACTTCTTTGAAGCACCCGTGTGCACCGTATACCCGGTCATAGCCGATATCCTGAACTGAAAACCACACTCTGCATCCTGCGGCACTGTCGCAGAACTGACAGTCAGCATTCTAGCAGGGTGATCCCAGGCTGCCACTGCCAGGCGGCCATCACCGGGCTTCGGCCCTGATCTCGCGGTATTCCCCCTGACCCAGCTGGGCCAGTTTCTGCAGCCAGTTCAGGGTCCGGCTGGTGAAGGTTCCATCCCCGAATTTGATGACGTGAATTGTTGCCCCGTTGCGGTAGTGAGCGATGTCCCGCAGGTCAGCCGGACTCAGTTCGGGTTCGTCACCGTCCGTCAGGAAGTAGACCACGTCCGGTTTGAGTGCCAGCGCTTCGAGCAGGGCGGGCCGGTGATCGGTTCCGCTGTCTGAGGCGATCCTGTCAATTTCCTGGGCAGCCAGTTGTTTATTCACATCGGTGGCGAAATACATGGGCTGCTCGGCCTGGCGTCGCAGCTTCAGTCGCACCCGATATTCGTTGTACAGGATCACGGCGAACTGCTGGTTGGGCTGCAGCAGACGCAGGCTGGCTTTGAGCTGTGCCCGGGCTGTTCGCAGTCGCGGACCGTCCATGCTGCTGCTGGTGTCGATCACGTAAACAAACGACTTGCCCACTCCTGCGATGTTCATGAACGTTGTTTCGCCGGGGCCTCCCACCCCGCCGATTTTTCGCGCACCGCCGGACTGCAGTGGCTGAATCAGGGATTCACTGCCCCCGGCTGTCCCGCCGCTGCGCCCCGCGATGGCTGCCCCCGGACCGATCAGGCCGGACAGCGGCGCCGCCTGGCTGCCATCTTCAGCTCCTGTTTGCTCGGGATCGCTCAGAGTTCCGGTGTCCGGAATCTGCTGCGGTACACGACCGGCCGGGTTGTCTGCTGCTGCTGTCTGGTCGGCAGCGGTGTTCGTCGCTGCGGAGCTCTGTGGTGCCGGCTGTGTCTGATCGTCCGAGCCTTCACCAGGCTGCAGCCCGACGTCCCCCCGCCCGTCCTCGGAACCATCCACCACGAACAGGCCCACTTCGCGAAAGGCCTCCCCGCCGGCTGATCCGGGACTGCCCTGCTGACAACCCTTCAGCAGCAGGCTGGCCAGCAGCAGCAGCAGCAGATGCAGACCCAGCGATACGAAACTTCCGCACAGGAAGTTTCCTGGGGCTGCAGTGTTCGGTCGCGACGCGGAACTCATGAGCAGACCGGGGAGGAGATCAGGAAAAGTCAGTGCCTGCGGACAACCGCATTCCATCCTGAATTATACTTTCGACCTCCCGGCAGGGCCAGTCTGCCGCCGGTCACGATTCAGTCTGCCGACAGCCGGATCAGGGATTGAACGACGGATCTGCCGCGGCCGGTGCGGCTGTGGCTGCGGCCGGAGCAGCCAGTGCCGAGCGAATTCCGGCGGCACGCGTCCGGTCTGCTGCGGCCTCCGCCGGCTTTCCGGACTTTGCGTAAGCTGCTGCACGCTGGTCATAAGCCTGCGCGACCTGCTCATCAAACCGTTCCGCAGCTTCGTAGTCCGCCAGCGCACGTTCCGGATCCTCACGCTGCAGCCACAGATCACCTCGCAGCGACAGAGCATCCTTGTCTGCGCGGATGGCAAGGCATGAATCGCAGTCGGCCATGGCCCGATCACGATCTCCCATGGCAACCCACGCACGTGCCCGGGCTGCCAGTGCATCCGCGTTTTTGGGCTGCAGCAGCAGGACGCGAGTGAAGTCCTGAGCGGCCGCTCCGAATTCGCTGCCGGCCATCAGGTGCGAGCCGCGCTGCAGCCAGACTTCCGTACCACGCGGACTCTGCTGCGCCGCCGCTGACAGTCGCTTCAGTTCTTCCAGCCACAAGACTCTTGCCGCATCCGCCTGAGACTCTTCATAGCGACCCAGTTTCAGCAGCGCTTCGCGGCGATGTCCGAGCCACCGCGAATCCAGCGGCTCCAGCTCAATCGCTCTCGAAAATGCCCGCACTGCCTCCTCCCAGTTCTCCTGACGCACCGCAATCAGGCCACAGTTATTCCACGCCGTGGCATAGCGCTCATCCAGCCGCAGTGCCTGACGAATGTCGTCCATTGCCGGAGCCAGACGATTCAGTTTCAGCCTGGCAAAAGCGCGGTTGTTCCACGCATCGACAAACTTCTGGTCAGCGTCAATGGCCTTTGTGAAGTCAGCCTCAGCATCTTCCATCTTCTGGTTGGCCAGATGCACCAGACCGCGATTGTTCAGCGCCGCGGAATGCGCCGGCTGCAACTGGATCGCGCGGTTGAAATCACTCAATGCTTCCGCAGTCAGCCCCTGACTCATCAGAAAGTAGCCGCGATTATTCCACAGGTCGGGGTCGTTCGGGGCCAGACGCAGTGCGGTGCTGAAGTCCGCACGAGCACTCGCGTTTTCGCCCTGCAGCTTGTAAACGTCCGCCCGCATCCGGAACAGACTGGCGTCTTCCGGAGTCTGACCGATGGCCTGACACAACGATTCGATTGCCACAGCGTTGCGACCGGCGACAACCGCGGCATTCGCCCGCTGCAGCAGCGCACGAATCTCCGCCGGATACTCGTCCAGCTTTTTGGTGACTTTCACCGGAGTTTCAGACTGTTTCGCCGAGGCGATCGCCAGCGGGATACCGGCAGTTTTTGCCGCTGCATCGCCTTTGTCTGATCCGCCACAGCCTGCCAGCAGCGTTGCCATCAGTCCCGTTAACGCCAGATGTCGCATCCGATCGCTCCGTCGATCTCGAGCCAGATTCGCGGAAAATCACGAGAATTCCGGGAAAACGACTCCATTCGGGCCTGCCTCCGGAGGCCCTGTGTCCCCTTGTAGTCCCGGCCGGCCGGCGGAGTCAACCGGACTTGGTGATGCCGCGGCGTTCGATCACGGCGGGGATTGCTGACCAGCAGGTCCTGAACAGGCCTTTCCCAGCCTGCCCAACTGGACTGCTCGCTCTTTTCTGATTCCCCTTCTGAGACTTTCCGGCATTCAGGGCATTCCGGCAGATTTCTTCATCGATCCGCGGCATTCCACAGAATAGACTTTCCCTGCGGGGCTCATTCCGCGCAGCGATCACGTTCTGCTCCGGGCCATGGGAACAGACGTACACGTGGCCGCCTGCTATTCACTTTGCAGTTGTGCGTTGAAGTTGTGGAAGGGTGATGACGTTGACTACCGTCGAAAATGCAACTCAGACAATCAATGGTGCTCAGATCCTGGTCGAGATGCTGGTCCGACTGGGTGTCGAGACGATTTACGCCTACCCGGGTGGTGCCAGCATGCCGCTGCATCAGGCCCTGCGTGAGCATCGTGAGCGAATTCGGACGATTTTGCCGCGTCACGAGCAGGGCGGCTGTTTTGCGGCCCAGGGGATTGCTCGTTCCACCGGGAAGATTGGTGTGGTGATGGGCACCAGCGGCCCGGGGGCCACCAATCTGGTGACGGGGATTGCTGACGCGAAACTGGACAGCATCCCGATGATCTGCATCACGGGACAGGTTCCTCAGGCGGTGATTGGCAGTGATGCCTTCCAGGAAACTCCGATGGTGGAGGTCTGCGGGGCGATCACCAAGCATCAGTATATGATCACGGACGTCCGCGATGTGGCTCGGGTGATGAAGGAAGCGTATTATGTGGCGATGACGGGTCGTCCGGGTCCGGTGCTGGTGGACGTTCCCAAGGACGTGCAGCTGCAGACGCTGCCGCTGTCCGAAGTGGACTTTGATCCGCCGATGAATCTGCCGGGTTATCGCCCGCAGACTCGCCCGGTTGCTCCTGAGCAGGTGCGGCAGATTCTGGCTGCAGTGCGTCGTGCGAAGCGTCCGGTGTTGTATGTGGGCGGCGGCTGCATCCACAGCAATGCTTCAGAAGAGCTCACAAAGTTCGCTCTGCGGACCGGCATTCCGGTCACGATGACGGTGATGGGTCTGGGAGTTTTCCCGGGGACTCATTCCCAGTCTTTGCACATGCTGGGCATGCACGGCACTGTTTACGCCAACTACGCGGTCGATCAGGCGGACCTGCTGCTGGCGTTCGGGGTACGTTTTGATGATCGAGTCACGGGCAAGCTGGAAGAGTTTGCGAAGCACGGCAAGATCGTGCATGTTGACATTGACGCATCCGAAATTCACAAGAACAAGGAAGCTCATATTCCGGTTCACGGCGACGTTTGCGAGGCACTGCAGGCTCTGAACGCGGCTCTGACGGACGAGGACATTCCGGATTTGTCGGAGTGGCATCAGCAGATTGCCGGCTGGAAGGCCAAATTTCCGCTCAGCTACGGGGATGCGGGCGATGCCATTCTGCAGCAGTACGCCATTGAAGAGCTCTGGCGACAGACTCAGCATCGCGACACCTATGTGGCTGTCGGGGTTGGTCAGCATCAGATGTGGGCGGCTCAGTTCTACAAATTTGACAGGCCGCGGCGCTGGCTCAGCAGCTCGGGTCTGGGGACGATGGGCTTTGGTCTGCCGGCGGCGATGGGTGTGCAGACGGCGCATCCTGATTCGCTGGTGATCGACATTGACGGCGACGGCTCGTTCCAGATGAACATTCAGGAACTGGGGACGTTGTTCTGTGAGAAGCTGCCGGTGAAGATCCTGCTGCTGAACAATCAGCATCTGGGGATGGTGGTGCAGTGGGAAGACCGGTTCATGTCCGGTCGCCGTGCTCACACATATCTCGGCCCGGTGGATCATCCGGAGGCTTTGGGTGAAGGTGACGGGAAGATGCCCGAGGAAACCTTCCCGAATTTTGTGCGAATTGCCGAAGGTTACGGCATTAAAGCTCGTCAGGTCCGCAGTCGGGCCGAGTATCCGGCGGCACTGGCGGAGATGCTGGCTTACGATGGCCCGTACCTGCTGGATGTGATCTGTCCGTATCAGGAGCACGTGCTGCCGATGATTCCCAGCGGCCGCACGGTGCGCGAGATCATTACCAGGTAATTGTCGGCGGCCGCAGCAGTCGGCGGACAGCGGATTTCAGGGCGGGCCACTTCGGTGGCCCGTTCTCATTTGGCGTCTACTGTTTGCGCAAACGTTTGGCAATGTCGTCGAAGGAAAAGCCGCATTTGAAGCGTTTATCCAGCGATTTTCCGGCAGCGGACAGCTGGGCTGCTGTCAGCCGGCTGGTCTGCATGCTGCCCACGACCACAACGCCTTCGGAATTTGGCAGGCTGAAAACGTAGGTCTGCGGAAAGGATTCGCTGATAGTTTCGATGTCAGCTTTCATCTGTGCGTGCGGGTTGATGTTGAACACCACACTTCCGCCTGGTTTCAGCAGTCCCTGCAGTTGCTGGTAGAAGGCCTGTGTCCTGAGTTTCAGCGGCACTCCGGTTTCATCCGTGGTGGCGGAAGGTTTCAGGAACGCGTCCATGTAAATTGTGTCGTATTTTTTGGTTGTCTTTTTCAGATAGTCAAAGGCGTCGGCGATGATCAGTCGCACGTTGCTTTTCTGTTTGACAGCGAAGTAGCGTTCGGCCAGTTCCACGACCACCGGGTCAATTTCCACCGCTTCAATATTCACCTGCGGATCATATTTCTGCAGGAAGTGGATCATGGATCCGCCCCCGAGGCCCACGATGATGGCGTCCTTCTGTTCCGGCTGAAACAGATAATTGGCGAACATGTGCTGCAGGTAACTGAACCTCAGTACCCAGGGGGTCTTCAGGTTAACCTGGCTTTCATAAGCTTCTTCTCCGGAATCCCTGACAAAGATCAGCGATCGAACGCTGCCGCTGCGGCGTACGCGAATGTGCGAATACGCCGATTTTGTTTCCACTTCGATGGTGCCGCCCGTGCGCTGTGCCAGCGCCGTTGCGGGGGCCAGTGCTGCACAGCAGCAGATCACCGCCAGCAGTATGGACAGATGCCGCCGGCGCGGGTGCAGCAGAGCGTTCTCAGAGACGGCAGGGGCCCGAAACCGGTCAGTCCACAACATAGTCACATTCCGATGTGCAGAAGATTGCGTGAGTGCAGGTCCGAAGCCGGCTGCTGCCGACGTCTTCGGTGTGAGTATTCTACGGACTGCGGTCAGCCATGGAAAGACTCGCCGTAAACACCGCCCGCCATCTGCGGCTGGAAACTCGGATTCCACCCGGATTGAGCATGCTTTTTCCCCCTCAAAAGTCTATGCTTTTCACCGTGCTGCAGACTTTCCCCGGTGACTTTGACGCTGCTCCCCGGAATTCCCCATGAAAGATCCTCGTATTGAACGGCTGGCTCAGGTGCTGCTGCATCACAGCTGCCGTATTCAGGCCGGTCAGAAACTGCTGATTGAAGCCATCGATCTGCCCGATCCGGCGCTGGTGTGCCGGCTGGTCGAAATCGCCAGCCAGGCGGGTGCCACACCGCTGGTGATTGTCAAAAACAACGCCATCCAGAGGGCCTTGTATCGCACGGCCACGGAAGCCGGGATGATGCTGGCCGGGGATCACGAAGCCGGCCTGATGAAGCAGATGGATGCCTACATCGGAATACGTGGCTCGGCCAATTCCAACGAGTTCGCCGATGTCCCCGGTGAGCGCATGGATCTGTACCAGAAACACTGGTGGCAGCCGGTGCACATTCAGATCCGAGTGCCGCATACGCGGTGGGTCGTCCTGCGCTACCCCACTCCTTCAATGGCTCAGGCTGCCAGCAAAAGCTGTGAAGCGTTTGAAGATTTCTACTTTGACGTCTGCACGGCCGACTATGCCGCCATGGCTCGGGATCTGCTGCCGCTGAAAGCCCGCATGGAAGCTGCCGATCAGGTTCGCATCACTGCTCCTGGCACGGAACTCAGCTTTTCCATCCGCAACATTCCCGTCGTACCGTGTGCGGGTGAATGCAATATCCCTGACGGTGAAATCTTCACTGCTCCGGTAAAAGACAGTGTGAACGGCACCATCCAGTTCAACACGGCCTCGCGGTATCAGGGTACTGTTTTCGAAGGCATTCGGTTCGAACTGAAAAACGGGCGGATTGAGCACGCTGATTGCCGCAATGCTCCTGAGCGACTGAATCAGATTCTCGATGCCGATCCCGGGGCACGCTACATCGGGGAATGGTCGTTTGGGACCAACAACCGCATTCTGCATCCCATGCTGGACACACTGTTCGACGAAAAGATCGGTGGCTCCTTCCACTTCACTCCGGGGAACGCCTACGAGGAGGCCGACAATGGCAACCGCAGCTGCGTGCACTGGGATCTGGTACTGATTCAGCGACCGGATTATGGTGGCGGAGAAATCTGGTTTGACGGTGAACTGATTCGTCGTGACGGCTGGTTTCTGCCGGCGGATCTGCAGCCGCTGAACATCGGCCTGCAGCCGCCCGCGTGGGTGCAGCCGTGATGAGCACCGTAGCTGGCACTGTTCGTTCGCTGCGGGTCTGGCTGCTGCTGGCATTACTGCACAGTGGTCTGCTGCTGTCGGTCAGTATCTGCGCGGGGCAGGATCAGACACAGCGTCCGCTGCCGCTGCCGGACCGGGCGGCCAGTGTTCCTGCCGCGTCACGACAGCTGCTGCAGAAACTTCGGCAGACGATCGAACAGCAGCAGCGGACTCCTGTGCCTCCAGCGGCACTGGATCAGCTGGGAAACGCGCTGAAGCAGCTGCAGGATCAGCTGCCTCCGGACGTTGTGCCTCCGGGTTTGCAGGGTCTGTCGCCTCAGTCGCTGCAAAAGAGTCTGCAGCAGCCGGAAACTCAGCAGAAGCTGAAGGACATGCTGCAGCAGTTCCGGCAGGACGGGCTGTTGCCACCGGTGCCCCCCGAGGGGGCTCCGCCAAATCCCGCAGTTCCACCACAGCCTGCTCCCAGGCTGACTCCTGAATCCGCCGAATCGCTGCAGGATTTTCTTAAGCAGCTGCAGCAGCAGGCACAGCAGTTTCAGTCGCCGCAGGCCGCTCCGTCGATGCCGTCGGACGGGCCTCAGGCTGAGCCGGCAGCACCGCAGACTGTTCCTTCCCGGCCCGCCGATGCGGGTTCATCGGCCAATCCTGATGCAGCGGCTGAGCCTCGCAGCGCGCCGCCGCGAACACTGCGGCGTCGTGATAACTCTGGCCCGACAGCCCCGGTGCCGCGCAGTCGCCTGCAGTCACCGCGTCCGCTGCCTTCGGCAGAGCCGGAAAATGCCCCGGAGTCATCCACTGAGTCCCGTCCGCCACGTCTGCGTCAGCCGGTACCGCTGCCGGACGAATCTGAGCCCCAACCGGGGACACAGCCGCAGCCGGGGGCACAGCCTCAACCGGGGACACAGCCACAGCCGGGGACACAGCCTCAGCCGGGGACACCGCCCCAGCCGGGGACACAGCCTCAACCGGGGACACAGCCTCAACCGGGGACACAGCCTCGGCCGGGGACACAGCCCCAACCGGGGACACCGCCCCAACCGGGGACACAGCCCCAACCGGGGACAGAGCCCCAACCGGGGACACAGCC
>SXXK01000020.1 GCA_005791255.1 Planctomyces sp.
CAGCCATCCAGGCGCAGAAGCTTTCAGGCTGATGTTCGCGACCATGGGTGTCGATGGGGGCTGTGCCGCTCAGATCCTGGCTCCACGGTGTGCGTCCAAATTCGCCGCACCAGACGACGAGTGTGTCTTCCAGCAGTCCGCGCTGTTTCAGATCGCGGACGAGGGCAGCGACGGGCTGATCGGTCTGGGCGCACAGACGGGGCAGGTTGCCGCGGATGTCCCCGTGGTGGTCCCAGCCGCCCATGGTGACCTGAACAAAACGGACTCCGGCTTCACTTAATCTGCGGGCCAGCAGGCAGGCACGGCCGTTGCGGTCGGTATCCTTGCCGCCGATGCCGTAGTCGGACTGCGTGGTCTGAGTTTCTTTGGACAGGTCGACCAGTTCGGGCGTGGTGGTCTGCATGCGAAAGGCCAGTTCCATGGCTTCGATCATACCCTGCATGCGGTCGTCGGGAACGGCCTGCTGCAGCCGCTGATTCTGTCGCTGCAGGAAGTCGATGCGTTTGCGCTGGACCTGCTGATCGGGTGACAGGTTGCGGAGATTGTCGATGGGCGGTGTTTCCGGTCCCCCGGCGGCGTTTAGTCGCGTCCCCTGGTGTTCGGCCGGCAGCCATGATGCGCCGTGGTAACGGACATCGGCGTGAGGATTGATGGTGATAAACGAAGGCAGGTTGCGATTTTCTGATCCCAGTCCATAACTGATCCAGGCGCCCATGGAGGGGCGCACATCGTTCAGTGCTCCGGTGTGCAGCTGCAGTTCCGCCGGCATGTGCTGTGGATTGTCAGCACTCATGCCTTTCAGCAGGCAGATGTCGTCTGCGACTTTTGCAAGATGCGGCAGCAGGTCGGACATGGGCATGCCGCACTGGCCTCGCGGTTTTACCGGGACGGGTGTTCCGAGAGCCAGAAAACGTTCCGTTCCGACCTGCAGAATCGTTTTACTGAGCGGGGAATCCAGCGGCTGGCCGTGTCGCTGCTGGATGAAGGGTTTGGGGTCGAACAGATCCATCTGTGACGGACCGCCCTGCATGAACAGGACGATGACGCGTTTTGCCCGCGGGCTGAAGTGTGGCTGTGGCAGCGAATTGCTGAGTGTACCGGCCTGCAGGAGATCGGCCAGTGCCAGTGAGCCGAAGCCGCAGGCCGCGTGCTGCAGGCAGTGCCGGCGTGTGAGGTTGAAGGGCATGTGATATGGTCCTGCGGTCAGAGTCGAAACAGAAATTCGTTGGAGGCCAGCAGCGAATGACACAGCTCGGTCCAGGCAGAGTGGTTGTCCGCCAGGGAATCCAGGAACTGAGCCGCGTCGTCCAGTTCGGCCTGTGAGGCCGGTCGATTGAGTACTGTCAGCCAGAGCTGCTGCAGCCGCTGCGGGCGATCGTCCGGCGATTTCAAAATCACGGCAGCCAGCGTTTCAGCCCGTTTTCGCGGCAGTTCGTTGTTCAGCAGATACAGTGCCTGAGTGGCGACAACGGTTTGAGTGCGTTGTCCGGAGATACCGGCCGGCTGAACGAAATCGAACAGGTCGCGGAGTGCTGCCGGTCCCTTCTGTGTGCTGCGGACAACAGGGAGGTAGACAGTACGCTGGAACTCCTGTTCCGGGCGCCAGCGTCTGAGTGCAAAGCTGGGGGGATTGACAGCCATGGGTTCGAGGCTGCCGGTGTTCTCGCGGAATTCCAGCGGCAGTGCTGGTCCGCCGCTGCAGGTCTGCAGCTGTCCACTGACGGCCAGCAGACTGTCCCGAATGGATTCAGCGTCCAGTCGCTGCGGTGTCATTCTCCAGAGCAGCCGATTGTCCGGATCGACGGCTGCCGCGGTGTCGGAATGTGAGCTGCTGAGACGATAAGTGCGGCTGAGCACGATGGCGCGAATGATTGCCTTCTGCGACCAGCCACTGCTGATGAAGCGGCTGGCCAGATGATCGAGCAGTTCGGGGTGGCTGGGGGTTTCGCCGCGGGTGCCGAAGTAGTCGACGGTGCGAACGATGCCTGCGCCGAAAAGTCGGGCCCAGATGCGATTCACGGTGACTCGCGGCAGCAGCGGGTTGCGATTGTCGCTGATCCAGCGGGCCAGTTCCAGGCGACCACTTTGATCGGCGGGCATGGCCGGACCATCATCCCACGCAGCGACTCGCAAAATGCCGCGGGGCACAGTTCTGCCGACAGCGTAGGGGTTCCCGCGGATGGCGATGGGCATGTCGGTCGGGGCGGGAGCCTCTTCGAGCGCGAAAGCTCGCGGGGCTGCCGGCAGGAAAAATTCGGCGTGGCGAATGTCACCTGGCAGCTGTCCCTGTCGTTTGCGGATCTCTTCCCGACGCTTTTCGAGCGCTGGCTTGTCGGCATTGGGCTGCTGCAGTTGTTGCTGCAGCGTCTGCAGTTCCTGCGTCAGCTGCTGCTGTTCTGATCTGAGTGCCTCGATGCGAGCCTGTGCGGCAGCCATGTTTTGCTGCCGCAGCGTGTGCTGTTCCGGAGTTTCCGGCAGTTCACGAACATTGAGACCGCTCCAGATGCCGTGCGGAATTTTCCGTGTGGAGACGGTGTTGCGGAGAGTGCCGGCCATGCCGTAATAGTCATCGAGGGCGATGGGGTCGAATTTGTGATCATGACAGCGGGCGCAGCCGAGGGTCATGCCGAGGAAGGCAGTGCCGATACGGGACAGCTGAAAATCGATATGGTCGGTTTCCAGTTTGAGCTTGTCCGGATTGACAATTTCGACATCGCCGACGAGGAGGAATCCGGTGGCGGTCAGGTTGTCGGCACGCTGTTGCGGCGTATCGGCCGGCAGCAGGTCTCCGGCGATCTGCCGGACCACGAACTGATCCCAGGGCAGGTCGTTGTGAAAGGCACTGATGACGTAGTCGCGATAGCGCCAGGCGTGTTCGGCGAAGACTTCGTTGGACGTGCCGATCTGGTCCGCATAGCCGGTGAGATCCAGCCAGTGTCGAGCCCAGCGTTCGGCGAATTCGCGAGACTGCAGCAGTCGATCCACGACGCGGTCGAAGGCCGTCGGTGAGCTGTCACTGAGGAATTCGCTGATCTGTGCGGGGGCTGGCGGCAGTCCGGTCAGGTCGAGGCTGACTCGGCGCAGCCACGTGTAACGATCTGCATCAGGCTGTGGTGACAGGCTTTGCTGCTGAAGGCGAGCGAGGACAAAGTGGTCGATGGGGTTCAGCGGCCAGTCGGAGGCATCTGTGGCCGGGATGGGCGGATCGGTCACCGGCTGGAATGCCCAGTGGCGGCGACCGGCGGCGATGTCGATCTGTCGGGTGCTGACCGGCTGTTCGGAGGTTCGGGGATCGGGCAGGCCGAGCCGGATCCAGGTGGTGAAATCGGCCAGTACTTTGTCCGGCAGTTTGCCTTTGGGAGGCATTTGCAGGCCATCGTGCCGCAGGGCTTTGAGCAGCGTGCTGTCAGCGGGATGTTCGAGTGAAACAGCGGGTCCGGTATCGCCGCCTTTCAGCAGTCCGTCGCGGTAGTCCAGTCTGAGTCCGCCCTGGAGCGGGCGGGACTGGGCGGAGTGGCATTCATAGCAGGATTCGACGAGGACCGGACGGATCTGAGTTTCGAAGAAAGTCAGATGTTCGGGGGAAAAGTCGGGTGCGGTTTGTGCGGAGCAGGTGGCGGCGACGGTGAGGAACAGGGCGGTTGCGAGGCGGCCGAGGCGAGCGCGAAACTGAATCCGCGCCGAGCGACCGTGGTCGGCTGGAGTGACTGGGCGAAGGAGCGGCGTGGTCCTGTGCATGACCATTTCCAGAGGCAGAGTCAGCGGACTGACACAAAACACTGCCTGATTCTACCGTTTCTGGAAAACAGATTGCAATTGGCAAATCAGGGTGCGGCGTTTTCGCGAGGGCCGCAGGGAAGTGCGGCAGCGGGAGCAGTAGCGACGGTATCGGGTTCGCGGACGATGCGGAAGCTGACAGTAAAGCAGAGGGAATCAGCCGGTAAGGTGCAAAAGCCTCCGGGGAGAAAAGTGTCATCGACACAGACATACTGCGAGGAGCCGTCTCCGGCAGCCAGCAGTTGTGCAGAACTGCGGGTGCTGAAGACTGCTGCACTGACCGACTTGCGGGTGAGGTGCATGTCGACAATCGGGTACACGACTGTGTCGCACCATTCCCAGGCATTTGCAAGGTCGCTGACACCGGGTTCATTCTCAAGGACTGATTCCACAGGTCCCGGGACTTCTCCATCGTCTTCCAGTGATTCAAACTCGAGCGACCAGTCTTGAATACCAAAGAGCAAAAAGAGGACAAGCTCGAGGCTGTTGTCCTGCTGCAACTCGCTGAGCAGATTGCTGACAACATATACCGGATCGGTTGTGAGCCAGGTGCCAAGGACAAATGCAGCAGCCCAGCATGTGCCTAGGTGTGACTCTACGGGCTCGTCGAGGGCTGCAGCCAGGAGACCGAAGGTCAGGCTAAGAACGTGGAGAACTTTGGGCTGAAATGGACGTATCGGGTCAGCTTCGCTTTCGGAAATCGAATATGGGATTCTGGGAGCGTTTGTCGCTCGACGCATTTCGGCATCAGTTGGCAGACGGTAGCGAACGGCTTCTCCGCGTTTCCGGGATTCATCGGTGAGCCACGGACAGAATGCTTTTGCGTCATTTATTGAAACGTTGACCACCGGGTGCTGATCGGTCTGAAAGTAACCCCTGTGACGCCAGGTGAATTGGGGCCCCGCAATTCTGTGTCTTTCTTCACCGAGTTTGAAGCCAGACAGCCCTTTTCCCTTGCCATTGCGCTCGGCTTCTGTGCGATATCCGGTGTCGGCGACGAAGGCCGCGAACTGACCACGAGTGACCTCGTTCGCCAGCAGGACAAACTTGCTGACACTGACGCGATCTTCGTATTTCAAGACGCATTGCTGCCTGGTCTGATTCACGTATGAACGCGATTGCTGCTCGGTACCCTGTTGACCATCTGCGAAGTCACGATAGCTGTTAAAGACGACGTCGGCAGTGTCCAGCTGCACGAATCGCATGCCGAGTGAGTCAGCAAATCGTGTGGAGTCGGGGGGCAGGTGTCTGCAGAGTGGTTGTGTGGTTTGTGCCTGCAGTGGCTGATG
>SXXK01000204.1 GCA_005791255.1 Planctomyces sp.
GCCGGTGCCGTAGGTGTTCTTCACCATTCCGGGCTTCAGGCACAACTGTCCGAACAGTGCTGCCTGCTGATCACCGGCAATCCCCGCTATCGGGATAGAGCCCCCCAGCAGTTCCGGAATCGTTTCGCCATAGATCTCACTGGAACTGCGGATCTGTGGCAGCACACTGGACGGAATCTTCAACGCTTTCAGCAGATCCGCGTCCCATGTGCAGTCATGGATGTTGCAGACCATGGTCCGCGAGGCGTTGGTTACGTCGGTCGCATGTACGGCACCACCGGTCAGCTTCCACAACAGCCACGAATCGACAGTGCCGAACGCCAGCCGTCCGGCCTTCGCCAGCTCCCTGGCACCCGGAACATGCTGCAGCAGCCAGGCAATCTTGGTCCCGGAAAAATAGGCATCAATCTTCAGCCCCGTGCGATTACGAAATTCCGCAGCATGCCGACCAGCTTCGAGACGCCGACAGACCTCTGCTGTACGACGGTCCTGCCAGACGATGGCCCGATGAATCGGCTGTCCGGTCTGCCGATCCCACATGATCGTCGTTTCGCGCTGATTTGTGATTCCGATCGCTGCAATATCGGCAGCCGTCAGTTTCGCTCGACGCAATGCCTGTCGTGCTGTGGCCAGCTGCGTCTGCCAGATTTCATCCGCATCGTGCTCAACCCACCCGGGCTGCGGAAAGTGCTGCCCGAATTCCTTCTGAGCCACTGCGAGGATCTGACCGTCCGGTCCGAAGACAATTGCCCGCGAACTGGTCGTACCCTGATCCAGAGCCAGAATTGCCTGAGCCATGAGAGTGGTTTCCTGGATTGCAGCCTGAGGCACATTCCGAACCCGCAGCACAACGCAGGCTCAGCCGGCACTTCTGCCACACAGCAAACCCGATCAGCCGACGAATGTCAATTCTGTGGCGACGCTGTCAATGACTTCCAGTCAATCCGCGGAGCATCCGCCCACAGTTGTTCCAGATTGTACAACTGGCGACCTTCCGGTGTGAACACGTGCAGCACAACGTCGCCGTAGTCCACCAGAATCCAGTTACCCTCGGTTCGATAACCCTCAATGCTGACACGGCGGTTGCCGTCCTCATGTTTCAGCTTGCGGTTTACTTCATCAGCAATCGCATGCATCTGGCGACTGCTGGTGCCGGTGGCAATAATGAAAAAGTCCACAATCGACGTGATAGCCGTCAGGTCCAGAACTGCGATGTTCTGACCGCGCAGCTGATCTGCAATGTGGGCGGCAGCCAGAGCATTGGCCAGACTGGCCTGGTACAACTGCGGCGATCGCGGAGCAGCGGAATTACCGGAAGTCTGAGAAGCGACGGTGTCTGTGGGGCGGGCAGGAGCAGTCATCAGGATTGGTACCGGACATGTATCGGATGGATCAAACCCAAAGTCTACGGAGCACGACACTGCGAAACAATCGGGCGGTTCGCTGTTCCGTTGAGTTTTTCAGGCAAATCCAGGGAATCGGGTTAATTCTGGGGATTTTCCGGCTGAGACTGCCCAGGGGAATCCGAGTCCGCTCCCGGAGTTCGTCGTCGACCGGCATTCAGCAGCCTGAAGGGGTTTCCCCTGCCGTCAGCTGCCAGTCGCCGATTGCGCCACCCCACCACGACATCCGGCTGATCAGCGAAAATGCCGTCCACCCCACCTTCCACTGTCAGCCACTCCAGCAGCAGGTCCGCATCCCGCACGCCCGCGGGCAGCGCGTCCGCTCGAAATGTCCAGGCATGTACCTGCAGGCCATAACGATGAGCCGTCTCAACGAGGGTTGTGATCGTCGGCTGCCCCTGCTTTGTTACGTCAGTTACCACGAGGTTCAGGGTCACCCCCAGACCGTCACAGAATCCTGCGACTTCGCGCACCTTTGCCTCATCCGGCATCTTTGCCGTCAGCCAGATCAGCGGTAACGGACTTTTCAGCTCCGTCCGCAGCCTCCGGACTTCTGCCTCGTCGAAGCACTGCACAAACACCGGAGCTGATGCGGAATCATAGCCGGCTGACTTCAGTACCTTCAGAATCTCAACTGAACTGTCCAGCCCCGCATCACGATGCCGAGCCGGATCCTTGACCTCCACGTAGACCCCGGCAGTTCTTCCCAGAGACTTGTTCAGGCCATCAATCAGCCGCAGATGCTCTTCCAAAGTCGCGATGCGAAACCGCCCCTGCTCGAGGGGAAATCGAGTCCCTGCCTGCTTCCATGGACGACCCTCACTGCGACGCTCTGTCAGAGTCAACTGCTGCAGCTCTGCCAGCATCAGATCCATCACATACCAGCGGCCATCCGGTCGCACACGGTCAGGAAACACCTTTGCCACATCCGACACATCATTCAGCGTCAGATCATGCAGAACAACAGCGACACCATCTTTTGACAATACCACATCCTGTTCGATGTAATCCGCTCCCATGGCATGCGCCAGCACCGCTGCCTCTGTGGTGTGCTCGGGCACATACCCGGATGCACCGCGATGAGCGATCACGACGGGCGCTGCGGTGGTCTGGTCCACTGCAACCACGCCGACCGGCGCGGCATCATTCACCTGACCGTTGCAGTCATCTGAGCCAAATCCCATCACAGTCAGTCCGATCACCGCGAACCACAAGTTTTTCGGGCACACACTCATACAAAATCCCCTGCCACCGGAAACGACAGTCAGGCCAGTTCCATGCGAGTCCAGAGCGAGGGATTCCAGGCGATTGGGAAGTCACCGCCCACACTCATCGGCAACTGCCCCAGTTCAGAATCCTCGATAATCACATACAGCCCCAGTGCGTGAGTCTCAGCAAGTTCGGCAAATCCGGGCAACTGGCTGCCGGGGATCCACACCGAAAGCGTGTACCCATCGCCTGCCAGCACGGTTTCCAGTCGACAGCGCCGCGGATCCTGGGCCACCCGAGTTGTTCGCTGCTGCGCAATTTCGATGAAACGAGCAGATGGCTGGTCATCCGCATCGTCGTCAAGCGGCAGCACTGTCAGCAGGCTGCAGAACTCCGTCGCTCGCTGCAGGCCGACGGCGGGTCGAGTATCCAGCAGAATCATCACGCGATCTGACGATTGCACTGCGGACCAGCGGCCCGCAGGGGGGAACGTTTTTTTCCGCAGCCGGATTTCGAATCCCAGCCCATCCGTGTTCCATGCTGCCTTCAGTGTCCAGGGGATGTCCGGAGTATTCAGCTGAGCCGGCAGGAACACCGTAGCTGCAGCAGGAAGTCGCAGCGCACTGTCCTTACTGCCGGGCAACTGGTCAGCTCGAACCATCGGCAGGGCATACTGAAACAGAAAGGACGGCGGCACCACCTGAGACATCAGAATTCTCCGACAGCGGATCAACCAGTTTTCCGCAGTAACCTTTAATTCAGCTGCCCGTCGGAACCTGCGACAGGGATCTCGTCAGGCGACTGTTCACTCGCTCTCGCCCCAGCAGTTCCAGAGTCCTGAACAGGTCCGCCCCCTGAGCCTTACCGCTGATGCACAATCGCAGGGCCGGGAACAGATCCCCTGGTTTCAGCGAATGCTGCTGCAAAAACGCCTGCAGCCGATCATGCAGCGGACCTGCCATGAATTCGACGGTATCGTTCAACTGCTGCTGCAGCTGCCGCAGCAGTTCCGCCGTCGCCGGAACCTTCAGTACCCGCTTCTCAAAGTTCTTCTGATCCATCTGCACCGAGTCATCCGCAACGAAGAACTCGTCCAGCGAGAAGATATCGCCATACACTCGCAGTCGATCCCCGGCCAGATCGATCACACTGGCCACGTATTGCTGCACAGCAGGATCCGTGACATTCGCAATCAGCCCGGCCCGCTGCAGCCACTGCAGACAGCCCTCCAGCTTCTGCTCTGCAGGAAGCTGATGCATCCAGTGCGACTGAAAGCTGATCAGCTTGTCAGGATCAAGTCCGGCGGGACTGCGGATGACCCGCTCCAGCGAAAATTTCGCGATCATCTCGGGCAGCGAAAGAATTTCAGTCTGATCATCAAAGGACCAGCCGATTCTTACGAGTGCATTCAGCACTCCCGCCGGTATGAATCCTACCTGCTGGTAATAAGCCACCATCACCGGAGACAGGGCATCAGACGAGGCATCCACGCCGAGACGGCTGAGCACTGCATCACCCAGTTCAAACAGTTTTTGAAACTGTGGGTTCTTTCGATACTGGGCGATTTTTCGCTTGCTGATTTTCTCTTTGCTTCCCGGAGCAGCCACGTAGGGAATATGGGCCCACTCCGGAGTGCTGTTTCCCAGAGCACGGTGGAGCAGCACCTGGATCGGCGTATTGGAAAGATGTTCCTCCGCACGAATCACATGTGTGATCTCCATGGCCGCATCATCCACCACCGTGGCAAAGTTGTACAGCGGTGAACCGTCGCTGCGAGCAATCACGGGGTCAGGCATCAGGCTGCAATCCCACTCCACACGCCCGCGCACGTGATCGTCAATCACCACGCGATCTTCTCGCGGCACCCGCAGGCGAATCACACAGGGCTCGCCTGCTGCCAGCTTCTGCTGAATTTCATCAACGGACAATTGCAGAGATGTGCGACTGCTGACGTATACCTGCTTTTGCTGTTCAGCAGCCTCACGCTGCCGCTGAGTTTCCGCTGCCGGTTCAAAGTCCCGATACGCGTGCCCGCTGCTGAGCAGTCGCTGCAGTGCTGCATCATACAGATGCCGCCGCTGCGACTGAAAACAGGGACCATTCGGCCCCGGTCGATCCGGACCTTCGTCCCAGTCCAGTCCCAGCCAGCGAAACGCCTGCAGGATCGGCCCCAGCGCTTCATCCATGTTCCGCTGCTGATCCGTGTCATCGATTCGCAGAATGAATGTTCCGCGATTGCGTCGCGCCCACAACCAGTTGAAAAGTGCCGTTCGCATTCCCCCGATATGCATGTAACCGGTGGGACTGGGGGCAAAGCGAGTTCTGACAACCATGACAAATTCCTGTTCAGCCTATGCGTACGCGGCAGTACTTCTTACGGCCTGCCCACACCAGCAGTCCATCACTGACCGATACCTGCTGGTCATGAGTCGTAATCGGGGACTTCTCCGGGCCGGTGCGGGCCCCGCCACCCTCAACCAGTCGCCGAGCCTCACTGTTGCTGGTGCACAGACCAAGGGCTGTCAGCAGCCGCACAGCAGTCAACGTCCCGTCCGTCAGAAGTGAGGCATCCAGTACCACCTCCGGAATGTCTGAAGGCAGTGCTTCACCACCAATCTCTGCCTGCCACCGCTGACCTGCCGCCGCCGCAGCCTCAGGCGAGTGATACTGGGAAATCACGTTCGTGGCCAAAGCCACCTTTGCTTCCTTCAGATGACCTGCCAGCAGCCGATCAACCTCCTCCATCGGCAACTCTGTCAACAGCTCAAAATACATTCGCATGACGCCATCAGGCAACTGCATGAACTTCTTCATCATCTCGTACGCCGGCTCACTGATGCCGATGTAGTTGCCGAGGCTTTTGCCCATTCGACGGATGCCGTCGAGGCCCACCAGAATCGGTGACATCACAGCAATCTGCTGCGACAGTCCCTGCTGAGCCTGGAGATCGCGAGCCAGCATAAAACTGTAAAGCTGTTCTGTGCCGCCCAGCTCGACATCCGCCCGAATCTCCACACTGTCCCAGGCCTGCATCACCGGATACAGACACTCGTGCAGAAAGATGGCACGCTCTTCGTGGTAACGCTTAGCAAAGTCATCACGGGTCAGCAGCTGGGCTACCGTCACACGACCACACAGACCAAGCACGTCAGCAAAAGACATTCTCCCGAACCAGTCACCATTCCGATGCACCTCGGCACGGGACATGTCCACCACCTTGCCCACCTGAGCCAGGTAGTCGAGAGCATTGTTTTCGACTTCGTCAGCCGTCAGGCGACGACTGCGCGCCTCGTCGCGGCCACTGGGGTCACCCACGAGCGCCGTATAGTTTCCGATGATAATCACCGCCTGATGGCCCAGCTCCTGGAACTGTCGAATCTTTCGCAGCGGAACCGTGTGCCCCAGATGCACATCAATGCCCGTCGGGTCAATTCCGTACTTCACCCGCAGCGGTGTCCCCGTATCCCGACTGTGCTGCAGCTTTTTTCGCAGCTCGTCCTGCGGTACAACTTTTTCGATACCACGAGTGATTACTCGAAGCTGTTCTTCAACAGGTGGAAAAGAGGATGTCATTGCCCTGATTGCCGTTCTGAAGCCCGTCCGAATGCCTGGTCTGCTGAAAGCCAACGGACGCAGAGCATAGCAGAAACCGACCTGCGGGGTGGCAGAATTCGGGGGGTACAGAGGGATTTTACCGAGGCCCGGGAAACTCAGCGAGATCCACGCACGTCGAGGCAGATCATGTGCTGATCATCCCGGACATACAGCCGACCATCTGCCAGCGAAGGTGCCTGGCGAGTCGTTTCCAGGACCACGGCCCGGCCCAGTTCC
>SXXK01000021.1 GCA_005791255.1 Planctomyces sp.
CCGCCGTTGCCAGTCCGCCGGCGTTGCAGTGAGTCAGCACGCTCATGCCGGACCGCAGCATCTGTGCTCCATGCTCACCGATCGCCAGACACATATCGCGATCTTCCGCATCAATGCGACTGGCCTCGGCCAGCAGATGATCATGCAGCTCGGCGGAACTGCCCACCCGCTGTGACTCCGCACTCCGCTGCATCCGCTCCAGCGCCCAAAACAGATTCACGGCGGTCGGTCGGCTGCCGGCCAGCAGTTCACACGACGCACTCAGCCCTGCCCGAAACTGCTCAATCGATGCCTGACGCAGCCCCTGAAGCGACAGCACCACGCCGTAAGCCGCTGAGACTCCAATTGCCGGAGCCCCCCGGACACGCAGCACTCGTATCGCCTCCCACACCTGCTGCACTGTCCGACAGTCCAGCTCACGATACTCCTCAGGCAACAGTGTCTGGTCAATCAGTCGCAAACTGCCCGTCGCTGCATCTCCCACCCAGCGCAGTGTCTCGTAGCCAGCCATCCCCAGCTCTTTCTGTTGTCACCACAAACCGTCAGTCAAACCTCTGCTGCGACAGAAACTGCACCGGCAGCTGAGTGCGTCCCTGCACGATCAGATCAGCGGCGGCTGCACCCAGCACGGGAGTAAACTTGAAGCCGTGACCGGAAAATCCGGCCGCCGTCACCACGGGATACTCCGGATGTCGATCGAACAGAAAATGCCCGTCCGGACTCATCGAATACAAACAAACCGCTGACGCACAGGATGCCGACTGCAGCCCCCGCAGACAGCTTGCTGCAAATGCATCCACCGGCGCCCGATCCTCTGCACTGACCCGCCGTTCCACCGTCGACGCATCCTGCACCAGATCGCCACCCGTATGCTCACCAACCTTCACACGCTGACCATCGACCGCCGGCAGTCCGTAAAACTGGCCCTCCGGCAGATCAATCAGAAAAATCGGTGACCGCCACCGCTCCGCCCACCCTTCCGACTGCAGCGGATACCAGAACAACGTCTTGCGCCGCACAGTGATCAACCGCTGATACTCGGGCAGCAGCTGCGACGTCCACGGACCACACGTGACCACAGCAGCCGACGCCGTATAGCGACCCGCCGTCGTCTGCACCTCCACGGAATTCGGCGAACATTTCAGAGCAACGACGCGCTCGCCGGTTCTGACCTCCGCCCCACTCGCACATGCCCGCCGCAGCATCGTCCCCACGCAACGCTCAACCCACAGATAACCAGCCGTGGACTCAACTGTCACCTCATGATCCTCCGGAAGCCGCAGCACCGAATACTCACGACAGGCTTCCTCCGCGCTCAGATTCCGAATTCGCAGTCCATGCTCCGCGGCAGCCAGCCTGGCCCCCGAAATCACCTCGGAACCCGGTGCACCACTGAGCACCAGATCACAGCGCTGCAGCAGCCTCTCACCCGACTCCACCTCCAACTGCTGCCACAGATCCCACGATCGGTGCAGCAGCGGCACGTAATCCGGATGCTCGAAATACGCCTTGCGGATAATCCGAGTCTCGCCGTGCGAGCTGCCAAGATTGTGCGGCGGGCTGTACTGGTCCAGTCCCAGTACCTTCAGCCCGCGCTGCGAGAACTCACGCAGCGCTGCCGAGCCGAAACCGCCGCAACCAATTACGATAACGTCCCACGACATATTCACAGCCCGCAGTCAGATCCGCAGAAAAATCTTCTGCCGATACAGCCAAAGCAGAAACAACCAGTACACCGCAAAGGTCGCCGTGGGCAAGGTCAGCGGCCCATACCACAGAGGATCCAGGGCCTTCGGCCCAAACACATGCTCGATGAACCCCGAGAAATGCACACGCACCACCTGCTCACGCACCCAGCCAGTGACCGTCTGCCCCAGCATGTAGATCAGAATCGAATTTGTACCAACCACCACCAGCGGAAATGCCAGAATTCGCAGCGGCAAAATGTCAAACAGAAAATAAAACACGGCCAGCATCGCAATCACATATCCACCACTGAACAACACCCACGACGGAGTCCAGATGCGTTTGACGATCGGACACACAGTCAGATGCGCTGCCACCCCCAGCACAAAACAACCCGCAGCCAGAGCCACCAGCAACCCCAGTTTTTCCACGGCCCCGCGCTGAGTACTGAACAGCAGCTGCCCGCAGATGATTCCCAGCAGAGTCGTACCGATCGACGGCACAAAATTCAGTGTTGTGTAACCACCACGGTTCACCTCATAGGCAGCCGTATTCGAAAAGAACCACTGCCGGTACCACGGTGGACCTGCGGGCTGCGGAACCACTGTCGCCGCCTCATTCTGCTCGGAGACTTCAGCCGGTGCCGGAGGCTCCGAGCCAGTTGCCGGATCAGTTGCCAGAGCAGGATCGCCCGGGCCACCTGACTGATAGCCCGCGGGCAGCGGCGGTGTATCTTCCAGTACCGGAGCCGGCGCAGGCTTCGGCTGCTCTCCAGCAGTCACCAGCTCATCCGCCGCCGCTGACGGAACTGCCGGCTCCTGAGCCATCCGCAGAACCACCATGCGCCACGGTGCAAAACGAATACGAACAGGCTGTGGCATCGCTGCCTGAACCGGAGACTCTGCGGCAGGTTCCGCGCAGGGTTCCGTCCGCAGCTTCGGCAGGAACCACTGGTCAAAGAAGAATGCGGCATTGCCGTTCTTTGACCATGGAGCCATCGTCCCCTCGAACACCTCCCCATTTTCCTTCGTTGCCTGAACGGCCGCAAAGTCATAGTCAGCCGGAGGCGGATTCATGCGAAACCAGCCCCAATACCCCGTCAGAATTACCACCAGGGCAGCAAACTGCACCGCCGCACGGCGATTCAGCAGCAGCCAGGCAAAGAAATAGCCCAGACCAATCTGACACAGCACGTTCGGAAAGATCCAGTTGGTACGCTCCTTACCCATCGAATACAGGAACACACCCATCAGTGTCAGTATCACGGATCGCCCCAGCGCATGACCGGCTCGACGCAGCCAGCCGTGCCCGCGAGCTTCCCGGCGCGCATACGAAAATGGCATCGAAACTCCGACCATAAACATGAAGGCCGGCTGAATCAGATCCCAAAATGACACCAGCCAGTTGCTGAAGATGCTGCCCCAGGCCGGATGATCAAAATGAAATGCCAGCTGCAGCCAGAAGCCTCGATCATGCTGCTGCCAGACCGGTGACGATTCGCTGATCTTCGAAAAGGCCAGCAAACCAAATCCCCCGGCCGCCAGCATCGTCATGATGAATCCGCGAAAAGCATCCAGTGAAACCAGCCGCTCTGATGCTGTGGTCGGAGCCGGCCGGTCCTGCAGCCGACCCGGCCGCTGACGACGCGGCGGCTCGCCTTCACCCCCTGCAACACCGCCACTGCCCTCAGCACTCGCCGCACCCGAACTGCCCGACGACAGGCCCTCGATCCGCCGAGAAACGGCACCTCCCGATTTTCCCGCCGAATTCTGCAGCACCCCGCCTGCTGAAGCAGCCACCCGCGGAGCTTCAAACAGATCCGCTCCGCCGGGCTGATCTTCCAAAGACAGGACGTACTTGACGACTCGCAGGCGATCCATACGCGTCCGCATAGCGGCTCCTTCGTTCAGAGGACACAGCAGGAAACCGAGCGACCCGCACATCGACGCATCCAGCTTCCATGCTGCGTCCACTCGCGGTCGGCACGCGGGCAACAGGCCACGTGACCCGGCAATTCTTGCCGATTTGGCCAATCGGATCAATTCCAGACCCGCTGCCGGCAGCGATGCCGCAAAGACTCCGGGAGCGTTCCCGGCTGCCTCCGCCATAACGCCCGTCGCCCTGCCCAGAACAATCGACTACTCGAAATATTAACATTCACGGACGTTTTCATCTGAGTTTTTCCGCTTCCAACGCGAAATTGTGAATCCAGCCACAAGATTCACAATTACTTAACATTCCTCACAGAAAAGAGATTCGCGTAGAGTAATCGCAAGGTTTGCAGACGGGTGAGTTGCAGCCTGCAGTGCCAGGAGTCAGAGTCTTGAGGTTGTCAATTTTTCTCGTAATCGCGTTGCTTCCAGTCTGTGGATGTGGCAAGCCTCCCGCAGATGCTCCAACCGTCCCGATTCACCCTGTGTCGGGAATTGTCACGCTCGATGGCAAACCAATTCAGGGGGCTCAGGTGGCTTTTGTCGCATTGCAGGCGGCAGAACCGGTCGCTATCTCACCCAACGGCGTCACGGACGCTGAGGGAAAATTCTGTATTTCGACATATTCGGTCAACGATGGTGCCCCGGATGGTGCGTACGCCGCGACAGTTTCGTGGCCAGAGGTACTCACAGCTGGCGGCAGCGAACCGGAATTTGGCAAGGAACGTCTGCCCTCTCGCTATCAGGACCCCCAGAAGTCAGGGCTTGTGGTAACCGTGTCCGAAGACCTGCTGGATCCCTTGACGTTTGAATTGACAACCAGGTAGCGTCGGGACTCGAGGACCGACCGACCTGCTGTGTTCTGTCTATGTGATGTGCGTTTCTTCTGACTTCGGGGTGGAAGTCAGCAGTCTGTTTTTCAGGGAGTATGTTCGCAATGGAAAAGATTTCGGAACGAAGAGTCAGAGGATTCACACTGATTGAGCTGTTGGTGGTGATTGCGATCATCGCGATTCTGGTAGCATTGCTGCTGCCGGCTGTGCAGCAGGCCCGCGAGGCTGCCCGTCGCACACAATGCAAGAACAATCTCAAGCAGCTTGGACTGGCATTGCACAACTACGAAAGCACTTATGGGATGTTCCCTCCCAGCCGGATCAACATCAGAAACCCACGTTTTCAAATCTCGTGGAACACCATGATTCTCCCCTACATTGAGCAGGACAACGCCTACAGGCAGTACAACACAAATGTGAACTGGTTTGCCCCCGTCAACGATCCGGTGACGACCATACAATTGCCGGCATTTGTCTGTCCGTCCACTCCGGGCAGTCGACCTCTGCCATCATCAGCCCTTTATGCTGACATAACCAGCAACACCAGAACTGATCAGCCACTCTGGGGCTACAATGATTACGGCTCAATTAATGCAGTGCGCAATGCCTTCATTATCATGGCCGGCCTGCCTTCAATCGGAACTCGCGACGCCATGGGTGCGATGGGACGCGGCCCCGGTGGATCAAAGATCCGCGATATCACTGATGGTACGTCAAACACACTGCTGCTGGGCGAAGGCGCTGGACGCCCACGCCAGTACATCGGTCGTCAGCCAGGCCTGAATCCACGCAGTGGCAACATTGCGTTTGGAACTCAGTTCGTCGCCGACGGCTGGGGTTGGGCGGACATCAATAACGGATTCAGCATCGACGGTTCCAACACAGCCGGTCTGCAAAACAACACAAGCAGTAACGGTACCCCCACCATCGTGGGCCAGTGCATTATGAACTGCACCAACGACAGCGAATTTTATTCATTCCATACCGGTGGTATCCAGACGGTTCTCGCAGACGGTTCCGTCCGCTTCCTGTCGGAAAACATGTCAGCAGCCGTGCTCGCAGGATTGATTACGCTGCAGGGCGGTGAAATTGTTGGAGACTTCTGATTATCTGGTCGCGCCGTCTTCGCAGACGCCCGCCTGAAAGTTACCCGCAGGACAGCAGGGCTCCGAGCTTTCTCGGAGCCCTTTTTTGTCGCAGCGACATTACCGGAGGCTTTCCGTCGCCTGCTCACACGTGGCGAATACCGGGATCACCTGATCGAGGCCGGCGATGGAAAGTGCCGTCGATCCGAAACTGTTCAGACCGCTCAGTCTCAGTTCGCCCCCTCGGGCCCGCAGAGTCTTCTGCAGCAGAACACAGCGTCCCAGAAACGCCGACCCGATGAAACGCACGTGCACCAGATCCAGCACCAGACGCGGCGGTTCCAGAGTCCGAACATAGTCCACGGAGAGCCCTGCTGCATCCAGATCGTTTTCGAACAGACTGGCAAACTGTTCGCCCGGACGCAGCACTGTGACCGCCGGTCTGCCGGAATTCCTGTCTTCACTGGTCATGCTGTCCACCTGCTGTCAGCGGCGAAGATGAAGCGATAATTGCTCTTCGGACCTGAATTATCCCCAAAACCCGATTTTGATCAATTGAAATCAGACCCCTCTGCGAAGTTGCGGTGATTGTTCAGAAATGCGAGATTCTGGTGGACAGTTCTGCATTCCCCCGCTTCTGTGCTCTCTCAGTCAGCGTGCACGAAATGACTTCACCGCCCAAATCCCGAGTAATTGTGGTCACCGGTGTCTCGCGCGGACTCGGACAGGCCATGGTGCACAAATTCACTCAGGCCGGGCACAAAGTCTGCGGCTGCGCCAGAAACGCTGAGCAGCTGTCACAACTTCGAAATCAGCTCAGCAGCAACTGTCGCCTTGACCCGGTCGACGTCGCAGACCCCGTCGCCGTCGCCACCTGGGCTGCGTCCGTCCTTGACGCTTTCGGGCCACCCGATCTGCTCCTGAATAACGCCGCCGTCATCAACTCCAATCGCAGCCTCTGGGAAGTCTCAGAACGCGAATTCCGGCAGCTGATCGATGTGAACGTCAACGGCGTTTTCCACGTACTGCACAGCTTCCTGCCGGCGATGGTGAAACGTCGCAAAGGTGTCATCGTGAACTTCAGCAGTGGCTGGGGGCGTTCCGTGTCCACACAGGTTGCCCCCTACTGTGCCTCAAAATGGGCCATCGAAGGACTCACTCAGGCACTCGCTGAAGAACTGCCGGCCGGCATGTGTGCCGTCCCCCTGAACCCGGGTGTGATCAACACCGATATGCTTAGAAGCTGCTTTGGCAGCGGAGCTGCCTACTACCCGGAAGCCGACGAATGGGCTGAACGGGCTGTACCATTCCTGCTGGGAATCACCGAAGACCACAACGGGATGCCGCTTACTGTACCAGGCTAGAGAACACGTTCCTGCGAAACCGATGCTCACAATCCCGGCAGTCCTTGCACGATTGATTCTCCCTGATATTGTTCGCCGCTGCGCAGGCCTGACCCCAACTCTCAGGAAATGACTCCCATGACCCAACTGAACAAGTACAGCAGCAAAATCACTCAGCCCGCCTCCCAGGGCGCCTCACAGGCCATGCTCTACGCCACAGGGATGTCGGCCGAAGACATGAACAAGGCGCAGGTCGGTATCTCCAGCGTATGGTACGAGGGAAATCCCTGCAACATGCACCTCGGTGACCTCGCCGCCCGCGTCCGTGAAGGTGTGCAGGCTGCCGGACTGGTGGGCATGCGTTTCAACACCATCGGTGTCAGCGATGGAATTTCCATGGGAACCGACGGCATGTCGTATTCCCTCCAGTCGCGCGACCTGATTGCAGACTCCATCGAAACCGTCATGTCTGCTCAATGGTACGACGCCAATATCTCGCTGCCCGGCTGTGACAAAAACATGCCAGGCTGCCTGATCGCAATGGCGCGTCTCAATCGCCCCTCACTGATGATCTACGGTGGTACGATCCGCCCGGGTTGCAGCCCCAAAGGTGACAAACTGGACATCGTGTCCGCCTTCCAGTCCTATGGCGAATACATCAGCGGCCGCATTTCAGAAGACGAACGCGCTGGTATCGTCCGGAAAAGCTGTCCCGGGGCCGGGGCCTGTGGCGGAATGTACACTGCCAACACTATGGCTTCGGCTATTGAAGCCATGGGGATGACACTGCCCTACAGCTCGTCGATCCCCGCCGAGGATCCAGGCAAACTCGAGGAGTGTTTCCGGGCTGGTGCGGCCATCCGCAACCTCCTTGAACTGGACCTCAAACCACGCGACATCATGACTCGTGCTGCCTTCGAGAACGCCATGGTACTGATTATGGTAACAGGCGGTTCCACCAACGCCGTCCTGCACCTCATTGCAATGGCTCGCGCCGCCGGCGTTTCCCTGACAATTGACGATTTCCAGAAAGTCAGTGACCGCATCCCGTACCTTGCCGACCTCAAGCCCAGCGGCAAGTATGTCATGGAGGATCTGCACTACATCGGTGGCACTCCGGCTGTGCTCAAATACCTGCTGGAAAAGGGCCTGATCGACGGCACCTGCATGACTGTCACCGGCAAAACACTGGCAGAGAATCTCAGCAGCCTGCCAGGACTCACGGCCGGCCAGCAGATCATTCGCCCGCTGGAAAATCCCATCAAGGAAACCGGTCACATCCGGATTATGCGAGGCAATGTGTGTCCGGATGGCGCAGTGGCCAAGATTACCGGCAAGGAAGGACTCGTCTTCGCCGGCCCGGCCCGCTGCTTCGACTCAGAAGAACTGATGCTCCGCGGTCTTGAGCAGGGACGCATCCGGAAGGGTGACGTGGTCGAGATTCGTTACGAAGGCCCGCAGGGTGGTCCGGGAATGCCGGAAATGCTGACACCGACGTCGGCCATCATGGGTGCCGGACTCGGATCCGATGTGGCTCTCCTGACCGACGGTCGCTTCAGCGGCGGCTCACACGGCTTCATCGTCGGCCATATCACACCGGAAGCTCAGGTCGGGGGAGTCCTCGCACTGCTGCAGGACGGAGATCGCATCACCATCGATGCAGAAAACAACGAAATCAATGTGGACCTGACGGCCGCTGAACTGGCTGCCCGCCAAGCCAGCTTTGTGGCTCCGCCGTTCAAAGCCACACGCGGAACTCTGGCAAAATACATTCGTCTTGTAAAATCGGCCTCTGAAGGCTGCGTTACCGACGAATCCTGAGTATACTCCGGTCAGATACGGGACTGAGGCGGCACCCACCTGCACCACGCCGACTGCCACGTGTTTTCCTGACTTCACTTGTTCGGGCTGACTCGCGGAATTCTGTTACAGGGGTGGCATGCCGTGCTTGCTGGTGATCTGGAAGAATCGATCGGTTTTGTTTCTCATCATTCCGAACAGTATGCTCAGACGATGCGGTCCAGTCTGCATCGCTACATCGTACTGAAACTGCTGGCCAACGGCCTGCCCGTGCCGCCGCGGTTCGAAGACCACGACCGGCTTGGTGCCCCCAGACTCCTCAGCACCTACCATCATCGGCTCAAGCGGCTGGATTCCATCCACTGCCCCGCCGATGCTCGGATCGAAACCTTTCTGCGGCGCTACTTCGACCGCATCAAAGGCTGCAGTGCCCTCCGCCTGCCCGACCTGACTGTGATTCTCGACCGGCACGGGATCGCCCGTGAACTGTCACTCCCGCACAATGGCGATGAGTACACCAATCGGTTCGGCTCGTCCTACCGCGTCCGCAACGGGGTGCTGCACAATCCGACAAACGATCGTCGCACGACCGAGGGCACGTTTCACGTCACCGAGGGTGGCCTGCCGGTCCCTCGGGATAAAAAATCCGTACCGCGAATCGCCTTTGCCGCCCTGTTTCGCCACGCCATGACCCCCCCGCGGGAACTTTTGCAACTGCCCTTCAGCAGCCGCGAAGAACAGCCCGCAGAAGCGTTTGTCTCGCTGCTGATTCGTCCGGTCCTCTGCCCGGAAGTACACGGCTGGTGCGAAGAGCAGTCCATGGAAATTCGCTTCTTCGCTCCCGGGTCCCTCGTCAGCAATCTGGACTTTGTCGAATCAATCTTCGGTAACGCCGGTGATCCGTTCCTGCCGGCCAACGACGCAGCTCTGGATGTGCACCACTGGAGCGGCCATACGGGCTGCGTGATTGTGGCACCGCATCTCGTCGACGTACTCAAAAAAGACGTCGGACTGCCGCACTACGACGACGCCACTGAACGTCAGCGGCAGGACGGAATGTGCTGGAAAAGCGAGGATGAAAAATACAATGACGGCCAGCCATTCAAACTGACCTGCCGTGACGAAGAAGGCGTCATTGTCACTCTGATTGCTGACAACTACTACGGCTACTGCAAAAAGGAAGTCAAGACACAGCTCAGCTACGCCGCCAATCTGGCCGGACTGGTTGAAGAAGAGCATGCCGGCGGAGCCATGGCATTCGCCAGCTTCAATCTGGGTGAGGAATTCAATGCGGACAGCAAACGGTACAACAATCGCACGTTTGCCGATGTCGCCCGCGACTACCACTCGTTCATCGATATTCAACCGGAAGGCTACGGCATTGACCGCAACCATCCCAATGTCATCTATGTCTCGGAAAACACCCGATTTCGCGTCTCGGATCAGCGCGTCTCCTGGTTCTGCAACAGCCAGCTGCAGCAGATCCCGCTGCGTCCAGGATTCATCTACATCACACCATCCGGCTATAAAGTCCGACTGGAAAAGCACCCGGCAGCCCCCTCCTGGCGCCTGATTGGAACGCTGTTTGAAGGCGTCTTCTGCCACAAACCCTGCACTGTCAGTGGCGGCGGCAAAAGCGAGATCAGCAAGTCCATCGGCGACTACCTGCTGCATGGTCCCGTCTTTGTTGCCGATGCCGGCAGGGACCTTGAGCTCGTCCAGCAGATTTTCGACAGAGATTATTCGGATCGCTGGAGACCTGACGGAACCGTGCATCCCGACTACACCCGAGCTTCCAGTCGCCGCATCATGGACCCCTCCCGGTCCCTCGGCAGCGTCATCAAGCTGCTGACTCCGTCAACTGACTACACGGACGAATATAACGCGTGGCTGGCCGGCATCCCCGACCACATCTACGCCATCGTCTTCGTCATCAAACGCATGCACATCGGTGAAGAAGCGGACTGGCGCAAGTGCTTCTCCGTCGACATTGTGAACGGCACAGCCGGACACGAACTGAAATTCGGCGAACGCAAGCTGGTTGGCACGTATCTGCGAGTCGGACTGCTGGGAGAAAACACCTGGCGGACCTACAAACTGCGACAGGACTTCGCCCCGGCACAGAAGGTGCAGACCGAAGACGACATCAGCGTCTCCGTCATTGTCCCGCGTCGCAGCCTGCAGCACCTGGGCAACGTACTGACCGAAGAAGTCAGCTATAAGTTTGTGCAGAACTGCGAATACCGCCTGTTTCAGCGCCCCGATGACGCCATACATCGCGGACTGGATCGACAAACCGAAGCAGATCTCGCTCGCGCCGACAACTTCATCGTCAACTTCGAACCACTGGCACGTCGCCAGGTCTCCGAAATTATTGATCGCCCCGTCGATCTCAGCCAGTTCACTCAGCCGATGCAGAAACTGCTGCAGGAAATGCTGAACAGCAACGACAGTTATGTCGTCTGCTCAAACACGCCCAGACTGGTCAACGGAGTTCCCAGCAAAAACCCGCGATATCTGCAGCCTCGCCCCGATCTGATCAACCCGGTAAACCGCTACGTCGGGGAGATGGGAATCCGTCTTTCCCGGGCGGTTCCCGCCGACAAACCTGTCCACTCGCCGGTTCAGGCAGTCCTGATCGGCAGACGCAATAATCCGCCTGAGCTGGCCAGGGGCATTCGACCACTCTCGGTCTACAACCCCATCCACTACCAGGAACTGCCGGAACTGTTTATGGACTTTATCAGTGCACTCTCCGGAAAGAGCCCGTCGACGACGGGTGCCGGCAGTGAAGGAGCACTGACGAAGGGACCATTCAACTGCCTCAGGCCAATTACAGACCTCAACAATGCGCTCGTCAGCTACCTGCTGACAGGACTGGATGGGTTCTCCACCCCCGCCGGACATATCGGACCTGACGTACGAGTGGACCACGACATCAGTCTGCTGATTCCGGAAATCTGGTGTCGACTCAGCCCTCAGGAAAGGTCCGCAAAATACCTGATTTCACAGCAGTTGCTGCAGAAGCTGGACGACTTCCAGCACGAGGGACGAATGATCCCCGCCAGTCGTCTGGGCTGGCGAATTACTCCTCGCTTCATTCGGCACTTCGGTGGCCGTGTGTTCGACAATCCAAACAAGGTGTTTGATGAAGCAATTCTGTGCCCGGAAACTCAGGATCCAGCGGCGTTTGCAGACGGAGTTCTGTTCATCGCTGAAGCTCAGACCCGGATTGCCGGACACTACTTCGAAGATGGCTCCGTTGAATTGGCCTGCCCCCCGCTCAAAGCACTGCTGCATATCATGACCGAGGGCAACTGGGAGGGCCTGACGATACATGATCCCGCATTCCGCAACCTGTTCACTCTGGAATCCATGCTGCAGTCAGAGTGGTATCAGGAACGCCTGCAGAAACGCCAGGAGCGCGAGCAGAGCCTGTGGCAGCGTCATGTTCAGTCGCTGGATACCTTCCTGAACAGCAGTGATTACAACGAAGAAAAACTGCACCTCGATATCACTGGTCGCCTCGACTTCGCACGGCAGATGCTCGCAAAAGTCTCAGCCACCGACTACCTTACTGCACTGTCAGGAACCCTCGGAGCTGATCGGCTCTGACTGCGGCAGCACCTGCAGTTTCCCCCTGAGACGACCGCTATGGCTTTAATACCGCTCATCGACACCACTGAACTGCCTCCCGGGACCTGCCGGGAGGTGGTTGCAGCGGGTCGCGTGTTCGCCGTTTACAACGTCGATGGCCAGTTCCATGCGCTTGACGGTATTTGTCCGCACGCCGGCGGTCCGCTCGGTAAAGGAACATTGCGCGGTGGCGTGGTAACCTGCCCGTGGCACGGCTGGCAGTTCCATGTCGCTACCGGTCAGCATTGCCTCAACGCTCGCATTTGTGCCGCATCGTTTCCCACAGAACTGCAGAACGGGCAGGTTTGCATCCAGCTCGACTGATTCCGGAAGGCTCTTTGTATGCTGCGAAATCCGGATCTGTCGTGGCCGGCCCTCGCGGGTTTCTCCAGATCCATGGCCAGACTGCTGGAAGCGGGAGTGGAAATCCGCAAGTCGCTGCAGACATCCGCAAAACAATCCGGCGACAAACGCCTCGCCCCCGCTGTCGAACGGCTGAAAAGTGGAATCTCGGGCGGAGCTTCCCTGGCAGAGGCTGTTCGATCGCAACAGCCCCTGTTTCCCGAATTGTACTGCGCACTGGTGGATGTCGGAGAACAGACCGGACATTTGCCCGAGGTATTCGAATCACTGGCAAAGTACTATGAAGATCGTCTGCTGATGCAAAGGGATTTTCGTTCATCGGCAGCGTGGCCCGTGATTCAGCTGATTGCTGCCATCGGCATCATCGGACTGCTCATCTTCATTCTCGGAATTCTTCCACCAGCCGGTAAGGACGGTCGCCCCTTCGACGTGACGGGACTGGGGCTGGCAGGCACTTCCGGAGCCCTGACGTGGCTGGCTGGCTGGGCAGCAGTCGCCGCCGGCCTCATACTGCTCTGGAAATACTCCCGCAACAGCTTCGCAGGACAGCAGATGCTGGACCCGTGGCTGATTCAGATTCCAGTCCTTGGCACCTGTCTGCAATCCTTTGCAATCGCCCGATTTGCGTGGTGCTTCGCGCTGACCCAGAAAGCCGGTATGTCAATTCGCCCGTCACTTGATTGCAGCCTGCAGGCTGCCGGCAACGGCGCGTTCCTCGCAGCCGGTCCAGGTATCTGGCGAGCAGTCTCCGGGGGCGAAACCCTCACTGACGCTCTGTCCCGCTCCGGCCTGTTCACCACCGAATTTCTGCAGATCGTGGCGACTGCGGAGGAATCAGGGACAGTGCCCGAACAACTGGATCGACTGAGCAGGCTGTTTCATGATGAAGCCCGCCGCAGCATGACCAGACTGACAAAAGCCCTTTCGGGGCTGGTCTGGTTTCTGACCGCCGGGCTGATCGTGTACTTCATATTCCGCATCGCGATGATTTACGTCGGCATCCTGAATGACGCTGTCGGCATGGCCGGCTGAAAATGTGTTCATTCCCGTGGCAGCAGATCCGGTCCTTTCCCGGTGGTCTTTTCATAGCCGCTGCTGGTACGGACGTATTTCGTCAGACCGCGTTTAGCGAGATTACGATCGCTGAGCAGTTGTTTTGCACGCAGGGGCGACCAGGTACCGGCGATAAACGGCGCACAGATCAGCCGCCGCACCGGTTCCCCGGTTTCCGGATGATGCGTCAGTGGCGGATCATGGATGCTCTGCTCAACCTCAAAGACATCCCCCACGGCTTCGTCATCGTCAGCGGACAGGATTACTCCATACACATACGTTGGCATCGGTGGTGAAGCTCCGAGGAACTGTGGAGTGCTGGCCGATGAACAAACCGGCCTGTCGCCCCTGCGAATTCTGCCAGCAGGAGACGCAAGCATACCAGAAATCCCCATCGTCACGGCGGTAATTTTCAGAAGCTGGACTGAGAAATTCAGTCGGAATTCAAGTCGCTGATGGAGTCGCTGGTCACTTTTTTCACTCTTTTCTGAAACTCCGCCCAAACAGTGGACGCACCGCTCGCCGCCGGTAACATACCACTGCAAAACACCGTCCCGGTTGCTCGTCCCGAACCAGCTGTTTCCTGCCAAAAGGTCCCTGCGTGTCCCAGACTCCTGAATACGGCGGCCCGATTTCCCGCTTCATTACTCACCACTACCGCCACTTCAACGCCGCTGCACTCGTGGATGCTGCCAAAGGCTACAAGGCACATCTCGACGCCAATGGCAAAATGATGGTATGCCTCGCCGGCGCCATGAGCACCGCGGAACTGGGGCTGTCACTGGCTGAAATGATTCGCCAGGACAAGGTGCACCTGATCTCCTGCACCGGTGCCAACCTCGAAGAAGATGTCTTCAACCTCGTCGCTCACGACTACTACGAACGCGTTCCGCACTACCGACAGCTCAGCGCCCAGGACGAGCAGTCGCTGCTGGAACGCCACATGAATCGCGTTACCGACACCTGCATCCCCGAGGGCGAAGCCATGCGGCGGATGGAATCCGCCATGCTGGAAGTCTGGACCAAAGCCGATCAGGCGGGTCAGCGATTCTTCCCCCACGAATTTTTCTACCAGGTGCTGCTCAGCGGCAAATACCGCGAATTCTATCAGATCGACCCAAAGAACTCGTGGATGCTGGCTGCCGCTGAAAAGAACCTGCCCATCATCGTCCCCGGCTGGGAAGACGCCACGCTCGGCAATATGTATGCCGCTGCCGTGATCCGCGGCGACATCAAAAATGTGCACACGGTCCGCACCGGGATCGAGTACATGACGTGGCTGGCCGACTTTTATACTCGCACGTCCGCTCAGAACTCCATCGGCATGTTCCAGATCGGTGGCGGCATCGCCGGCGATTTCCCGATCTGCGTCGTTCCCATGCTGCACCAGGACCTGCAGCGGGAACACGTGCCGCTGTGGGGCTACTTCGCTCAGATCAGCGATTCCACCACCAGCTACGGCAGCTATTCCGGCGCCGTGCCAAATGAAAAGATCACCTGGGGCAAACTGGGTGTGGAAACTCCAAAGTTCATCGTGGAATCAGATGCCACCATCGTGGCGCCACTGATTTTTGCCTATGTTCTGGGGTGGTGATTCCAGCGGATCATCGTGCCTGCGATCGTCAGGGTTTTGCGGCATTCTTCTTTGATGCTGTCCAGCCCCCGCTGGCCGGACGCGGGGCCTGCGGTCGGGGCACCACACTGGTCGCGGGCGTTGCCGCGGGTGGTGATGTCACTGTCGCTGGCTGCGGCGTCGCAACTGGCAGTTCGACCCACGGAGCTAACTGCACCTCAGATGATCCGGCAGACGCGGGCGTCGCTGCGGCCTGACCGCTGACAGACGGCGCCAGCGGTTTCCAGTTCGCAGGTCGCACACCGGACGGAATCGGAGCAGCAGCCGGGACCGCCGGTCGCGGAACAGGCTGCATGGGTGGTTGCGGCCGTGGCACCGGAGGCATCAGCGGCTTCACAGGTTGCCCTGCAGGCTGAACTCCGGGTTGTGTCACAGCTGCCGCCGGAGCAACCGGGGCTGCAGAACTGCGGATTGCCGGCAAAACAGGCATATAGCCGGAGGGCATGGACGTCACTGGTTTCACGGCTGGCAGTGTCCCGCTGGGATTCGCCGGTACCGGAGTCATGGTGGGGGTCGAGATGGCTTTCACATCCTGACCACCGGGTCGCGGGACGCCGTCCAGTGGCGGAAACACCGGCAGCTTCGCCTCCGCTGCTCCTGCTTTGCCACCTGGAACTGCTGCCTGCGGTTCCGGACTGACCGGGATGGCAGGCTTCATGGGAACGGCGGGAACAGCCTGAGCCGGTGCCGCGGGCTTCTGGTCACCGGCAGCAGCCCCTGACGGTGCCGCAGCCGGAACGGGAGTTGGAGCGGGGGCGTCAGGGGTACTGCTGCCCGGACGTCCCGGGGCTCCCAGTGATTCCCAGGCCGAATCCGCCGGGCCTTCGATGATGGGTTTCGGCACAGCGTCGAGGAATTCGTTATCCAATGCCTTGTTGATGGCTTCACCACGTTCATCAGCCTGTCGATAAGCTTCCGGATTCCATTCGCCTTCGGCGAGGTATACGGCATTGGCAGCCAGCAGTCCGCCTTTGCGGAAGTTCAGCTCGGTGACCGCCTTGTTGTACTCCACGATACTTCGCAGATAGTTCTGATCCGCATCACGACTTGTGATTTTCGCTTCCAGAACTCGCCCGATCGACGTGGGATCGCGGGAATCGTCATTGGCGACTCGTTCTTCTGCCGTCGATGCGTACTCCACCGCCACATCAGCACGTTTGGCGTTGGCTTCGGCCAGCAGGTACCAGCGGTCCATTTCCAGAATGGCGTTGTTCAGTTCGCGAGCAATTTCTTCTTCCTGGACCTGCAGGACCTTGCGAGCCTTGCGCAGCCGGAGCTCATAGTTTCGCACCTGAGCCCTGGCAATCCTCAGACCGAGCGGCATGGAGAACTGCACTCCGGCTCCCCAGCCAGTCAGGTTGCCCTGGGCCAGTGTTTCCAGTGCATTCTTGTAGCCGGCTTCAGTTACGCCGTCGTCATCGCTGGAGGTGCTGGAGATGGTATCTCCGAATCCATTGACACGATATTGCGAAACCAGATCAAGTCGCGGTCGATTCAGGTTCCTCGCAGCTCGAAGCTGCAGTTCCAGACTTTTGATTTCAAATTTCTGCTTCCGCAGCTCCGGCCGATGCATCAGGGCTTCGGTGAGTGTGGAGTCCCACGCGGGAACCAGCTGGGCTTCGGATGGGTGATCGGACGGTTTCAGGAACTGGCCGTCATTCAGCGGCAGTCCCAGCAGTCGACGCAGTCGATTTTCCGCCTGCAGTACATCGGCCAGCGACCCCTTGATGCGGGCATCAGCTTCATAGAGCCGATTCTGCGCCTGGTAAACGACGTCCTGCGCTTCGGCTCGAGCGGCCAGCAGATCGCTGTACTTCACAATGTCACGAAATGTCATGACTTCGGAATGGTACAGATGCAGGTACAAATACAGATCCCAGTAGCGATTTTCGACATCGCGAATCAGACCGGTGACTGACTGTTCGAAATCCAGTTGAGAGATGTCGGCGTTGATTCGGGAAATCATCACCCCCTGAGACACCCCGCTGACGCCTCGCAGGTTCTGAGCGGACGGACCGGCGATGCGGGTGAATTCGGTTCCGGCAGCGGCCAGCAGTGGCTGCCGGTATTCGGCCTGCACAAAGCCCAGGTATGCGGAATCGAACAATCGCGTTTGGTTGTTGCGATTGTAGGACCAGTTGTTTTCAACGGCGAAGGTGCCGGAGTGAGCAAAGTTTTTCTCGAGGCGTGTCTGCCACTGTGCCGAGTTCTCGGCCAGCACGTCACCCTGACCCAGTCCAATATTGGCGGTGTTCTGGACATCCTCGGTGCGACCAGCCTGCAGATTGCTGGTGAGTACGGGGTCAAAGTCGGACAGAGCCGCTTCGACGCCGCGATTGCCGATAAGAAACCCGGTATCCTGGATGGCATTGTCAAAGATGGAGGTGATGCGCTGGGGATTGGCCAGCAGCGGATTTCCGGGTGACAGAAAGCTCTGGTCATCGCGAACGATTGCGGCATTGGACAGTGCCATCCGAATGCACTCGTTCAGACTGATCGGTCGCTGCTCCACATCTTCAAGTGTGGTGATCGACCGAGGTGCCTGAAACAGGGAGGCATCCGTGGAATGCTCCTCCGAGGCCGAGGCGTACTGCAGCGATGACGCGTAGTTGCGGTAGTGACTGCCGGTGGAACCGTTTTCCAGCAGGTACTGCAGTGAGCGTCCCGGAGCCGCGCAGCCCTGAGCGATCACTGCGGCCAGCAGCATCAAGACTGTCGTTTGCTTACATCGCCTGAATGACACTCTGCCAGCCTCCTGCTGTCAGACAACTCGAAAATCCGGCCTGAGGTCAGGCCACAGCCACGCTCCGGATTGCAGCCGGAACTCAGCAGACACCCCGGTGATCTTGCAGCGGACACGATTTCATGACAACCGGGAACTGAACAGAGAAAAGGGCAAAACTGAGCATTTGCGGGGACCATCTGCAATGATCGGCACAGGGTGCGGGGGCGACGACCATGACCTGCGTTTTCTGCGTCTGCTGGCACAGCGCCGGGCGCTGCTGCATCGGCAGTGATTGCCGATCGGGACGGGGCCGCAGGAACTTCCGCGGATTGGGTTGTCCGGAAATGTGCTGTCGGGACGGTTGCGAACTCCGCCAGCTTCAGGAGAATTCAGCGAACCCTTTTTTTCAGGAACTGTCCATGTCTCAGACGCCGATGACCCGGGAGGCTTTGCCCCCAGGTGAAGTGCTGTGCAGCTACTGCACCGCTCGCTGCTGCCGTTATTTCGCCATGCAGATTGACCGCCCGGAGACTCGCGAACAGTTCGATCATATCCGCTGGTATCTGCTGCACGGCCCCTATTCCGTGTTTGTGGATGGGGCCAGCTGGTATCTGATGGTGCCGGGTGACTGCCAGCACCTGCAGGCGGATCATCGTTGCGGAATTTATGAAACCCGGCCGCAGATCTGCCGAAGCTACACCACCGACGAGTGTGAATACGATAATGACGGGGTGTATGATCAGTTTTTTGAGACGGCTGAACAGTTGTGGGAGTATGCTCAGGCTGTCCTGCCGCCGCTGCCTCGTCGTTCTGCCGACCAGCCGGTCAGCCTGCCGATCCTGCAGGCTGGCTGACATGCCTGTGTGCTGCCTTTTCCTGTCGAAGAATCGGAATCTGTGCTGTGACTGACGCCCAGAAACAGAGAATCAAGCCGCAGACACTGCGGGGGTTTCGTGATTTCCTGCCCGACCAGATGATGGCGCGGGAGCAGTTGATTGATATTGCCCGTGCTGTCTATCGCAGCTACGGATTTGCCCCCATCGACACGCCGGCACTGGAATACGCCGAAGTGCTGCTGGGGAAGGGCGGCGAAGAATCTGACCGTCAGGTGTTTCGCTTCCGTGACCAGGGCGAGCGTGATGTGGCGATGCGGTTTGACCTGACGGTCCCGCTGGCACGCTTCGCTGCCCAGTACTGTAACGAAATCGGCACTCCGTTCCGTCGTTACCACATCGGGCCGGTGTGGCGGGGCGAACGTCCGGCCCGCGGCAGATTTCGCGAATTCATCCAGTGCGACTTTGACACCATCGGTACGCTCAGCAATTCCGCCGATATTGAAACGTTGTTTGTGATCAACGATCTGCTGGAACGGATCGGGATTGAACGCTTCACAATTCGTGTCAACAACCGTCGTGTCCTGAACGGGCTGCTGGAAAAATGCGGACTGCAGCAGCAGGCAGTTTCGATCCTGCGAGCCCTCGACAAGCTGGACAAGATCGGGCGTGATGCGGTGCAGGCCGAAATGGTCGAGAAGGCCGGAATTCCTGCCGATGCGGCCGCTCGAGTGCTCGACATGGCACAACTGAAAGGCACACCCGATTCGATCCTGTCACAGCTGGACACGATGCTTGAAGGCAGCGAAACCGGTCAGCTGGGACTGCAGAACCTGCGGGATCTGTTCGCCTGTACGTCTCAGTGCGGCTGGCCCGACGGACGAGTCGTACTGGATGTCTCGATTGCACGCGGTCTGGATTACTACACCGGCACCATCTACGAAACAATCCTCGGAGACCTGCCGGGCATTGGCAGCGTGTGTTCGGGTGGGCGTTATGACAATCTGGCTGAGCTGTTCACGGCGCAGCCTTTGCCGGGTGTTGGTGCCAGCCTCGGTTTGGACCGCATGCTGGCGGCCCTCGAGGAACTCGGCAGAACTCGCAAAACATCCACTCCTGCCCCCGTACTGATCACCATGCTGGATCCTCAGTATGTTCCGCAGTACCTGCTGCTGGGGCGTCTGCTGCGACAGCAGGGGCTGGGAGTTGAGGTGTATCCGGAGGCAAAGAACATGGGTCGGCAGATGAAGTATGCAGACCGCCGTGGATTTCGGTTCTGCGTGATTGCTGGTGCAGAGGAGTTTGCTGCTGGTCTCTGGCAGGTGAAGGATCTGACCAGCGGCAGCCAGGTTTCGCTGACGGCCGACAGTATCGGCTCTTACGTACAGCAGCAGCTTCGCGGCTGACGCAGCATCCTTTCCTGACCACGATCATCCTGCGTCTCGACCGACGCCGGTTCTCTGTTCTGTAGACCGAACCATGCTGGAAAATCTGCCCTCGGAAATACTGAAACACGGCGGCCTGACCATACAGGGGTACTCGCGGGCGGCCGTGCAGAGTTACTGGCTGATACCTGAGCTGAAGCTGGGGTTTGAGCTGGGTGCCAGTCCCTGGAGCTTTATGGGGACTCGCACCTTCTTCGTCACTCACGGACACCTCGACCATCTGGCAGCCCTGCCGGTCTTTGTGGCCCGTCGACGCATGATGAAGATGGAGCCTCCGGTGATCTACCTGCCGGCCGAAATCGTGGACGACGCCTGGCGGGTGCTGAAGGCGTGGCAGCGACTGGATCGCGGGCGGATGAACTGCGAACTGATCGGAGTGAATGCCGGGGATCTGATTTCCATTTCACGCGAACATCGGGTGGCTGTCTTTCCTACAAAGCACACAGTTCCATCCTGCGGCTATGTGGTATATGACGTGCGCAAGAAGCTGAAGCCGGAGTATCACGGTCTGCATGGTGATCAGATCCGGGATCTGCGCCAGCAGGGTCTGGAAGTCGCCGCTGAAACTCTGACGCCGCTGCTGTGCTTCACTGGCGATACCAACCCCGCCGGCCTCGATGCTCATCCGGATGTCTGCCTCGCGAAGGTGCTGATCACGGAAATGACGTTTTTCCGTCCCGAACATCGCCGCGAAAAGATTCACAAATTTGGACACATGCATCTGGATGACCTGCTGGAACGTGCGGACAGATTCCGCAACGAACTGATCATCCTGGCGCACCTCAGTACCAGGACTCACGTTGCCGAAGCCAGACGCCGGCTGGAGCAGCAGTTGCCGGAGCGATTGCGATCGGTTGTGAGATTGTGGAGTCAGGAGGAGCTGTGATGTCCGGTCCCCCGAGAATTCACATTGTCGGGAAAAAGAACGCGGGCAAAACCACGCTGGTCTGTGAACTGATCGAACTGCTGACAAAACGTGGCCTGCAGATCGGTTCGATCAAACACACTCATCATCACCACGAGCTGGATGTCCCGGGAAAAGACTCGTGGCGTCACCGGGTGGCGGGGGCAGCAGCTGTGGGCATTTTGTCGCCGGGCATGGCAGCCCTCTTTCTGCCACAGGACCGGGAACTGGCTGGGCAGCAGCGTTATCAGTTGTTCGATGCCCCCGCATTTCGGGACTGTGATCTGCTGCTGGTTGAAGGGGACCTGCAGACTGAGGCTCCGCGGGTGGAAGTCTGGCGGGGTGCCGTCGGAGATCAGCCGTGGGCCGCGGCAGATCCTGGAATTTTGGCAGTGGTGACGGATGACCGGCCTGCAGGAATCGCATGTCCGATCTGGTCCCGCAGTGATCTGCCGGCATTGGCGGACAGACTGCTGTCAGTTGTCGGCCTGGGTTCCTGACGAATCAGTCTCGGGCGTCAGTGCCAGGTATCTGCGTCCCCATTCGATGATGGCGCCGGCCAGTACTTCCGCGGACTTCTCTCGCGCCTCCGCGCGTCGATAATCGATTCCCAGTTCCAGCTGGATGGCATCAATACCGTCCGCTCGACTGCTGCCATAGGTGCGGACGATAAAACCGCCGGTGAAACCTGCCTGTTCGCGGCCGGTTCCGGGATCCGGATGCACCTTCCAGCCTTTTCCAGCCAGCAGCCCCATCAGGCTGTATTCTCCCGTATGAGCCGCTTCGCCGAAGCTGCGGCGCAGTTGTTCCACAGTGACACCATTGCTGGTACCGCGGTAGGCCGTCGCCGCAGAAGAACCCTGACCGTGAATATCCACCAGCAGTCCGCGGGAGTGTGTCATGCGAATGCGGTTGACACTGCTGCGAGCAGCGTGGTGGAAGGAGTCATAAACTTCGCGGGCTTTGGAGTGTTCGACGGCGATTTCCGGAGGCCGGTTGAAGTCGACATATTTGCGATGCACGCGAGAGATCACGCAGGAAGGGCTGCCCGGAAGCTGCTGATCCAGCAACTCGACGACTCGCACGGCCAGCTCTTCCGTACCGGTATCTCGCCCGGCAAAGAAACCGGAAGGTCCTTTTTTGAGGCCGTCACCGGTGCGAACAGGCACGTCCTGCAGTTCCAGCCGGCCCCCGTGCGGGGCTGTAATCAGAATGGGCAGGTCACCATCACGGATGATCAGCAGATCGTCATTTGCGAAGATACAGTCCGGCGGCAGGCAGCAGAGCAGGGCGAGGCACAGTCGGACGATGGAAGTGATGTTCATGATGACAGCCGGTGCTGGACGAGTTTGGCGGAGCGCGCGAATGACCTGCCGAATTCAACGACGTGCTGCCGATTCTAGTCAGCGCATGCTGCCAAAACCCTTCACATCCTCATTTTCGCCACTTTTTTCGGATTTGCGATACTTTAACTACAGGCGATGCTGTATTCCACCTTAACTGGATTCTTAAAATAATCGTCGTAAGAGAGTACTGACACTTCTCTTTACAGGCATGACGCTCTCAGGTGCAGACGTGGAATACAGGTGACTTATGTCAGACTCCACAGTGTCAGGGCAGGTTCTGTTGATTGAACCTGTCCGCAGTTTCGGTCAGAGCGGTTTTCGGAAGCGGCTTGTTGTCATTCAGCAGGCTCGCGGCAAGACGACGAACTACGTTCCTCTGGATTTTGTAGGCGATGCCTGCAGCTCCGTGGATGACCTGCGGGAAGGGGACGTGATTCGCGTCACCTACCGCCTGTCCGGTCGTCGCTGGCAGCGTGACGAAACCGCCGAGGTGCGTTACTTTCTCAGCGTTGAGGCATTGTCCTTCGACTTCGTCGAGGACGCTCGACCGCCGGCTCGCCCATCAGGCGGGTCTGAACGTCGTGCCTCCCGCAATGCTCAGACGGCGGACTCGCCGTTCTGACCGGTACCGTACTGCAGCCGCAGGTGCACGGTGGCACTCAAACCAGCAGGAGCTCCCTTCCTTCCGAAGGGAGCTCCTGTTTCTTCCCTGCAAAGGCAGATTTCCGTCGATTTTCTCTTCGTTCCGGACTCAGGCAGCGACACTCCCCGCGGTTGCCTGGTGACAGTCGAAACGGTATCCTGTCGCCCCAGTCAGATCCGTACCTTTTCGTCGGCTTAAGGCAACACTGGCAGTTTCAGACCCCGTAGTGGCGCGGGAAGCAGCGCGTCGCCGAACTTTTGCGATCATTTCGCACCCTGACGCCGGCAAAACAACGCTCACAGAGAAACTGCTGCTGTACGGCGGTTGTATTGAAGCGGCGGGAGCGGTGCGCGGTCGCAAGAATCAGCGGGGCGCGACGTCAGACTGGATGGAGCTGGAACGGCAACGCGGTATTTCTGTCAGTTCCACCTGCCTCGCCTTTGAGTACGAAGGCGTATCCATCAATTTGCTCGATACTCCCGGACACAAGGACTTCAGCGAGGACACCTATCGCACGCTGGTCGCGGCTGATTGTGCGGTGATGGTGCTGGACCTCGCCAATGGCGTAGAGACTCAGACTGAAAAACTGTTCAACGTCTGTCGTCTGCGGCGTATTCCCGTCATCACTTTCATCAACAAGATGGACCGCCCAGGCAAACAGACTCTGGAAGTTCTTGAAGACATTGAGACGAAACTGGGTATCCAGCCGGTGCCTGTCAACTGGCCATTGGGCACGGGCTTCGATTTCCGTGGTGTCATCCCTTTGGATACTCGCGAAGCCTGCATCTTCGAAACTCGCGATAACTCCCACCGCATCGCCGCTCGCGTGCAGCCACTGGCCGAACTGAATGAAGACTCGCTGCCCGCGGGCATCGTTGCACAGGCGCGCGAGGAAGTGGAACTGATCACAGAAGCCGGGACGGAGTGGGACCAGGCGCGGTTTCTGCGCGGCGAGATTACTCCCGTGTTCTTCGGATCAGCTCTGACCAATTACGGCGTGGAGCAGTTCCTGCGAGGATTTCTGCATTACTGCCCGCAGCCGCGGGATCGTCAGAGTGAGTCCGGGCCGATCCTTGCGACGCGATCTGAGTTTTCCGGATTCGTCTTCAAAATTCAGGCCAACCTTGATCCTCGACATCGTGACCGGATTGCCTTCGTGCGCGTGTGCTCAGGACTCTTTCGTCGCGATATGGAAGTCTTTCATCCACGATCCGGACGCCGGATTCGTCTGAAGCGAGCCCATCGGCTGTTTGGGCAGGAACGTGAAACGATGGATGAAGCGTTTCCGGGCGACATCATCGGGCTGGTAAATCCCGGCGAGTTTCTGCTTGGTGACACCATCTGTGAGGGTACGCCGGTTGTCTACGAGCCGCTGCCACAGTTTTCTCCTGAGTTTTTCGCGATGCTGGTGTGCCCGGACACCAATCGCCGCAAGCAGTTTGAGCGGGGATTGTCACAGTTGCTTGAGGAGGGTGCCATTCAGGTCTTCCAGACGGCAAATTCGTCAGTCCGTCAAACCGTTCTGGCAGCGGTGGGTGAGCTGCAGTTTGACGTGGTGCGATTTCGGCTGCAGTCGGAATACGACACGGAGACGGAGGTTCGCTGGCTGAACTACAAGGTGGCCCGCTGGGTTGTGGCAAAGCCTGGCTGTCAATCCGAACTGCAGCTGTTGTCCTCCAGCCGGCAGGTGATCGATCAGTACGAGCAGCCGGCCGTGCTGTTTCAGTCGGAGTGGGAAGCGCTGCACTGCCAGAAGCAGAATCCGGACTGGGAATTCCTGACCATGCGTTTCCGGACGACTCCTGCCAACTGAATCCGTGACCTGATCCCTTAGTTCAGCCGATCTGAAGGAGCCGCAACTGTGGCCCATGACGTTTATGACAACCCGCTGATTACTCGATACGCCTCCCGCGAGATGGCTCGCATCTGGTCTGCCCAGAGCAAGCATTCGACCTGGCGACGTCTCTGGATTGCGCTCGCGGAATGCCAGCAGGAGCTGGGGCTGGCGATCACAGCTGCACAGCTGCAGCAGATGCGTGAGACAGTGGATACGATCGACTTCGACGTGGCCGCCGGCTATGAAAAGCAACTGCGCCACGATGTGATGGCTCATGTCTATGCCTGGGGTGACCAGGTGCCTTTGGCGCGCCCGATCATTCACCTCGGTGCCACCAGCTGCTTTGTAACCGACAATTCTGAACTGATTCAGATGCGTGAAAGCCTGCTGCTGCTGCGCAAGCGACTGGTCCAGGTCATTGATCAGCTGGGCACATTCGCCGCTCAGTACCGCAGCCTGCCATGCCTGGGATTTACCCACCTGCAGTCTGCCCAGCCGGTGACCGTGGGCAAGCGCGCCGTGCTGTGGTGCTGGGACCTGCTGCTGGATCTGGAAGAGCTGGAGCATCGCCTGAAGACCCTGCGATTCCGGGGTGTCAAGGGTACAACCGGCACGCAGGCCTCCTTCCTGTCACTCTTCGCAGGCGATCACGGGAAGGTGGAGGAACTGGATCGGCGAGTGACAGCGCGCATGGGTTTCGCTGCAGCTCATCCGGTCACCGGGCAGACGTATTCACGCAAATCCGACTCACAGGTCATGGCTTTTCTGAACGGGCTGGCTCAGTCCTGTCACAAGGCGGGTACAGACATCCGGATTTTGCAGCATCGCCGGGAGATTGAGGAGCCGTTTGAAAAGTCGCAGATTGGTTCATCCGCAATGGCCTATAAACGAAATCCCATGCGCAGCGAACGCATGTGTTCGCTGGCACGTTTTGCGATGAGTCTGCAGTCGGGAATCGATGCCACTATGGCGACTCAGTGGATGGAACGCACGCTGGACGACAGTGCGATTCGGCGGCTGGCGATCCCGCAGGCATTCCTGGCGGCGGATGCCTGCCTGATTCTGTATCGCAACATCTCTGACGGTCTCGTGGTGTACCCCAAAACGATCGCTCGCAATCTGGAGGCGGAATTGCCATTTATGGCAACTGAAGAGATTCTGATGGCCGGAGTACAGGCCGGCGGGGATCGCCAGGAACTGCACGAGGTCATCAGGACTCACAGCCACGCGGCGGCGGATCGAGTAAAGCGGGAGGCGTTACCGAATGATCTGCTGCAGCGACTGGAGGCCGATCCGGCATTCTCGGGTGTCGACGTGACCGGTACTCTTGATGCCGCCCGATTTACCGGGCGTTCTGCTGAGCAGGTGGACAGCTTCCTGGTTGAGCATATCGAACCATTGCGTCGCAGATATGCCATGGACCTGACGGGGCCATCGGAATCCCTGCGAGTCTGAGTCTCCGCTGCCCGACAGGATTGATCAGTACTCTCCCGGCCCCCCCGCTGTCAGGTTCCGGCTGAGTCCGTCACGCCCGCAGATTCCCGGGGATCTTTGACCGTCTGTCTCGATTTACAGTTGCAGGTCTCCGCTCTTCCTGAGATGCTCAGGCAGGACTACTGGTAATCCGCTGGCATGCGAAACAGGGGATTGGGTCGTCCAGCATCGCCACTTTCGATCGTCATTCGACCGGCAGCCTGCTGTATGTCTGTGGAAAAGCACAGGAATGTTTCTGTCGTGACCGGTGCCCGTGCGGATTCCGTTGCTGCAGGGGTGGGGGCGGGACTGATTGTCCAGTTGCTGGCAGCAGCGGCCTGCTTTCTGGGTGCGTGGGTACTGCCGTATCGCTTCCCGGATCTTGAGCCAGTTTACCGGCAGCTTCTGATTGTGGGTGGGCTGTTCCTGCTGACGCTCGCCGCACTCACGCTCAAATTCCGCCGGCGACTGACACAGATTGCGATGCGACTTGGCTTTGAATCGCGACTGCTGTTACCGCGCGAAGGCCTCGTTTATCTGGCGATGATGCTGGTCATTGCGGTGGCGGCCTTGACGGGAGGCAACCCGGATACCGGGAATATGCTGCTGCTGGTCTTCGGTCTGATGGCTGGTCCATTCGTGGTCAACGGCTGGATCGTCGTGCTGATGCTGCTGAAGCTGCAGGTGGAGCGAACGGCACCTGAAGTCGCGGAGGCGGGGGCGATCTTCCGTGTAGCGATTTCGATCAGCAATCTGCGTCCGCTGCTTTCGTCGCACCTGCTGCTGGTGAACGATCAGTTATCAGGGCCAGGTGGAGATCAGCACCCGCAGGTTCTGTTCATGAAAATCAGTCCGGGCGAACGCAGGACCGCCGAATACCAGCTGCGGATTGCGACTCGTGGCATTTACAGTCTTGGACCGCTCAAAGTCAGTTCGCAGTTTCCGCTGGGTATCGGCGAAAAGCACCAAACATTTCAGCTCCAGCAGTCTCTTGTCATTTACCCGGCGCCCGCTCGTTTGCAGTCCGGATGGCGACTGCGTGAGGATGAACTGGCTGCGGCCGCGCATTCCCGCATGCGAACTCACGGAGCTGCCGAAGACGAGTTTTATGGAATCCGGGAGTACCGTGCGGGTGACAACCACAGGGCTGTACACTGGCGCAGTTCTGCTCGTACCGGCCAGTTGATGGTGCGTGAGCAGCGCCCGGTGCGACGTGCTGAACTTGTGATTCTGCTGGATCTGTTCGCTGAAACGGAGGCAGCAGTTCAGGAACTGGAACTGGCGGTATCCTTCACTTCAGCGCTGTGCCTGAACAGTTCTGCTCAAAGTGCGTGGCAATTGCAGCGGATCTGTATTGCCGGTGCACAGTATGTTCGAGTCGAGCCTGCCGGTACTGCTGCATTTCGCGAGGCGGCTCTGAGATCGCTTGCTGATTGCCAGGCATCGCCTGCGCCTCGCCTTGAGCAATTGCTTGGTGAGGGCCTGCGCGCCGGTCGGGGGCGAAGAGTGATCCTGCTGCTGACTCCGCGCCCGGCCACGGTGCGCAGTGAACTTCAGCGACTGGCATCCGGCGGTCAGACGGGAGTCAGCGGATCGGGCATCACGATTATGTCCACGGAACACAGCGAACTGCTGCGATACTGTACGCCTCCGCTGCAGCACGAAATCGCGGCAGCAGGAGCAGTCTGATGAATCGAACACTGCTGACCCGCGCCGATCATCGTCTGAAGCTGACGTTCCTGGCCAGCGTATTCTGTATGGTCACCGTGTCGTCCCTGATTCTGGCTTCCGGTCAGGACCGCATGATGCCTGCGGCACTCACACCGCTGGTGGCCTTCCTCGGGCTGGGCCCTGAGCGACTGCAGAAGCGACTGCGTCTGTCGGTACTGATGGCCAACCTGCTGGGACTGACAGCACTCTGCGTGGCCGGCCAGCGGTTTGCTGGCAGCAACTTTCAGCGACTGACGGCAGGTACCGATCTGCTGATTTTTCTCACGTGGATTGTTCTGCTGATGCCCAAAAGCAGCCGCCAGTACTGGTGGCTGATAGCGCTGAGTATGCTGCAGTGCACAGCCACTGCGGTGATTTCCACGGGCTTGTCCTACGGCCTGACAACGTTTCTTTTCGCACTGCTGATGATGTGGACGCTGGCAGTCTTTTCGCTTGCCCGGGCTCGTCAGCTGGTGGTACCGGAATCCTCTGCAACAACGGTTGATCGCGGCAGCCCCTCGAATTCCGTGGCCCTGTGGAGACGCTGGCGCCCTTCCCGTCGCTGGATCCTGTCATTTCTCGGACTGGCTTCGCCGACAGCAACACCCTCTGCAGTCAGTCGTCTGCCGAAAATCTCCGTGCTGCACGGCACCGATTACGGGTCTCAGCAGTCCTGGACCGGGCCACGATTCGCGGCGCTGGTGACCGGCTGCTGGATGCTGTCGATTGTCGTAGCCATGTTTGTATTTGCCGCGTTTCCGCGCATCAACGTTTCTGCCAGTGGAGTACTCAGCGAATCCTTCCCGGATGAATTGGGGGGACTGGCAACGACAGGCTATGCAGGCACCGTTCGACTGGGTGAATACGGTCGACTGCTGCCCGACAATCGTCGCGTGATGGCATTTACGATTACTGAAATTCGCACGGGTAAACGCCTCCCGGTGGAAACTCTTGAAAGAGAACTGGAGATGGATGAGATTCTGCTGAGAGGTTCTGCAGCATCCTTCTACACAAATGGTCGCTGGCTCCCCGGACCCGGTAACCGCAGCAACGGGCTGCCACCGCAGCCTTTTCAAAGAAATGCACCGGCCGATTTTGTGCTCGAATTCACGCACGATCCACCAGTACCTCCATCCGCTTTTGCCCCTTTCCCCATGACCTCCATCGAACCTGCTGCCGGCCGACAGATCAATGAACGCAACTGGAACAACTCCCTGAACTGGAACATCACTGACGCAGAATCTCCCACCGAAAGCTGCTCGTGGAAAGTCCGCTGTGTCTCCCGACTGCGTCATCCGGAAATCGGATTCCCGTGGTGGACTCCCGACTACAATCGTGCCGAAATGCGGAGCGGGACGCAGCAGCGTTCGCTGCAGTTGCGAGCTTCGGCCAGTTACATCACTGATGACCTCCGCAATCGCCTGCCGCGACTGTACGAGACTGCTCGACAACTGCTCCGCAAGGGCGATCAGAAACTCACCGACCGACAATACGTGGATCGTATTCTTGCATACCTTAGTACAGCGAACGGCTTCCGCTACAGCCTCGACCGACCATCTGTCAGTCTCGATCTGGACCCGATTGAACAATTTCTCTTTGAGTCGCGGATGGGGCACTGCGAATACTTTGCTTCGGCCTGCGTACTGCTGCTGCAGGCAGCAGAGATTCCAGCCCGTCTTGTCATGGGTTACAGCGGCTGCGAACTGAATCCCGCCACTGACCAGTATGAAGTTCGCAGCCGTCATGCCCACGCCTGGGCGGAAGTGTGGCTTTCCGGAACGTGGGTGACCCTTGACCCGACTCCCGGATCCCAGAGGCAGGCAGAGCGTGAGGCCGTTGCCGATCGTTCCGTACTGTCGTCGTTCCAGGCAGCACTTTCAGACCTGTGGACCGGGAATGTCAGCAGCATGTCGGCCGAACGTCAGAAACAGTTCTTCAGCCCCCTGCTGAGCTCGTGGACATCCATCATTTCCAGTCTCCGCAGCGAAGGAATGGTACCAGTCCTGCAGAATGCCGTGAGGACTTCATTCGCGGCTCCAAAAACATGGCGTGACTGGAAAATCATCGTGCCCGCTGCGTTGCTGCTGGCTGGCGGTGGCTACTGGGCTCAACGCCGCTGGCATGTCTTCCAGCGGCTGCTGACAGGCATCCCACTGTTGCGTCAACTTGGCGGCACCAGACCTCGTCCATCCGCTGTTGCGTTTTACGAGACGTTCTCCAGCCTGTGTCAGCGAGAGGGCCTGAAGCGTGTTGAGTCAATGACTGCCATCGAATTCTGCAGGTTGGCAGAGCTGACGTTCACGAGACAGTTGATGCAGGCAGAAGCCAGTGACCTGCCTGCACGCATCGCTCGCAGCTTCAACCAGCTGCGGTTCGGTGGAATCCAGCCGGAACACCACGAAGCCTCGCGGATCAGTACTGAACTGCAGGCCTTCGACGCTGCACTGCGATCAGCAGCAGGGCAGGGCCCCTGATACCGCGTAGATTTACATCATACTGGTCAGCAGCAGACGCAGTTTTCGCAGCTCTCGCAGGCGATCATCTCCCTGCAGAGTGCCTGGCAGCAGATCCACGGAAATTGAGCGGTTGTAATTCTGCTGCCGCAGCATCGCGATAATGCGGCCGTAATCCACTTCACCCAGTCCTGCCGGAACCTGCAGGTCGTTCACGGAGGTGTCCCGCAAATGCACGTGCAGCACATGGGGCAAAGTCACATCGAAATCAACAACACCACCGGGACGACAAATGAAGTAGCTGGGGTCAAGCGTAATGCCAACGCCCCTCGCCGCCCGACAAAGTTCCACCGCGGTGTGCGGATCTTCCGCCAGAGTCCCTGTGCGAGTCAGGATCGACATACGAATACCGGCGTGATGGCAGATCGCATTCCGTTCCCGCAGACGATCCACTTCGCTGTTGAAGGGCGTTCCGCGTGGTGAGGATTCGATGGTGAGCTGTGCAACTTTCAGCAGCTGTGCGTAACGCACGAGCCCGGTGAAAGTTGGAATATCTGGTTCGCTTTCAACGAAAACGGCGACCGCGGACAGCCTGCTGGCGTCCTTCAACTGCATCGCATAACCCTCAGGGTCTGCAGCCACCGCCGACATCTTCAGCTGGTCACTGGAATCCCTGAAGCAGATTTCGATCTTGTCAAAGCCCAGTTCCTGAACCTGCAGGCAGGCAGCCGGGAACGCTTGATCCCAGAGACTTCGCGTTGAGACTGCGAGATGCACCGATTCCTCCCTGAACAACGTAAACTAAATCACGAGAAGCACTTGCGCAAAATCTGTTCCTGCAGGCAGCGGACCCGCTCGGCACGCCCTGAACTGTATGCTGACCTCCCCGTTTTCGCAAGACCTTCTAAACTTCCTGGAATTCTGGGGACGGAATTGGAGGGATTTTGCATGATTCGACGGTTGTCCTGCCGATAACGAATAGCAGAAGTGTATCAGCAGGGGCGGTCCCGGCAGGGATTTCGCCGTCACAGATGCTGCTGAGCCGTCGAGCCGTGAGGTGTCGACGGTGATTCCGGGGGGACACGAGGGAGTGGGTTTCATGCATCGATCGACGTTGACGCTGCTGCTTTCAGGAGCGATTGGGTTGCTGGCGACGGGCTGCGCGTCCACAACTCCGGAATTTCGTGGCCAGGGACCTGGAGAATGGTCTTCCGGTCCCGTCATGGTGCAGGGCTGCCCAAGCTGCCAGGGAACGGCCGGACACGGCGGCCACGTGGTCCACGGTCAAAACTGCCCGCAGTCCGGCCTGTGCCCGACCGGCAGCTGCAATCTGCCCTTCGTTCCTGTGCATCGCAACTTCCACACCTATACAACTCCGGACGGCCTGTCATATCCTCCGCAGAACGCGCCACCAGCCGTCTATCAGTACCCGTATTATACCCTGCGTGGACCAACTGACTTCTTCATGAAGTAAGACCTTCTCGACCAGGCAGTCAGAATCAACTCACAGGCCGCTCGTATCTCGAGTCGGCCTGTGTTCATTGTGGGAGCGCTGCAATGACCATCCGCAGTTCAGGAAGCCTGCTGCTGGCGGCCATCTGGCTGCTGAGCATCTGCCATTCAGCGGCCGATGAAGAAAAAGGAGATGTGAGGTTCATTCCGGTAGACGAGGAAAAGCCGGTAGCCGGGTCTGTCCGAGTTTCCAGCGGACAAATCTACAGCGGCATGATCTCCAATGCCACAACTCTGGCACCGCTGCCAGCCAGTCGTCGAGTTGTTGACAAGCCGGATCAAAAGTTGCCATTGCGAATGATCGATCAGGGGTACCGGGAGATTTACGTCCCCCGCCGTCGAGCCGAAGAAACTGTCCCGGATGTCACCGCATGGCCAATCATATCTCTCCCGATCCCCAGACAAAGAAGTTCGCGACAACCGCGGCCACTGATTCTGCCGGCTCTGCCAGCCTTCGAAAGCAATGGCACAGCCCGAACCAGCATCGTACGACCTTCCGGAGAAACGCAGGAACTCAGCGTTGCCGTTACGGCCATCAACGATCTTTTTGCAGTCGTCAGCAGCCTGACACATGACTGGCAGTACCAGATCTCACTGGATTCACTGCCCGCCCAAACGCTGGTGGAAACACTGACACTGGCTGAGGGTTTTCAACAGAACCCGATCCGGCGACTGGAGATTGTTCGGATGTTGCTGAAGGCGCAGCGCTATCCGGAGGCCACCGCCATACTGCAGTCGGTCGGACGCGACTTCCCGGATCAGCTGACTGTCCAGCAACAGCAGCAGCAGGTCGTACGTGAAGAACTCGCACGCCAGATCACAGAGACGCTTGAGCAGCGGCGCGACGCCGGACAGCATACACTCGCAGCCAACGGAGCGCGTCTGTATCCAACCGAAAATCTTACCCCGGAAACGCTCGTCCGAGTGGAGCGGATGGCAGCAGACTACATTCGCAGCAGCCAGCGCATGGACCGCATTCGACATGTCCTGTCAGAGCTGGCTGCAGAACTGCAGGACCCGATCATTCGAGCAGCAGCCCAGCATGCCGTAACACTCAGTCTCGAGCAGCTTGATCATGATTCGCTCGGACGATTCGCTGCCTTCGAATTGATCCTCGACGCTGCCGATGCTGAGAGACCGAAGACGGATGAACAACTGGCAACAGCACTGTCCGGCTGGCTGCTGGGTGCGGAAAACACGACCAGCAATCTGAATGATGTGCTGTCATTGACCGATGCACGACAGCAGATCCTGACTTATCTTGCCAGTGACCCTGAGGAAACCGAGTTCCGTACCCAGCTGGCCGGGCAGATCGCTCGCATGGAGGGCGTGAGTGCTGAACGAACAGCCGCACTGATCCGTCAACTGCCCGCTATCCGACCAATTCGCACGGATGCTGCCCCGCCCGGCTCAGCGGCTGGTTTTCGGATCGAACCGACTGACAACACCGCTGGCGCTCTTGGATTCGTCCCCCCCGAATACCATCAGACTCGCAACTGGCCCCTGATTATCGCCTTTCCACAAACTCCGGGAGATCCGGCAGCGTGGCTCCGCTGGTGGCAGCCGCAGGCCGAAAAACATGGCTTCATTGTCGTCATGCCGCTCGTCAACAAGGAAGACGGGGAATCCGGCTGGACGGCTTCAGCGGCTGAGCACCGCCAGGTACTCAATCTCCTCCGCACAATCCGATTCGGTCTGCGAATCGATGACGAACGAATCTATCTGGCCGGGCACGGAGTGGGCGGCGAAGCGGCGATGGACCTCATGGCCTCACATGCTCAGGAATTTACTGCAGTCGCCGCTCTCAGCTCCACCGGACGTCGACACCTGCAGTGGACAGCATCAAACGCCATTGAAAAACCCTGGTACATCGTCATCGGCGACTCACACCCACTGTGGTTTGAAAAAATGGGGCAACTGGCAGCCAAACTGTTCCGACGCGGTGAAGACATCCAGGTGTGGTTCGATACCACATTCATTAAATATCCCGAGCGCGGAGCCGAAGCGTGGGCCGAAGAGGCAGATGATGTATTCCGCTGGTTTCAGCTTTACCGACGCCAGTCCTGGCCCAAACGCCTGCATGCCAGGCTGCTGCGATCCACTGACACGGACTGGGGTTGGGTTGAGCTGAGTGGCCTGCCGGCACAATTCACCCAGCTCGACGCTCCGTCGCAGGCTGACAGAGATGAACTCCGCCCCGCCACGCTGGACACGCGAGTGTCTTCAGCAAATGTTATTCGCATTGAATCTGCTCCCGCAGACGTCACACTATTTATCAGTCCGGAGCTGCCGGATCTTGACCCGGCCAGGCCCATCCGCATCGTCGAAGGCCGAAAAGATCGGCGAATCGACTATCAGCCGTCAGTCGCTCACATGCTCGAACGACTCTATCAGACCGGCGATCGTCGTCGACTGTGTTACATGAGAATCGATCCTGCCGAACGCTGAGAATTCCTGCTACAGTCGAACTGCCGCCTGTGAAATCAGCAAACAGCCGGCACAATTATTGCTATCGAGACCCATGGAATCTGTTGGCTGCTCAGAATGCTGGCGATTGCATGAACCAACCCTGCACGCAATTCAGGCACCTTGTCTGAAATATCAGCAATCACTGGGCACAAGCCAATTCACAACTCAGGCAACGAGGCCGTCAGCGTGACTCAGACTGCGCCCAACTACGATGAACTTTTGACTCAGTCCGGCGTACCGAGACACTCGGCACTGTCTGAATGTCTGGCTGCACTGTCAGCCGATGTGCTGGCCGAAAGACAGAAACTGGCTGAGGAAGAACTGCTCGAGAAAGGCATCACTTTCGCCGTGTATGGCCATGATGCCGGGACAGAGAAGATCTGGCCCTTTGACGTTGTGCCCCGACCGATCCCTGCTCACGAATGGCAGCAGATTGAGTCCGGACTGAAGCAGCGAATCAAGGCGCTGAATCTGTTCCTTGATGATGTTTACAACGACGGAAGAATTCTGCGCGACGGAGTCGTTCCCGAAGCGTTGATCCGCACCGCCAAAACGTATCGCCCCGAATGTCAGGGCTTCAGACCGCCCGGTGGTGTCTGGACGCACGTCACCGGCACAGACCTCGTCCGACATCATGATGGCACACTGTATGTCCTGGAAGACAACCTGC
>SXXK01000205.1 GCA_005791255.1 Planctomyces sp.
CCCCGACCCCTCTCGCCTTTCAGGGGCGAGGGGTGCCATGCGCGGTTTCCTCAGTGTGCAGAAACACACAATCCTCCCCTCGCCCCCGGAACGGGGGAGAGGGGTCGGGGGTGAGGGGGCATGGCCTCCCTGCCATAGAAAGGAGACCAGAGAAAGTTGAGAGCAGAGAACACCAGCGACGGCTGCGATTCATCTGTGCAAATCCGTGTTCATCCGTGTTCATCCGTGGCAAATGAACTGCCCTGGCACTCGCGGTCATCAGTGGCCAGACCCCTGCACCTGCTGCAACAACTCCCGCAGCTCATCAGCAATTTCCCGCCGCTCGTTCGCCAGATTCGTGGTCTCGCCCGGATCAGTTTCCAGGTCATACAACTGGTCCGTCGCACCCGACAACCGTTCCGGCAGCGAATACTGCTGCAATCGCCCCTGCTGATAATTGTTGCCGCCCGATCCCTCGTGTGCCAGATACTTCCACCGGCCCCGACGGATCGCCAGTGTCTGACGACCGCGGAAGGCCTGAGTCACAAGCCAGGGACGCACAGGACCAGCAGCCTCACCACGCAGCACCGGCAGCAGACTCACACTGTCCTCCCCACTGCCCTCTGGCAATGGCACTCCCGCAATGTCGGCGACTGTTGCCATCACATCGGTCAGGCTGACAAGTTGGTCCGTAACCCCGCCCGCAGCTACCACACCCGGCCAGCGCACCAGCAGCGGCACCCGATGACCACCCTCCCAGTTATCCCGCTTCACTCCACGCCACGGAGCTGCCCCGTCGTGATCATGATCCGCCCGCATATTCACCACCGCGTCCACCTCGGGACCGTTGTCACTGGTAAAGATGAACAGCGTCCTGTCCAGTACACCCCGCCGCTGCAGCAGCTCCGTCAGCTGACCGACCAGGTCATCCAGCTCCAGCAAAAAATCCCCGTGAGGCCCTGCACCGGACTGCCCCTGAAATCGGCTGCTGGCAAATGATGGCAGGTGCACGGCCTGAGTCGCATGGTAGAGGAAAAACGGCTGCTCCGGCTGCTCATCCAGATGCTGCTCGATCAGTTGCCGACTGCGCTCCAGAAACACCTGATCCACCGACTGCATGGGAAAATCCGTGGCGATGAATCCGCCTCGACAGTCATTCGCATAGGGATGCTTTGGCAGACCGGACTTATCCAAAGGCATCGTTGGCGGCACAGGAATTCGATCGCCGTCGATGAAGGCATACAGCCAGTCCGTCGTGGGACAGCAGGCTGTTCCGAAGAACTGATCAAATCCGTGTTCCAGCGGTCCGCCCTCAACAGGCCTGGTAAAATCAATCCGCTGTATCGCCTCCGGGCGACCGTCGTGAATCGCCTGCCCCGCCGCATCGCGGAACGTCAGCCCCAAATGCCACTTACCCACCGCCCAAGTGGCATACCCCTGCTGTTTCAGCAGGCTGGCCACAGTTGGTTTTCCGGACGCAATCAACGACGGGCCTCCGGCACCGCTGAACACCGTACCCCCGCGTGGAATGCGAAACGGCATCTGACCGGTGAGCAAACCGTAGCGAGTCGGAGTACACACGGTGGCGGGACTGTGCGCGTCCGTGAACCGCAGCCCCTGCCGTGCCAGACGATCGATATGCGGCGTCGCCACCCTGCCGCGGGAATTGTAACACGTGGCGTCACCGTAACCAAAATCGTCCGCCAGAATCAGCACAATGTTCGGATGGTCGGCCGCCTGCAGCACGACCGCGGTCAGCAACCACATCCAACAGAACCGCAGCAGACCCATTTCAGTCCCCTCCCCTCCCGGAAAATGACCACAGCGGCAGCCTATGCGATCGCCCCGGGATCGGGAAGGCCGGACAGGCCTGAAGCGGCACCGCCGCAGTCAGAAGCCCGCAGCGTCAGCGAAGAGGCAACGCAATCCGCCGCATTTGCAACACTGCACCCCGCGTTCTTCGATCGCGACTGCTGTATCCGGGGCCTGACCATTGCTCAGCAGCCGTCCCGGTCCTGGCCGTTGCGGCCTGTAGCGACATTTGAGTGCGCTGTGATGATCAGAAAGATCGCCCCTGCTGCGGGCTCCTCCGTGGCTGCACACTCGGGCTTTTAGGGGGTGAGGGGCCTGATGGCCTCCCTGCCATGGAGACGAGGCCAGAGAAGGTTGAGAGCAGAGAACACCAGCGACGGCTGCAATTCATCCGTGCAAATCCGTGTTCATCCGTGGCTCAAAAAACGCCCCTGATCCGCGCTCCTCCGTGGCTTAAAAAAACGCCCCTGATCCGCGCCCATCCGTTGCTGCACTCGCTCACAGCAGCCATTACCACGGCAGTTCACGCACAAACAGATTCCGGAAATACAATTCGCTGCCGTGATGCTGCAGTTCAATCTGGTCCGCTCGCGGCAAAGGCTCAATACCATCCCGGTCCCAGTAATTTTCGAGGCGGACGCGATCCACTACCAGTTTGTCGTTCAGCCAGATCGTGACCTTGTCTCCCACCATCCGAATCAAAAACGTGTTCCACTCGCCAGGTTTGCGGTCCGCCAGCTGCGTCGGTGCATTTCGCCAGCGACGGTTGTTCCACAAACCGCCCGATCCCAGATTCCGCCCATTCGAATACTGCGCGACCCACTCCAGCGAATTCGCCGGATCCGCAGCACCCGGTTTGTTGCGAGGATCCCAGGGATCCCAGATCTGAATCTGCGGTGTTCCTCGCAGATAGATCCCGGAATCCGCGCCCGCCGGGATCTTCCAGTCCACATACAGTTCGAAATCACCGTAGTTCTGCGCCGTGCACAGACTCTGACCCTTACCATCATACGTCAGCACGCCGTCAGCCACGCTCCAGTGCGCCCGCATCTGCTCGTCCGCCTTCGCCTGAGCCACCTGGAGGGCATCTCCCTGAAGCCTGCGACGCTCGTTCGCATTTTCATGTGCCAGCCCCTTCCAGCCTTCCAGACCCGTCCCATTGAAGATCGCCGCGAAACCAGCCGGCGCTGAATTCAGTTCGCTGCTGGCAGGCTTCGTCGGCGATGGGGAATAATCCGCCACCTGCAGGTTGCGAAACTCAACCCGGTCGTCATGCCCCGCGAGAACCAAATGCCCAGTCCGATTCTTTCGCCCCGGATGCGCACTGCCGTCCAGCGGCGGCAGGTCCTCAATAAACGCATCCACAATCAACGCCCCGTTCAGGATCACCATGATGTGGTCCTCAATCACGATGATCGTCTGAGTATTCCATTCGCCCACAGGTTTCAGATAGCCGGTACGAGCCGGTACCAGGCCGTACACCGAGCCGTGATACTGCCACGGCTTCAGCCATGACAGCTGCTTTTTTTCGCCATTCGCCATCACCGCTTCGCCGTTGTACAGCCTGCCGTCGTGATCCAGAATCTGAATCTCCATCCCGTCCTGAGACGGATGGCCGTTCATGGGCACGCGAATGCCAATTCCATTGTTCCCGCTCTCTTCCAGCCGAAAATCAAACTGCAGTGCAAAGTCACTGTACTGCTTCTCGGTGTACAGGTTTTTGCCGCCCTTGTTACAGACAAGGACTCCGTTCTCGGCATCATACCCCTTGACGTCACCTGTCCAGCCAGTCAGGTCCCGACCGTTAAACAGAGCCTGCCACGCCGCTCCCTGCAGCACTCGCAGTGCGTTTTCCGCAGCAGCCACCTGAGCATCCACGGGGGGCTGCTGTGCCGACAGAGGCCGGGTTGGCAGCAGCACGGTCAACAGCATTGCCGCCGTGACACACAGGCGAAAAAAGCATCGCATGGGGTTTTCCTGGAGGGATTGAGTGTGGGAAGAATTCGGCAGAAGTGGTACCCTTACCAGATTCCTGGGCCATTCGCCATTGTGCCGGCCGTCGCTGGAACACCTGTTCAAAGCCTGATCCTATGCTCACAATCGCCCATCACTGTCCTCCCGGCCTGACCAGTCTCATGACCCTGCTGCTGGCCCTGACAACAGGTACCGCTCCGCTGGCCGCTCAGCCGGCAACGGACAGCGCGGCAAACACGGCTGTGCAGTCCCCCACGTGGGTTTGGGTGGAATCCGAAAACGCCGGGGCTCGGCAGATGCAGCAGGACATGCTGCTGGCGTCCGCCCCGGCATCTGCCCGGTTGAAGATCGCTGCTGACTTCTGCACCGCAGCAGTCCTGATCAATGACAGGCCCGTCTGTGTGGTGGGGCCCTATGCTGCCACCGTCAGCCTCGACGTTACGCAGTCGCTTGGATCCGGCAGGAACCAAATCGCAGTTCG
>SXXK01000206.1 GCA_005791255.1 Planctomyces sp.
ACCCGGCTGCTGACCCTCGCCCGGCTGCTGACCTTCACCCGGCTGCTGACCCTCGCCCGGCTGCTGACCTTCACCCGGCTGCTGACCCTCGCCCGGCTGCTGACCCTGAGCCGCCCGTAATTCGTCCGACAGCTGCTCGGACGCCCGCTGCAGCTCAGCCTGCGCCCTCCGCAGCGATTCTGCCTCACTTCCCAGCACCGAATCTGCCGCGTTCTCAATCCCCTCACGCAGCCGATCAAGGCCTTTGCGAGCAATTTGTTCGGCCTCCTGAGTCTGTGGCCAGAGACCTCGCTCGGCCAGCATTTCGGCCGCCTCAAGAGCCTCCTCCGGTTTCAGATCCTTCACATCACGAAGGGTTTCATACAATCGATCCGACAGCAGCGGCTCGGTCTGCTCGGCCTGTTCAATCAGTTGTTTTGACTGGTCCAGCACACGGTTCAGTCGATCGCGCTGTTCCTTCACGGTCTGTTCAACCTGCTCACGATTCCGCTCGGATCGCAGGGATGGTCGCTGGGCTGTACTGGGCGGATCTGAATCACCACCGACCTCGGCAGAGCGTTTCGGGGAATCCGCAGGATCCGCGGGCTGGTCCGGCTGAGGATTCCGGCCGGACAACTGCTGAGCCAGCTGCTGTTGCTTTTCCGTCAATTCCCGCGCCTGATCCCGCAGATCACGTACCGCTTCGTCGAAGCGAGACGACGTCTGATTGCGGAATTCTTCTTTCAATTCATCAAACTGACGTTCGGCTCTGGTACCTTCGGCAATCGCCTCAGCCAGTCTGCCTTCGTCCATGGCACTGGTCGCCCTTTGCATATTGCTGCGTGCTTCCTGCATCTGCTGCTGCATTTGCTGCTGAGGCTGTTCCTGTGCTTCCGGAGACTGCTGCATGCGTTCCGCAAGTTCATCAGCGTCACGAAGCATCTCCCTCTGTTCATCACGCAGCCGTTTGAGCTCACGTTCAATTTCTTCGCGCTCAGCTTCCGTCTTTGCCGTTCGGAGCTCACTTTCGAGTTGTTTCAGGCGTTCGTTCACCATCTGCTGTCGCTGAGCCAGTTCTTTCAGCCGATTGAGCACCTGCAGTTGCTCTCGCTGCTGCTCAGTCTGCTGCTGATCGTCCTGCTGCTGTCCTGGCTGCTGCTGAGACTCGTAGCGGTTGCGTTCGTTATCCAGCTCCAGTTGCTGCAACTGCTGCTGCGACGCGGAATTCTGCTGGCCCTGCTGCTGTTGTTGTCCCTGTTGCTGCTGCTGTTGCTGTCGGACCTGAAATTCTGCGGCGCGCATGCGCAGCAGTGTCTGAGTGACTTTCTTTTCCAGCGGGAGTGCCTGCGACAACTGCTGGCCGGATGCATCGGTCGCAGCTTTTGTCAGTTGTTCTGCTGCAGCGGTCATTTCCCGGACAGCCTGTTCGGCCAGTGCCGCAATCTGAGGCTCCTGCGGTCCCTGAGACAACGACTGCTGCAGCACTTCAATCGCCTGCCGCTGAGACTGTGCCACGGTCTCAACATCCTGCTGCAGCGTCCCTGCCGATTGCAGCAGCGGCAGTTGCCGCTGCAGATTCCACGTCGCTGAAATGATCTGTTTCTGAAGGTCGAGTGCCGAATCCACCTGGCTGCCCTGCTGGCCCTGCTGCCCCTGACCGGGCTGCTGCCCCGGCTGTCCGCCTGACTGCTGCCCCCCCTGCTGGTCTTCACGGAAGATCTCTTCGAACCGCCGCACCTCGGCAAACAACAGGTCGCTCCAGACCCGCCGTACCGATCCGTCCGCCGCACGATCCTCAGCCCAGAAGGTGTACGTCACCATATCATCCGGAGCAGCTGACAGGGACTCCAGATCGATCAGCTGCTGCAACTGAGCAGTTGTGACCGGCGAGCCATCAGGGGACGTCTGAAACAGCGAAATTTCGCGACTTTCTCCCCCAGCCAGTGAATACTCCAGACCGTAATTGACCAGCCCAAAGTCGTCTGTGGCCTTGCCTTCCACAACAAACTCCTGCAGCGGTGACACATTCACGTCACGCCCCGGGAATGCTGGCTTGATCACAGCCGGTTTGTTGGCCACAACCCGGATGGAGAACTGCTGCTGATCTGCGGGAGTCCGCCCCTGGGCATCCTGAAGATGCACAGTCCATGCAGCGCTGGCAGTGGCAACCAGTTGTGTCTGAACGATCAGACCGTCGGCAGCAATGGCCGTCAGAGGAATCGCCGGGCCGCTGGCCGGTCGCAATTCAGCCTGTACCACAGGCTTATTCAGGCGCAGCAGCAGGCGCACCTGAGACCCTTCAGTTACCGTGAGGCGGACGACATCTTCGATGGTTTCTGCATCCCGCCCGGACCACGTCGGCGGAGTCACTTCAGCGTTAATTTGTTCCAGTTTGGGACGAACAAATGTCGTCACCTGAAAATCCCGAGAGCGTTGCGGCTGACCTTGCGCAGCCAGCTGCTGCTGATAAAGCACTCGATAAACGCCACTGACGGCGACTTCTTCCAGCCGAGCCGCAAACACACCGGCATCAACAGTCTCACTCATAGAGACCTGGCGGGCAGCTGCATCCACACCGGCAAATTCCAGCACCACTTTTTCCGGTGCGGGACCGGGAAAACGCGCCACCACTGTCAGCGCCGCACCCTGCTCAAGCTCCGTATCGCCGGGCTCCACCACCAGCTCCTGTACAGCCTGAGCTGCCTTTTCCGTGGTGCCCCGATCGGCATCCGCATGCGGTTTCGCGGGCAGCAGACGACGACCGTAGTGACTGGCGGCTGTGACACTGGATACCAGTAACAGAAAGGACAGCAGACTGAGCACTGACCATTTCAGGATCTGCCCGGCAGGGACCACCTTTGACCAGTCACGCTGTCGCACCAGATCATCCGCATCCTGAACAGTCATCTGTGCCAGCACGGTCCGGGGCGGTGGATACTGGGACAGCACCTGCACAGCGGTCAGCACAACGTCCTGCAGCCCATTGTCACGCTGCTCAACAAGTCGAGCTGCTTCGGCCAGAGAGGGCTGCCGAACCATCAGCCTGGCAATCAGAATGCCGAGCAGCGTTGTGCCGAGCAGCACCGGAATTTCAGGACGAAAAGAATCGGCCCGCAGGGGCAACAACAGCACCAGCACTGCGGCAGGTATCAGCAGCAGCAGCCAGACCCGAGTCTGATGCCGCAGGACCCGCACCTTTGCCAGCCGGGACACCACTACCGACAGCTTCTGCTGCAACCCGAGTCCGACCATCGCCTGCCCCTATTTCCAGCACGCTGCAGACCTGCCGGCGCATCCGCCGACCGCTGCCCGTTATTCTCCACCGCCAACCCTCAGAAAAGCAAGACTATCTGAGTTTTCAGGGGCGAGTTCCGGGGGGAAATGCAAAAGGGGAGGCTGAGCGTGTCAGCCTCCCCAAAAGAATCCTTCGCATCGTCAGCCGCTCAGACACCAGCAGGCAGCTTTGGCGGCAGTGGCTCAGCCACAACCGGATCCGCGGCGACGGGCTCCACAACAGCCGGATCCACAACAGCCGGATCCACTGCAACTGGATCCGCGGCAGCCGGGTCCACCACCGCAGGATCTGCGGCAACCGGCTCGGCAGCGGGATCAATGACGACTGGCGGTTTTACGTCGCCCGGAGGGACCCCGACGTCAATAACAGGCTCACCGGCGACCGGCTGCATGCGTCGGCCAGTGGATTCCGGAGCGATCATCTGCGTCTGATTCAGGCGTTCCAGCGGGAAACCGTACTTCAGAGCATCCTCGAAGGTTCCGAACGGGGCTCCGCCATCCCGACCCACCGCCGGCAGCAGGTACAGAATGTCGCGAGCAAATCCATCCACGACTCCCGAAACACCCTGTGGCAGTACCAATTCGGGATGATCGAACGGAGCCTTGCGATATTTGACCCGCGGGTCCGTGAGATGCAGCATGAATTCGACAACCGCCGAAATCTTCTCCGGGTTACCCTGCAATTCAGGAATCCCGCCAACATCGGGATCCAGATCTCGCCGATTGGTCCGCTCAAAGTCGGCACCGCGAGTATAGAACTGCACGACCTCCTCCAGTGACTTCATGCCACCGTTGTGCATGTAGGGTCCCGTCAGCTCGATATTTCGCAGGGTGGACGACTTGAAAGCACCATCCACAGCCACACGATCACGGGGCCTCACGATCACTCGTTCGTCCGGATTGCGTCCCTGCTGTTCCTGACGGCTGTACGACAGCGGTCCGAACTTCGGATGGCGGGCCCCCACACCGATATCCTCTGCCGTGGGCCGCACGCCGATGTTGTAGAATCCACCATCGTAGAAGGCAGCACCGACAGCCATTGGCATGAATTCAATCAGACCCTCACCTGCGGCACCACGCACTTCGTTCACAAGTGCTCCCGCAAACTGCGGACCGCCGTGGCAATTGATGCACTTGCCCTCATTCAGGAAGATCCGCAGACCTTCTTTGGCCTTGGGTGTCAACGCGTTCAGGTCACCCTTTGCAAACTGATCATAAGGAGCCTGGTCAGAGACCAGAGTCGACTGATACAGCATCAGCGACAAGCCCCAGAACAGGGAAAAGTTGGCTTCCATCTGAGTGTAGCCGCCGGACGTAATTTCCTGCGAAGACCACCACTCAGGTCGAAACGCTTCACGGACCAGTCGTGCATAGCCGGCCTTCTCAGCGTCGAGACCACGACCACTGGAATCCACCCACAGACCAAACACGCTGTCTGTGCTGTCCACCTGCTGCAGGGCCAGTGGTCGCAGGGAAAACAGCTTGCGAGCCACATCCGGGAACTCGCGAGCAATCCAGGACATCTCGACAGAACTGTTGACCGGGCCTACTGCCTGAGAAGCCAGTGAGGCATTCCGCAGCAGAATTCGCACCCGCTGCAGGCGACCGCTGGCGTCGACCTTCAGCACGCGAGCATCGGGATCAAGGTCACCAAATGGATTCACCCCGTTAAAGTAATTGTTGGCTCTGCCGTCCCAGAAGGTTCGATCGAAGAAGACCGCATTGATCGATGTCGGAGCATTACGGCCAGTCACCTGCCGCACATTTGCTCCATCAATGTTGAAAATCTCGTCATCATCGGCACCCACGAGGATCTCATCAACGGCACTGCCTGGGATGATGCCCTTGAACTTCGCTTTTCGAATTCCGGCAGAGCCATGCACTTCGAGCGTGTCAAAAATCACGGGATTTCCGCGGTTCACAAAGCCCGGCTCATCCCCCGGAATCAGCGGATTCGCGAATCGGTGGAACGGATAATCTTCGGGACGCATCTGAGCATCCACGCCGCGAAATCCGGCAAGAGCTTTGGCTGTCAGAGCAGCACCGAGGTCCGTCTGATGACCGAACTGACTGCCCGGAGCGCCGGGGCTCAGCGTGTGCTTTGTGCGAATGTCAGCACCGGCATGCCAGTGGCAGGTCGCACAGGCCGTGCGGCCGTCTGAACCCACCTGCATATCCCAGAACAGGGCTTTCCCGAGCAGGACAGCTTTCTGCCGATCCATCACGTAATCGTCCAGATCCGGCGGCAGCGGAATGGGTTCCGCATCCAGCGGCCCGGGAGCCACGGGCGGCGGCAGAACCTCAACGTCCGTAATCATCGCCCCGTCAGGCACACCGGGGTTTTCAGACGAAAACCGCAGCCCGACAGCATTGGCGCTGGGAGTAAACGTGGTTTCGATCACCTGCCACTGCGGATTTTCGAATGACCAGTCCGCCGGTGGCTGAACTTCGAACACCTGCCGCTGCAGGCCAAACAGCACAGCCACGCGACGCGGCGTCGTGGGGTTGGTCCGCCAGTTGCCGGTCAGCAGAAATCGCAGAGTGTAGGTCGTGCCTCGCTGCAGCCGCAGGGTCTGAAACAACGAGCCCCCGCGGTTGCCGTTCAGATCCACGACATTCACCCCGGGACCGGGTACAGCCACCTGCCCGACGTGCAGACCCACATTCCCCAGGTCGACGTTCCACGGACCAATACTTTGCCCGGCACGCACCAGGTACTCACCCGGGGCAAACCCCGCTGCTGCAAACTCACCGTCCGCCACCAGCGGCGGCGCCTGAACCACAGGGACTGCTGCCACCGGTTGCTGTGCCGATACCATCGCAGTACAGCCAGCCAGTGCACCCACTAAAAGAAACGCTTTCACCCCGTGACTGCGCCATGCGCGCAGCCCGAACCCGTGACCATAAGACCACATAGCCTCGCCCCCCAAAAGATCGCTTCAGAATCACGACCAGTAAAGTCACACGAGGCGGCCCGCCCACGTTGCCGACACCGATGCCCGAGAGCCCGGCGCACATCAGCATGCCGCTCACCTCATGACAACAAGGGCAAGGCGTGTACCGCGACCAGGCTTTTTGTGGCTGCTGCGAAAAAACAACCTGCGATGATGAAAAGCCACGCGGAACAGCAAGGAGAAAACGATTTCACCGTTCATCCCGGCAGCACCGAAACCAGCCATGTCTCATAACCCGCAAAACCACCAGAGATTACAGGACAGACTGGTCGGCAATAAAAACACCTAACGAGTTTTGTGTTTACAATTTGTTTTAACATTTGGTTCAAAACTCGTTGAGACTCCCCGTATGCTGTTTTCCTGCACGCCGCCGGTGATTCCTGCCGAGGCACGGACTGTTAACACTGCCGATCAGGCGATTCCCCGGCGCAAACCCCCGGGGTCCGAATATTCACCGAGGCAGATACGGCAAAAACCTTGCCACCCCGGCTCGACCAATCGCCGGCCTCAGCCACCAAAGATGCGCCGCACGATGTTGCGGCGGGTACTGCGGATCCGCAGGCCACGATCCAGTCGCAGCAGGTCAGCGATCAGGGCATCCGCCGATTCATATCGATCCTCGGGACGCTTCTGCAGGCAGTTCAGAATGATTGTCTCCAGCGCCACCGGAAACTCCGGACACAGCTCGCGCGGCCGCAGAGGAGGCTGCTTCAGAATCTGCTCCCGCAACTGCTGACGATCGTCGTGGGCGAACGGCGAGCATTGCAGGCTGAGTTCGTAGAGGGTGGCACCGAGCGAGTAACAGTCTGCCGACGCTGATGTGTGGCCGATAAATCGCTCCGGTGCCATGTATTTCAGGGTCCCGCCCCCTTCCTGCTCCTCAGCAGCCCTGGCCGGCTCCTTCGCTCGTTCGCCACGTCCGGCGAGGTGCCCGGAGAGGCCGAAATCCGTGACCCAGACCTGGCACCCGACGCCCAGCAGCAGATTTGCCGGCTTGATGTCATTGTGACAGACTCCTGCCTGATGAGCACCTCGCAGGGCCTGAGCAGCCTGCAGGGCGATGCTGGTGAACGCTGCCCAGGAATCTGTCCCCAGCTGCGAATCTTCGGATCCGGGCCGGCCTGCCGTCGCGGCGGGCTCAACCGGAGCCAGCCCGGCGTTCTCCACGAGATCCCGGAGACTGATCCGGCCCTGATGACCGAGTGTTTGGATCACGCGGTCCAGCCCGACTCCGGGGATGAGCTGCATGGCGATATAGCTGTAGCCGTCTTCCTGACCGTATTTGTAGACGGGAACAATTCCGGGGTGCCGCATTTCGCCGGCCGTCCGTGCCTCGGACTCAAACCTGGCCACCCACTCGGGGACGACCGCAGCCCGCCAGGGCAGAATTTTGAGGGCCACGAGGTGGCCGCTGGTCTGGTCCTTTGCACGGAAGACCACCCCCATTCCGCCGCGTCCAATTTCCTGCAGCAGTTCGAAATGCCCCAGCCTGGTAAAAGGGAAGCTGCCGGGCATATTGCGGCGAATGGACCGGGATTCCCGATCCAGCCGTGCTCGTTCCAGCATGGCCAGCACCGGAAAGACTTCGCGAATTCTTTCGGCGTGGGGCGGGAAACGACGGGCGTACAGTTCGATGGATGGGCGTCCTCCCCGCCGCAGCTCTTCGACGAACTGCGAGACCAGCATTTCGAAGGGAGCTCGGGCCCGCTGTCCGGATTCGTCGTCTTCGGCCGGCAGTCCCAGCAGTTGAAAGCCTGTTTCGTCGCTGTCAGATCCGGTTGACACGTGAGTGGCTCCTGAATGGGCGACTGCGGGACAGGCCGGGGGAAGTAGTGTCTGCTGCAGTTGATGATAACGTGCGGCGGCGAGTATTCTCGGCCGGGAATTGCAATTTCGTGGAATGGCATGTGCTGCCGGAAGGGCACGGGGTGGTGATGGCGAGCTGCGGTGTGCCCGTTTTGCGGGGCGAAATTCGCGTCTTTTGCTGCGTCCGGCACCCAAACCTGAGACAGCTTGCAGTTTCAATCCCGCGCTGATACTGTGGCGGTTGCAATTTCTGCCGCTGGCGGCAGCCGTTGATTGTGCGCGCAGTCCGCGCGCAGGCTGATGCGGCCTTTCCTGTGGCCTGTTTTCTTCACAAGGTTCCTTCAATGAAGTACGTGTACACGTTTGGTGATGGGCGCGCAGAGGGTGACGCCACTCAGAAGCCGCTGCTGGGCGGCAAGGGTGCAAATCTGGCGGAAATGAGCCGCATTGGGCTGCCGGTACCGGCAGGTTTCACGATCACCACGGAAGTCTGCACCTATTTCTACGCGAACCAGAAGCAGTACCCGCCCGAGCTGCAGGCTCAGGTGGTGGCAGCCATCGCCAATGCCGAAGCCATCATGGGCGCGAAGTTCGGCGATGCGACCAACCCGCTGCTGCTCAGCTGTCGCTCGGGTTCCCGTGAATCAATGCCCGGCATGATGGATACCGTACTGAACATCGGGATCAACGAAAAGGTCGTGCAGGCGCTGATTAAGCAGTCCGGCAACGAGCATTTTGCGTGGGACAGCTACCGTCGTCTGATTCAGATGTATGGTGACGTCGTGCTGGGACTGAAGCCTGAAACCAAGAATGACCCCGACCACTTCGAGGAAATTCTGGAAGTGGCGCGTCACAAAGCCGGCGTGGACCACGAGAAGGATCTGTCCATTGATGCACTGAAGCAGATCGTCAGCGAATTCAAGGCTGTCATCAAAAAGCACAAGGGCATTGATTTCCCGGAAAACCCGATGGAACAGCTGTGGGGCTGCATCGGTGCCGTATTCGGCAGCTGGATGAACGACCGTGCTCTGGTGTACCGTCGTCAGTACGGCATTCCGCACGACTGGGGTACAGCGGTCAACGTGCAGGCGATGGTGTTCG
>SXXK01000207.1 GCA_005791255.1 Planctomyces sp.
CCAGGTGGTGTGTCCCCGGTGGCGTGCCCGGTGGCGTGGTGGTGTTGCTGGTGCAATCGTTACCGCCGGAGCGTTCGGGGACCGGGCTCAGTGCCGTGCGAATTCCAGAGTGCCACCCCGGTGGTGTGTCCCCGGCGGCGTGTCCCCGGTGCGTGTCCCCGATGCGTGTCTCCGGTGCGTGTCCCCCCGGCGCCCAGGTGGTGTGTCCCCGGTGGCGTGCCCGGTGGCGTGGTGGTGTTGCTGGTGCAATCGTTACCGCCGGAGCGTTCGGGGACCGGGCTCAGTGCCGTGCGAATTCCAGAGTGCCACCCCAGTGGTGCGTCCCCGTCGCCAACCACCAACGGCATCAGCGGTGCTGCCCACCCTTACTGTGCTGCGGACCAGGATGCTGTGTCCCCGGTGTGTGTCCCCGAATGACTGGCCCCTGTCATGATGACCGCCGCCACCAGCTTCATCAGCCTGCCGCCCCTGCTTTTTGGCGCCGGACAAACCGGTAAGGAAATTCTGCCCCCCCCAAGCACTGGTAGTCTTCGGAGGCATGCTGACATCGACAATGCACGATCAGTTGGTCATACCCGCACTGTTCCTGACATTTGGCCAGAATGTCTTCCGTAAAACTGAAACGAGCCAGACACCCGCCAGGCACTGAGCTGCCATCCCCACAAAGTTCGGCGCCGCAAAAACGAAAAGCAGATTCACCGGCAGTCAGCGAAAATAGAAAATCACATTAAAAGCACCCCGCCACCTTTCCTGCGAAATTAGTCAATTAATTTTTAATCGTTGCAAACCGGACTTATTCGCACTTTTCGTATTTAAAAGAATTAAATTTTAAAACTTACGAACAAATTAAATCTCCCTGACTGCCTGTTTTAACGGGATTTATCAACACAGCAGTTTGACACAGCCCCCTGCGTACCGCAGACTCGCACTGGACAAACCGCAGAATGTTTCTGCGTTTTCCGGCACACTTGTCAGACGGCAGTTCACTGCCACTCGTTGCTGAATCGGACATTCTCATTAAAACCGTAATGGCTCTGGCGCTCCATGCTGCACTTTTTCTCACCCTTCACGCAGGCTCCCTGAAAGCCGGCATCATTACTCACTCCTTTACAATCACACTTGACCCCAGCCAGATCGTTAACGGTCTGACTAAGGACGTCTGGACCTCCCCCGATCTCATTCTGCCGCCCACACCTCTGAATGCCGGCGACACACTGATTCTGGATGTCAACTTCGGACCCGGCCCCTACGGTCAATTCCTCCAGGTCTCCGACTTCTTCGCCAATGGCGACGAATCAATCCATTTCTTTCTGAATGGAACCGGTGGTATCGGCGGCGGTGAATTGCAGACCCTCGACTACTCCTGGACGTTCACTGACGTTATGGGTGACCTGCTCGTCAATCCGGTCCTGGGGTCAGGTACTCTGTCCGGCAGCACCGGAAATGCCCAGATTCTGCCAGGCACGATTGTGCCGCTGGATCCCAGTCCGCACCGCAGCCTCGACCTGACCACATCCAGTTTCTGCTTCGGTGATATCACACTCTCGATGCTGGTTCCGGCAACAATTACCGGACCATGGACACCGTCCCTCGCCCGGCTGTCTGTCGACGGCGAAGACGTCCGGATTTCACCCTGCCCCGAGCCCGGTTCCTTCGTTCTGTGCGGTGCAGGATTCATCGCCGCACTTATCGGTCGCCGGCATCTGAAGTCGCGCCAGGCGACCGCCCGGACTGCTCCCGAATCAACAACCGTCAGCTGACGGTTTCCGCGATTCAGGAACGCAGTATCTGAATGTCACAGGGTGTGGCAGCCAACTGGCTGTCACACCTTGTCTCTGCACAGCAGGCCAGCTCAAAGATGCAGTGTCAGCGATTCAGCAGCAGATCCACATACACCAGCCTGTGGTCCGAACACTCCACCAGCTCCGCCGCCTCTCCCCCGACCGGCCAGTACACTCTCGCAGACTGCACCTGCAAACCCCGCGATGGCAGCACATAGTCGGCTCGCAGATTCCCCACGCTGCGGTCTGAAAAATCAGCCGTATCCTCAGACGCAGAACCCCGATGCTGCTGATTGATCCCCTTTTGCTGCACCGCTGCCTGCTCACCGCCAGCACTCGCCGGCGCCGGAGCAGACTGCACCCGCGGATGATTCAACAGCTGCTGAATCGCCCCCGCGACGCTGCCACCGTCAACCGGGTCCGCATTCAAATCCCCCAACACCACAAATTCGGCATCTGCCGACAAACCACCAGCAACACCACGGTCATCCCGAATCCAGCCGTCTGCACCCGCCGTCAGGTAATCCCGCCACAACCGAATCTCGTCGTGATTCCGACGACCATTCCGGTCCTCAGCACCGTCGAAGGCCGGCGGAGTCGGATGGCTGGCCAGCACATGCAGAACACTCCCATTCACCTCCACCGGAATGTCCCAGTGGCTCTTGGACGATAACCGAAACACACCCAGATCCTCGTCCGTATACCACCCCCGCTGAGTCCCCGGATCCAGCGGCAGCAGGGCACCCGGCATCTGCTTCCAAAGCAGTTTCTGAAACGTTCGCACGTCCTGAACCCTGATCGGATACCGCGACAGCAACAGCATCCCGTACTGCCCCGGAAATCGCCCGAAACCAAAGGCATCCCCCGGCCCATTCGACTTGCCGTCGTGATCCAGATCCCGCCCGGTCGGCACACCGGTATTCACAGGCCCGGTCCACCTGTGAGCATACTGCAGGGGTGATTCCTGCGCCCACGAAACTTCAGACGACAGATAATTCTTCAGAAATGCCTCAGCCGCCAACGCCGGCTCAGAAAAATCAAACTCATTCAACAACACGATGTCGGGACGAACACGACGCAGCACCCGCGCAACTTTCCGCGCCTGCACATCGCCGTCCGTCCCCAGATCACGCTCCAGTTGCCCCGCAGCCTCACGATTCAGACTGCAGTTGAACGTCGCCACCCGAAGCACACCCGCACCCGCAGGCTCCGCCAACTCATCCGCCCAAACCCGGCCAGCGCCCCCAAACAACACACCCCCGCCCAGCAAAAACAACAAACCCCAAAACTTCATCGCCATCCCCCCCCGCCAACAGCCCGAATACCGCACACCCGACACCCGACAACTCTACAAAACTTCCGCCACGTCAATCCCCAGCAGTCCCAAACCCGTACGAATCGCGCGCGCCATCAAATCGCACAGCACCAGTCGACTTCGCTGCAAAGACTCGGTCTCCGCATTCTGCACCGAACACCTGTCAAAAAACGGACTAAAGGCATTCGCTGTCTCAAACAGCCACTGCGTCAGCAGATGCGGACGATAATCGCTCAGCACACTGTCCACCGCGTAACCGAACATCAGCAGTTGCAGGGCCAGCCGACGCTCTTCAGGCGTCGCCAGCTCGATCGCCACAGGCTGCCCCTGCAGCGACTGACGACTGATCTGCATCCGCCGAAAGATGCCGCAGACTCGAGCATACGCGTACTGCATGTACGTCGCCGTATCACCGGTCGTCGCAAGCATTTTGTCGTAGTCAAACACGTAGTCGCTGTCTCGGCTGTGATGCAGGTCCGCATATTTCACAGCCCCCAGTCCCACAATCTCCGCAACCCGAGATCGCTCCTCCGCGGTCAGCAATGGCTGCTCCCGACGATCATCATTCTCATCCACGATCCGCCGCGCTCGCAGAATCGCTTCGTCCAACAGACTCTCAAGCCCCACCGTGTCGCCCGCTCGCGTCTTGTACGGACGTCCGTCACTGCCCATCACTGTCCCAAAAGACACGTGCCTCAATGACATCTGCTCACAGCCCCACCGACGAGCCGTTGCGAACAGCTGCTGAAAATGCTCCGACTGCCGACTGTCCACAACATACAGCACTTCGTCCGCCTGCAGCGTGTCACGGCGGTACTGAATCGTTGCCAGGTCCGTGGTCGCGTACGTATAGGCACCATCAGTCTTCCGCACGATGAAAGGCGCTGCATTCCCTTCAAGGAACACGCACATCGCACCCTCAGACACCGTGGCCAGGCCCTGCTGCTGCAGACTGTCCACTACTCCTGCCAGCAGCGGATTGAAATGACTCTCACCCAGCGTCAGATCAAAATGGATATTGAGCCGCGAATAAATCTGCTGCAGCGCTGCCAGACACACAGGCATGAACTGCGTCCAAAGTGCGGTGTTCTCCGGATCACCGGCGTGCAGCTTCGCCGTCTCCTCACGGGCGCGGCGAGCAATCTCGGGGTGAGCTGCGGCTGCGGCCAGCAGGGCAGGGGACCCTTCCACTTTCGCCAGCTTGTCCTGCGCCGACTGCAGCTCGACCTCCGCCGCCGCCAGCGCCTTCTTCATCCCGGAAACCAGCTTCTTCGTGCGATCATCCTGTGGCTGCTGCTGGATCTCGTGCAGCTTCTGTCGGCTTTCCAGCAGATTCTTCTCCAGTGCTGGCAACAGCGCCTTCGCTGCATGATAGTCCGACAATTGATTGACCAGCTTGTACAGCCGCGCCAACTCACCCACCGCACTGGCCCGCCATGATGACTCATCCCGGAAATGCCGGTAGCCGTAGATGATCATCCCGAACTGAGTCCCCCAGTCACCGATATGGTTGTCACTGGTCACCCGATGGCCCGCAAACCGCAGCGTTTTAACAATGCTGTCACCAATCACCGTGCTGCGGAGATGCCCCACGTGCATGGGCTTGGCGACATTCGGCGACGAAAAATCCACCACGACATTCCGCGGCGCCTCGGTCGCAGGCACACCCAGACGATCGTCAAAAGCAATCCGCGACAGCCGCTCCGCCAGCACATCCGTTCGCAATCGCAGATTAATGAACCCCGGTCCGGCGATTTCAGGAGACTCGCACAGGTCGTCAATCTGCAGCTTAGTCAGCACTTCAGCCGCCACATCCCGCGGCGAACGGCCCAGCTGCTTCGCCAGCGGCATTGCAAAATTGGCCTGAAAATCGCCGAATTTTGCATCCTGAGCCGGGCGAATCATGTCCAGCAGTGCCGGTACGTCGGATGCAAGGCCGGCCAAAGCCGGAGCAAATCGTTGTTTGATCTGAGTCAGCAGGTTCATGAAAGCTCGCCAGGATCGGAATTCAAAGAGCCGGATTTTTCTTGACATTCGCCGCCGACACGTTCCTGAGCGTCGGGGAGACGGAGTATAAACGTGAGCTGTGAGGTTCGTCAGTTCAGGACCTCGTGATTCCCGGGGTTTGCAGCATTCCCCACCCGCTGAACTCGCCTGAATTCCCGATTTCCGTTACACTCAAGCACACAGTCTTCCACACACCCACAGCCTGAAGGACTCACCATGCCCAGCCGGCGACATTTCCTGACACTCCTCAGCCTCGCCGCCGCCGGTTGCAGTTCCGGCAGTGCGCCTCAAAACAGCGGTGCCGACGTGCCCGCACCTGGACCTTCCGGCAGCACGGCCACCACCGCTACAAAAAAGAAAATTGGCTTCTCCGCACTCACACTCGCCAATCCCTTCTTTCGCATCATCGCTGATGCCATGACAGCCGAAGCCGCCAAATTGGGCTATGATGTTGTCCTCGTCGACGGCGAACAGGATGTCAACAAACAGACCGCACAGGTCGAAGACTTTATCACTCAGGGCGTTTCCGCCATTGTGCTCAACCCCTGCGACTCCAAAGGCATCGGCACCGCCATTCGCAAAGCCAACGAAGCCGGCATTCCGGTCTTCACCAATGACATCCGATACGATGGCACGGATGGCACCGTCGTCTGCCACATCGCCACAGACAACCTGCAGGGCGGACAACTGGCCGGTGAAGCCCTGGTCAGCATGCTCGGAGAAACCGGTGGCAAAGTCGCTGTCATTGATTACCCGGATGTCGAATCCTGCCAATTGCGAGTGAAGGGGTTCCGTGAAATCGTTGATGCTCACAACGCCAAACCGGATGCCGCGAAAATCGAAATCGTGACGATCCTGAATGGTCGCGGCGCTCGTGAAGCCGGTCACGCTGCTGCTCGCGATGCCATCCAGGCACACCCGGACCTCGCAGCCATCTTCGCCATCAATGATCCGTCCGCACTCGGAGCCCGCGTGGCACTCGAAGAAGCCAGCCGCGCCGATGCTGTCAGAATCATCGGCTTCGACGGAGCCCCCGAAGGCAAACAGGCCATCCTTGACGGACGCATCGTCTGTGACCCCATCCAGTTCCCCGAACGCATGGGCAGCGAAACCGTCGTCATGATCGACAAATACTTCCGCGGTGACGAACTGGCACCGCAAATCCTGATTCCCTCCGCACTGTACTATCAGGCAGATGCTCAAAAGGACCCGTCCCTGCAGCCCGCTGCCAAATAGTTCCCGCGATCCTGCCGCTCATCAGTGCATCCAACACAATTGCTCGCTGCCTGCCTTCCTGCCTCACTCCCCGCCATCCCGGAAAGTCGCTCCCATGAAGCCCGGAACCCTCAATCGTCGCTCCCTCCTGCAACTGTCCGCCGCTGTCGCAGCCGGTCAGCTGCTGCCTGCGGAGGCCCTGTTCGCCACCACCATCAGTGCCGCAGGTCCATACGCCAAACCTGCCGATTCACGCCTGCAGGGACTCAAAGACCTCAACGGCTACTTCCCCTTCACACCCCCGGCCACCGTCGAAGAATGGAATCAGCGGAAACAGGCCGTGCTGCGGCAGATTCAGGTGGCACTGGGACTCTGGCCCATGCCCGCACGACCAGCCATCAACGCCACAGTCCACGGTCGCGTCGAGCGCGACGATTACTCTGTTGATCGCGTAATCTTCGAAAGTGCACCAGGACTGCTGGTCACAGGCAGCCTGTACCTCCCCAAAAATGCCACTGGCAAACTGCCCACAGTGCTCTGCCCCCACGGGCACTGGGCCAACGGCCGCTTTCACGACCACGGCGACAGGACCATCGAACAGGAACTGGCCTCCGGCGGCGAAACCGACCCGGTCTGCGGACGCCATCCGCTGCAGGCGCGCTGTGTGCAGCTCGCCCGCATGGGCTGCATGGTCTTCATCTACGATATGCTCGGATATGCCGATGGTGGCTCGCTGACACAGGAACTGGCCCACGGCTTCGCCAAACAGCGACCTGATCTCAGCAGCCCCGATCACTGGGGACTGTTCAGTGCTCAGGCCGAATTGCGCTGCCTGAATGCCATGGGCCTGCAAACCTGGAATTCGCTGCGAGCACTCGACTGGATCATGTCACGTCCGGACTGCGACACCGCCAGGATTGGCTGCACCGGTGCCAGCGGTGGCGGCACTCAGACCTTCATTCTCACAGCCCTCGACGAACGCGTCACCGCCGCATTCCCCGCCGTCATGGTGTCGACCGCCATGCAGGGCGGCTGCACCTGTGAAAATGCGTCGTATCTGCGAGTCAATACGGGCAATATCGAATTCGCTGCACTCACCGCTCCACGCCCCGTCGCTATGACCGGAGCCGATGACTGGACCGTTGACATCGAAACCAAAGGCTTCCCGGAACTCAAAAAACTGTACGCACTGCTGGGTGCACCGGACAATGTGCTGGCCAAATATCGGAAGTTTCCGCACAACTACAACCTGCCCAGCCGCATGATGATGTACCAGTGGTTCAATCAGCACCTGCAACTGGGGATCAGCGAAATCAGAGAACGCTCATTTGTTCCACTCACTCGCGACGAAGCCACCGTCTTTACCGCCGACCACCCGGCGCCACCCAAAACGGCAGAGGCCGAAGTCGCCATGCTGCGGGGACTGGATGCCGCGTCCCGTCACCAGATTGCAGCACTGCAGCCAAAGTCAGCAGCCGATATGGCCGAGTTTCGCGAGGTTGTGGGCGGAGCTCTGGAGGTTATGATCGGACGCACACTGCCCGCTGCCGGCAGCACCACCTTCGAAAAACAAAGCCAGACGGCACACGACAAGGATTCATATACAGAGTTCCGCGGACTGCTCAAACTCAACTCCCGCGGTGAAGAACTCCCGGCTGTCTGGCTGCTGCCTGCCAGCTGGAACAGCCAGGCCGTGCTGTGGGCGGACGGACAGGGCAAACGCGGACTGTACGACGCGGACGGCACCAGCCTGCTGCCAGCCGTTCGCCGACTTGTGGCAGACGGGTTCGCCGTCGGAGCCGTCGATCTGTACCTCACCGGAGACTTCACAGACGACGGAAAACCCATTGCCGAACATCCACGAGTCAACAACAATCGCGAATTTGCCGGTTACACACTGGGCTACAATCATCCATTGTTCAGCCAGCGAGTTCACGATCTGCTGACACTGATTTCATCGACAGTCTTCCACGAGCGAAAGCCGGAACAGGTGCACCTCGTTGGACTGAACGGAGCTGCACCACACGCCATATGTGCTGCCGCCATTGCCCGCGACAAACTCGCCAGCCTCGCCGCAGACACTCAGGGCTTCCGCTTTGCCGACATCACTCAGATCCGCGACGTCAATCTGCTGCCCGGAGCTGTCAAGTATGGCGACCTCCCCGGCCTGCTGACGCTCTGCCTGCCCCTCCGCACCAATATCGCTGGTGAAACACCGGCATCACTCGACCCGCTGCTGCAGGTCGCCGGTGCCGGTGGTCCGGTCACATTACTGAACACTGGCGGAGCAGATGCTCTCGCTGCCACAATCAGCCGCTAAATCTGATCAGCGTACGCAGGCACCTGTCCCAACTCCCCTCGCCCCCGGAACGGGCGAGCGGGGTCGGGGGTGAGGGGGCGAACCACCCCGCAAACGCACTCAAACCGCCCCACTCCACTCAGCAGCGCAATGACTCACGCGAAGCCGTGAAGACGCGAAGCTGAACACCCCAAACTGACAACTGAAAACTAATTCCTCCCCTCCAAAAAGCAGCAAAGCTGCAACTCCGCCTCCTCTGCCCCCCAGGACCAAAATCTCAGGGCCGGGCCCCCATGGTTCCTTACAGCTCCTAATCTTGGAGGGGTCCTTTAAGGGACCCTAGGCCCCCCCCCTCCCCAAATTCCTAGTGGTCCTGGGGATGAATCGTAACAAAATACAGGCTTTCCTTTAATTCATAGGGCCCGTTCTTGTCTAAGCCTTGAATGCGCCCTAATAGCAGGC
>SXXK01000208.1 GCA_005791255.1 Planctomyces sp.
AATCCAGAGAAGGGTCGGGCATTTGCGGCAGAGTATGGCTGTCGAGCCTGTGATTCACTGGAGCAGATGCTGTCGGATCCGGAGGTGCAGATTGTGACGATCTGTACTCCGAGTGGTGCACATCGGGAGCCGGCCGTGGCGGCGGCGCGAGCTGGTCGTCACGTGGTCGTGGAGAAGCCTCTGGAGATTACACTGGAGCGATGTGATGACATCATTCGAGCGTGTGATGAAGCGGGGGTGAAACTGTGCACAATCTTTCCGTCACGATTCAGTCCGGCCAATCTGGCACTGAAAGCGGCTCTGGAGGGCGGGCGTTTTGGTCGAGTGACGCTGGGTGACACGTACGTGAAGTGGTGGCGGACGCAGGAGTACTACGACGGCGGTGGCTGGCGTGGCACGTGGGCACTGGATGGCGGTGGTGCCTTCATGAATCAGGCAATTCACAACGTGGATCTGCTGTGCTGGCTGATGGGGGGCGTGTCGGAGGTTGCGGGGTACACCGGGACACTGGCTCACGAGCGGATTGAGGTGGAGGACGTGGGTGTTGCGTGTCTGAAGTTTCAGAGTGGGGCGTTGGGGGTGATGGAGGCAACGACGGCAGCCTGGCCGGGGATGCTGAAGCGGACGGAGATTCATGGCAGTCGCGGGACAGCGATTGTGGAGCAGGATTCGATTTTGAAGTGGGAGTTTGCTGAGCCGCAGGCGGGTGATGCGGAGTTGTTATCGAGGCTGGGAGGAGGATCGGCGACGACCGGTGGAGCGGCGGATCCGAAGGCGATTTCCTTCGTGGGTCATCAGTTGCAGCTGCAGGATTTTGTGGAGGCGATTGCTGAGGGCAGGGCACCGCAGGTGGACGGCCGGGAAGGGCGTCGCAGTGTGGAGGTCATTCTGGCGCTGTATCGAGCGGCGACAACGGGGACCAGTGTGAGGCTGTGACAGACTGACGGTGTTTACTGGTTTCCTGACGGTGCCGGTGGCAGTCCTGCTCCCGGCTGCCACAGGACATCATTCAGTCCGTTACTGTTGGCAGCGCGAGCCATGACGAACAGCAGGTCTGACAGCCGGTTGAGTGCGATGAGCAGACTGGGGTTGAGGGGGTGCTGCTGGTGCAGTCGGAGTGCGTCGACTTCTGCGCGGCGGCAGACTGCGCGTGCCAGATGGATGAAGGCAGCAGCCTGGGAGCCTCCCGGCAGGATGAAGCTGGACAGTGGCTGGAGTTGATCTGTGAAGTGATCGATGAGTTTTTCGAGTCGTGCAACGTGTTCGGGGGAGATACGTGAGGGCAGCAGGTCTTTTTGGCCAGGTGCGGGGAGTGGTACGCACAGATCGGCGCCGAGATCGAACAGCAGCTGCTGCAGGGGTTTGATGATTTCGGCGAGGTTGGCTGGTGGGCTGGCTGCCAGTGCCAGTCCGAGGCAGCAGCTGGTTTCGTCGACAGCACCGCCGGCAGCGATGCGAGGATCCAATTTGGAGACTCGTGAGCCGTCTCCGAGACTGGTTTCTCCGGCATCTCCTCCGCCGGTATAGATTCGATCGAGCCGGACCATAGCGGATTCGCCCTGCTGGGTTTGAGTGTTGCTGGGGTAGTGTTGTGGTGGTGTTATGAGGGTATCAAAGACAATTCGGGTGTCATTGCAAGGCAGAAAGCGGCAATCAGGTCGGCGGCGTGGTGCAGGTCGGATTCGGCGACCAGTTCCACCGGGCTGTGCATGTATCGATTGGGTATGGTGACCAGTCCGACAGCGCAGCCGGCGCGGGCGATCTGAATGGCGGCGGCGTCATTGCTGGCCGGGTATCCGAGGGCATTGATCTGGAAGGGGATACTGCGGGCGGCAGCCTGAGCGGTGAGCAGGTCAAAGACGACAGGGCTGGCATTGGCACCGCGGACGATGACGGGGCCGCGACCGATTTCGATTCGCCCGAATTCGTTCTGGTCAATTCCGGGGCAGTCGGTGGCGTGAGTGACGTCGACGGCGATTGCGACATCGGGAGCGACAGCGAAGGCACTGGTGGTGGCTCCGCGGAGTCCGATTTCTTCCTGCACTGCAGAGACTGCGACAACTTTGCAGGACGGTGCCGCGGCGGCGATTTGTCGGAGTGCCTGCATGATGACCCAGATGCCGGTGCGATCATCCATGGCCACGCCGGAGATTCGTCCGTTGCGGAGTTCGCGAAGGCAGGGTTCCGGGGTGACGAAGTCGCCGATGCGGACGAGTGAGCGTGTTTCAGCTTCGGAAGCGGAGCCGATATCGATCCAGAGTTCCTTCATTTTGGGAACGGATTTGCGTTCGTCGGGGTCGAGCAGGTGGATGGGTTTGCGGGCGATGACTCCGGGTACCGGACCAGCGGCTGTGTGCACCAGCATGCGCTGGCCCAGCAGGATCTGCATGTCCCAGCCGCCGACCGCATTGACTCGGAGAAACCCGTAGCTGTCGATGTGTCGAACGATGAGTCCGATTTGGTCACAGTGAGCGTCGAGGAGGATGGTGCGTGAACCGGTCGGGTTGACGACGGCGTGCACACTGCCGTGAACGTCGGTTGTGACGTGATCGGCGAACTGCGAGGCGAAGTTGCGGACGACGGACTGACTCTGCTGTTCGGCTCCGGATGTTCCGGGTGTTTGCAGGAGCTGGCGGAGGAAATCATCGGGCATGAGTTGTCTCGTGTCGCGGCGGATCGGGGCGTAAAAAAGGGAGCTCAGCCGAACCGACTGAGCTCCCGTGGGACGAGTGAACTGGGAGGGCGATCGGGCGGCCTATTTCATGGCAGCCTTGGCTTCCTTTTCCTTGCGTCGTCGTTCGAGGATTTCGGGCTGCAGCCCGCGAGGGACCTGACGGTAAGCGAGGAATTCCATGGTGAAGGTACCTTTTCCCTGCGTCATGGAGCGGAGTTCGTTGGCGTAGTCGAACATGCTGGACAGCGGGGCTTCGGCATTGATGACGCAGATACCGCCGTTGACTTCAGAGCCGGTGACGAGGCCTCGTTTGCTGGACAGGTGTCCGGTGATCTGTCCCTGGAACTCGTCAGGCACTTCGATTTCGAGTTTCATGAACGGTTCCTGCAGTGCGACTTCTGCCTTGCGGAGCGTTTCACGCATGCAACCGAGAGCGCAGATCTTGAAGGCCATTTCGGAGGAGTCGACATCGTGGTAGCTGCCGTCCTGCAGCCGCATCTTGACGTTGACCACTTCGTACTCGCCGAGCGGGCCTTTTTTGAGACCTTCTTCGAACCCGTCGTCGCAGGCGGGGATGTATTCACGGGGAATACGGCCACCGGTAACTTCGTCTGAGAATTCGTAGGGGACTTCGGAGGTTTCGGGGAGTGGTTCGAGGATACCCTTAACGTGAGCATACTGACCGGAGCCACCGGACTGCTTTTTGTGTTTGTAGTCGAATTCGACGGCTTTCGTCGGCGTTTCGCGGTAGGCGACGCGAGGCTCACCGACGACGCATTCGCATTTGTATTCGCGGCGAATACGTTCGACGTAGATTTCGAGGTGCAGCTGTCCCATACCGGCGATGAGTGTCTGTCCGGTTTCTTCGTCAGTCATGACTCGGAAGGTGGGGTCTTCGCGACGGAAGCGTTCGAGTGCTTTGCTGAGTTTGTCTGCGTCGTCGCGTTTTTTCGGCTCGATGGAGAGTCGAATGACCGCGTTGGCGACGTAGATGTTTTCGAGTGAAACACTGAGTCCTTCGGCGGTGAACGTGTCACCGGAGGCGCAGTCGACACCGACGAGAGCGATGATGTCGCCGGCTTCAGCACCGTCGATGTCTTCGCGTTCGTTGGAGTGCATGCGGACAAGTCGACCGAAGCGGACTGCCTTGCCGGTACGTGCGTTGACGTAGGACTGACCCTTGATGATGCGGCCCTGGTAGATACGGGTGTAGGTCAGCTGGCCGAAGCTTTCGACGACAGTTTTGAAGGCCATGCACACGAGCGGGGCGTCATTGGAGTCGCTGAGCAGGACGCGAGGGTGGTGCCCATCTTCGCCGGCCGGCTTGCTGTTATCAATGGCGTACTTTTCGCGATGCGGCGGAGCCGGGAGGTAGCGAACGACGGCGTCGAGCGCTTCCTGCACGCCTTTGTCCTTGTAGGCGGTACCCATCAGCACGGGAGTAATGGCCTGAGCGAGCGTGAGGCGACGAATGATGGCGCGGAGCTGTTCGATGGAAGGTTCCTGTTCTTCGAGCAGGATGCCCATCAGTTCATCGTCATGCAGGGACAGTTCTTCGAGCATCTCGCGGCGAGCTTTGGCAGCGGCGTCTGCGAATTCGGCGGGAATGGGGCGTCGGATGACGTCTTCGCCTTTTTCACCTTCGAAGAAGACAGCTTCCATGCGGACGAGGTCAACGACGCCCTGGAAGGCGGATTCACGTCCCATGGCCAGCTGCAGCGGGACGGCGTTGCATTTGAGCTTGTCCTTCATCATCCCGATGACCTTTTCCGGATTGGCTCCGATGCGGTCCATCTTGTTGATGAAGGCGATGCGTGGCACGCCGTAGCGTCGCATCTGGCGGTCCACAGTGAGCGACTGGCTTTGGACGCCGCCGACTGCACACAGCACGAGGATGGCGCCATCGAGAACGCGGAGGCTGCGTTCCACTTCGACGGTGAAGTCCACGTGTCCCGGTGTATCGATGATGT
>SXXK01000209.1 GCA_005791255.1 Planctomyces sp.
GAGCTGAGTTTCATGAAGAACCCCTGAAAAAAGACACGAGCCGCAAAAGTCGTATAGAAATGCTGTGATAAACGGCAGATCAGCCTGTAAAAACGACGACCCGATCACAAACTGATGTCCGTCTGTTCCGTTTTACTATTGTTCGGAAAGCGAGTCAATTCTGTGTGAGTCAGAATTCATCGCAAACATGAATTCTTTGCTGGCTGCGGGTTTGCAGCAGCAGTGGAATCGGTCATTCGGTCCATTTTGGGGGCGTTCCCGGGCTGAACTCCGCGAACTGGCGGCATTAGTGGCACGGTTTAATCCAACATGTCTGCTACAAAAAAGACTCTGTTGTCTTATTTGGCTGTCGAATCTCTGAGAGGGGAGGCTCGCCCGACTGTTCGCCGGGCGCGATCCCGTGGTGTTTTCTGGCTGCGTCCGTGGTGCATCCTGCCTCGCTGCAGCCGGCTCGACTCAGAATTCTCCCACGATTTCACCACCTCCCACAGTTGCCAGGCTTTTGTAGACCACATCGCTGATGCTGTTGGAAATGAATCGTACTGACCCGTCTCCAAGGCAGAACTGAGCTCCTCCGGTGTGGTTGCTGCTGAAGTCGTCGAAGTGGATGTGCGGGTCATTTGGAGTGTGGTCGGCGACTCCCAGAACTCGCTGAAATGCTTCTTCCGCCTCGGCGAACATGCCTGGCCAGGTGGAGTACCATCCGAGCTGGCGACTGGTGCGGCGTTCGCCGACGATGAATGTGTTGCTGCCGCCGTCGGTCACATCGGCAATCCGCATTTTGCTGTTGTGGAAGAAGTAGCCATCGCCCCGGCACTGTCCCGTCCGGGTGACAGGGGCATCACCGGGGTCGTTTTCGCAGCCATGCAGTTCTTCCGTTCCGAAGCTGCCTATGTAATTGGCAATGGGAGCTCTTGCCAGAACTGTCGTGCCACCCTCCTCAACCAAATCAAAGTACTCGGGCTGAGGATCAGACGGGCATTTATAGGCCGGCATCTGAACTCGAATAAATGCCGCATTCAGCGGGTCCACGAGTGAAGTGCGCGGATCGAACAGTCGCCAGGTGTTGTCCTGTTCCATCTGTGGGAGGATCATGGCAGCCCAGCCAATACCACTGCCGCCATCGTGTGCTGATGGCAAGCCGAAGGCGTTGACGGCTATCCAGCCAGGGGGGAAGGTGTTGTGCACATCATGGTAATTCTGCAGTGCCAGTCCGATCTGCTTGAGATTGTTTTTGCAGCTTGTTCTGCGAGCTGCTTCGCGGGCCTGTTGTACGGCGGGCAGCAGCAATGCCACCAAAATGGCGATAATTGCGATGACGACGAGCAGTTCGATAAGCGTAAAGCCACGACTGCGGCTGGAAATGGAACGGTGCATGGGGAACCTTATGGGGGCAGCTGCGCGGATGTGCGCATGGTTGAGTGCAGGTCTCTGTCACGTGACGGGTACCGCAACGGGTGCCGGTCGAAACAAGCGTGCAGGAGAGGCAGTGGGCGGGGCTGCCCGAGGGCGGCCGCAGCAGGCGGATTCAGGCCGCCGGTGGGCCACGCAGGGGCGGCAGGCACAGAGCCTGTACGCCGCACTGTGATGTCAGTTCGGCATCAGCAAGTCGCTCAACGATGAGATCAGCTGCGAAATGCTGCACCGGGCCAAACGGGCTTTGCAGCCAAAACGCCAGACAGATACTGCACGAATCATGGCTGTGCGAACCGTCTGGCTGACGCTGTTCAGGCTGCCTGCCGGAGTCACCGTCCGACATCGGATTCGGCAGGTAGGAAGAATGCCCATGACCGTGCAGGTGACTGCAACTGCAGGTCGGCCTGTCAGTCGCGCTGCTGACGGCTGTTCCGGAATGCTCCAGTTCGTGCAGCGGCCGCGCAAACACAGCACTGAAGACAACGGCCAGAACCGCAGTCAGTCGCATCGCTTGCAGGATGGCTGTGTTGAAACAGGACACAATTCAGGGCTTTACTCTGAACAGGCAGATTGGAGGCTGCGTCGCAGAACAGGGTCCGAGCGCTGGATTATTCGGCATAAGGCGACGTTGTACAAGGTTGAACCATCGCAGATTTCTCAAACTGCGATGCTCGCTGCCTGCTGGAAGTCGCCATTCGACCAGTCCAGGTTCCTTGAATGATGCCCCGGATTGATGTGCGTTTTTTGTTTTTTGTCTGGGCAATTCTTGCTTTCCTGAGCCCGTCAGGTTTTTTTGCTTGTGTTCGAAGTTATTTATTCACAATAATTTGCGATCGTTTTTGTGTATTTGGTGCGGTTGTTGCAGTGAGTCAACACGAGGTCATTATTCAGAAATCTTCAGTGCTCAGGAGCCTATTGCCATGACCCAGTTGCTGCAGACCGAATCCCGCTACCAGTTCGTTCCTCCTCACACCGGCAAGCTCTGGCCGCGCCTGCTGTCCTGTCTTGTGCCCCTGCATTTGCGTCACAGTTTTGGCGTGCAGCGTGTTGAGACCGGCTGCGTCGAAAAGCTGCGGGCACTGCAGCAGGCCGGGCACGGCGTGTTGATTGCCCCCAACCACTGTCGAATGTCGGATGCACTGGTGCTGCAATCTCTGTCCGCGAAACTTGGGCAGCCCTTCCACGTCATGGCCAGTTCGCACCTGTTTCGAGGCAGTCGGCTGCAGTCCTTCGTGCTGCGTCGCATGGGCGCATTCAGTATTTATCGCGAAGGAATTGATCGAGCCGCGGTGGATCAGGCCGTGGAAATTCTCTCATCGGCATCCCGGCCGCTGGTGATTTTCCCGGAGGGGGCGCTCAGTCAGGCAAATGATTCGCTGAATGCCCTGCAGGAAGGTGTTTCGTTTATCGCTCGGACTGCCGCTGCTCGCTGTCGTCGCCAGCAGGAATCCAGCGGGCGACAGGTGTTTGTGGTGCCGGTGGCTATTCGTTATGTATTCGAGGGCGACATTGAGTCGACTGCCGATTCCCTGCTTCGCAGCATCGAGCAGCGTTTGTCCTGGAAACCACTCAGCGGGCTGCCGCTGACCGAACGGGTCGTGCGTGTGGGAGGCGCCCTGCTGGCTCTGAAAGAACTCGAATACCTCGGAGCAGCTCAGACCGGCGGCCTGGAACAGCGTCTGCAGCGACTGATTGACCACCTGCTGGTTCCGGCGGAGGAGCAATGGCTGAAGGCGGCTCGCACAGGATCAGTCATTGCCCGCGTCCGCGATCTGCGTCGAGCCATCCTGCCGGACATGATTGACGGTCAGTTGCCGGCCGCGGAACTGGAGAGACGCTGGGCTCAGCTGAAGCATGCCGAGCTCGCTCAGTCACTGAGCCTGTATCCGCCGGATTACGTCGCCAGCAATCCAACTGTTGATCGCATTCTGGAGACCATCGAACGGTTCAACGAACACCTGAACGGCACGGAATCCCGTGTCGGTCCGCGGCGTGCCGTCATTGAGGTGGGCGAACCAATCGCCGCATCGGCCACTCGCGATCGAAGTGCGGAAACGGATCCGCTGCTGGCGTCTCTTGAGTTGCAGTTGCGCGGCCTGCTGCACCAGACAAGTGTGCACTGCCGTCGCTACCAGCCTGGCGCTCTGGGGGCCTGAAAGGCTCACGGTGCTGTTTTTTTTTTGGGCCGCATTGCAGATCGACTTCTTTTGGATTTGTGCAGGAACCTGACCATGCCGACATCCCTGGCTCCGTCTGTATCAGTTTCATCGCTGTCGGCGAAACCGGCAGAATTACCGGCATCAGGGTCGGTCAGTCGCTGGCAGGTGTTCGCGCTGCTGTACCTGGCCTATGGTGTTTCCATGGCTCTGCGGACACTGCCGGCAATCGCTTCCACTGAAATCTGCAATGACCCGCGACTGGGCATCAGCCTGGGGACGTGGGGCCGGATCATCGGCACCGGAACGCTGGGCGGGCTTGTTGGCAAATTTCTCTGGGGCTGGCTGGCTGATGTGCTGGGTGGTCGGGTCACGCTGACGCTGGGGCTGCTGCTGGCAGCGGCTGGAGCGGTCGGTTTTTCTCTGGCCGGCGATGGGCTCCAGATTCGTGCGGCAGTGTTTGTCATCATGCTGGCTCAGGCCGCCGGCTGGCCCGCCATGACCAAACTTGTCTCCGCATGGGCGCTGCCGGGCCAGGCCGGTCGCATCTGGGGAGTCCTTTCCACCAGTTCTCGCGTCGGAGTTTTGGCAGCGACTTTCGGGATTGGCTCACTGGTTTCCGCTTACGGCTGGCGACTGCCGGCACTGGCGACGGCTGCAGTGGCAGTGCCCCTGGCCGTCGTCTATGCCCTGCTGATTCGCAGTCGGCCGGCGGATGGGGCGCGATTGGTGGAGCCGCAGGGTTCCACTGAGCCCCTGACACTCGCCCTGAAACGCTTCGTCTGCAGTCCGCGCTGCTGGCTGATCTGTGGCGGTCTGATGGGGATGGCGGTCCTGTGGGACGTACTGTTGCTGATGCCCCTGTTTCTCAAAGGCTCGCTTGGTCTGTCCGCCAGTGTTGCCAGTCGGGTGGCTTCTGCGTTTCCGTTTGGCAGCCTGATTTCCGTGCTGATCGGTGGCTGGGTGTTTGACCTGCTGGGGCGTCGCCGCATGGCACTGGTGCTGCCGGCACTGCTGATGACTGCTGCTGGCTGCCTGGCCGCCTTTGCGGCCCTGCCCGATCTGGGCCTTGCGACAAACACGGCCGCTCTTGTGGCCTCAGCATTGTTGTTCGTTTTTGGAGTGTGTCTGTCGCCGTGCTATTACATCCCCGCCAGCGTGTTTTCTGCGGAGTTCGGTGGCTCGCGTGCCGGCCTGCTGGTGTCGCTGCTGGACGCCGCAGGCTTTGGCGCAACGGCCGCATTTTACTGGCAGGCGACCCGCCTCGCGGAAACTCACGGCTGGTCGATTCTGTTGCTGCTGCTGTCCGGAGTCGGGCTGGTGGCAGCCTGCCTGCTGGGTTGTTTCCTGCGAGGCGAGGCTGCTCGCGCAACCTGATGTGTCGGCCCGGGAGTCCATGATTACGGCTGGGCGGGCTGTGGTACTTTGGCTGCCGATTTTTTCAGCGTGACGGTGTCGAACAGCCGACCTTCCAGATCAAACGCTCTGATCTCCATGGTGCCGCCATTGACGGCCACCATGCAGTAGTGATGACCGTGTTTGACGTTGTTCTGAAAGAAGGGGCGGAAGGGGCCGGCGGTTTCAAGATTGCCGCCGGCGCCGCCAGTGATCATGTAGATCGTCCCCTGCCGCTCGACCGCCTGTCCCTGATGAATCGGCCACGTCCGTTCGTAGCTGTGAATATGACCGCTCCAGACGATATCCACCTGAAACTCTTCGTACAGAGCAACCAGCTGGCGGGCTCGGAGATCACCGCGAGTCGATATGCGGGTTTTCCAGAGATTACCGTAGTCATCCTCATCAGATGAATAGGGCGGATGGTGATGGCAGGCAATTTTCCACACGGCCTGTGATTGCTGCAATTCCTGCTTCAGCCATTCGAACTGTTCTGACCCCGGTGAAATATCCCGGTTGGAATCGATCATGAAGAACTGGGTATTGCCATAACGAAAGGTGTAGCGGTATTCGGGAGCCGGAAGTGCCATGTAGTCGAAGTAATTCTGAGCATTCTCTTCGTGGTTGCCCAGCACAGGATAGAATGGGATTCGCTGTGCAATGGGCTTCATGCCGGGAAAGAAATGTTCGGTCCAGTGATTCGCCAGCGTGCCCTTGTCAACGAGGTCACCGACGTGGACCAGAAAGGAGGGCCGTTGAGCCCATGCCATGGTGGCCAGTTGCCCGGAGACCTTTGGGTTCTTCTGCGTGTCACCAAACACAGCGAACGCAAAGGGAGTCTGATCGCGCACGGCGGTTGTAAAGGTGTATGTCGGACTTTCCACAATCGAGCCATCGGCCAGAGTGGTTTCCACCGTGTAGAAATACTGCGTTTCCGGTTCCAGATTCTGCAGCAGCACCTCGTGAATGTCATGCTGACCGTCCACCGCAAGTTCCTGTTCGCACGCCGCGGTGGCACCGTAACGCACAAGTGTCGATCCGGGCTGTGTGGTTCGCCACATGATGGTCATGCTGGTCTGAGTACCGAATTGCAGGTAGGGTTCCACGGCGAATCCTGAATCGGAAACCACGGGTCGGGCCGCCAGTGCCGCAACCTTCACCCCGTGCTCGAATTCCTGTCGCACCCATTCCGATTTGGCAGCGAGGTCGAAGATGCGGATATCTCTGAGTCGTCCGGTCATGCGATGATCTTCGTTGCCATCCCGAAAGCTGCCGATCGAAATCTGCTGAGCGGCCGGGTAAAGAATCTCACCGTACTGTTCCGCGGAGAATGCTTCTTCCTTGCCATCGACATAGAGCCGAGCGGACTGGCCATCGAACACGGCGACCACGTGGTGGAATCGGCCCGGCGCCCAGGCGGTGGTGCCCTTCAAAACGGTGTGTCGCCCGTTGCCATCATTGGCCCCACTGGTGGAAACAGTCAGAGTGAAAACGTGGCGATCAAATCCCAGCATCCAGCCCAGTTCCTGATCTCCATCGTCCTGAATGCGTCCGATGATGCCGCCCCAGTCCAGCGGTTCATCCACACTGACCCAGGCAGAGACCGTGAGGGCTCTGGTCGGGAGTGTCGTATCCGTACCGGTGGGCTGGGCATATCCGGCGGTTCGTGGTGTGAGCATGAGCGAGTGTCCGAATTCATCCTGCGACCAGCGCAACGGTCCGGATAATTCAATGTCCATCCCGAGTCGTGCTTTGAGTTTCGAGCCCTGCAGCTGCTGTGGCTTGAAATCCCAGTGGATCAGCGGATCTGGGCCGTCGTGGCCATGGGCCGAACTCGCCGGCAACAGGGACACGGTCAAGGCAAGTGGCAGCAGGACAGGTCGAAGAATCTGCAGGTACGTCACGGCAGGACTCCACTGGAATGGCGGACGAATATGGGCACCCCCGCCGGATATTCTGACGTGATTGCCGCAGCATGCCAGTGAGTGGTCTGCAGCGAGCGCGAATGTCAATAAAAACTCATGCTCGCTTCATTGGTCGTGCGTCATTTTTTCACGCAGAACTCACAGGGGATTTCACGGAAAATTTGCAGGCTCATCGCAGACTGCCTGAGTCGGACAGAGGGTCAGGACAATCAGCCGGACCCGGCGTGCAGGTCAGGAAAACAGGAAGGATGTCATGAGTCTTTGGAGCAGGCGACGGGCGCGGATTGTGCTGTGGAACTTGATACTGGCCGTCAGCCTCGCTGTCGGCTGCGGTAAGCCGCCGATGCGGCAGGTGACCGGCACTGTGTCGCTGAACGGCAAATTGGTGGAACACTGCAAAGTCGGGTTCTTTCCGGACGTGACGGAATTCAATCCGGATCGGCACGGTTTCGGGTTCGGCGTGACTGATGCGCAGGGCAGATTCACGATCCAGCATCCTCAGGGTGAACAGGGGATTTGGTCGGGCGACTACAAAGTGACTTTCACGCTGTGGGTGGACAGCAAAGGCAAGGCTCTGCCAATGGAGACCAAGCCGAGTGAGGTGGAGGGGGGAGTGAAGAATCTGTTTCCGGCGGAGTATGAGGCACCGTCCACGACGCCTGAGTCCGCGTCGGTGGGCGCGGGTGAAAATAGTTTCAATTTCAGTGTCACAGTCCCTGCGGCGTCTGCAGGAGGCTGATTGAGGATTTGACTGGTTACATCTGATTGCACTTGTCAGGGAGCTGATGATGAGGATTCACAATGGGCGTCCGGGGACAGTACGGTCACCACGTCAGGGTTTCACGCTGATCGAACTGCTGGTGGTGATTGCCATCATTGCCATTCTGGTGTCGCTGCTGCTGCCTGCGGTTCAGCAGGCTCGCGAGGCGGCCCGACGGACTCAGTGCAAAAACAATATCAAGCAACTGACGTTGGCCTGTCACAATTTCCACGATGTGTACAATGGCTGGCCCATGGCGGCGGAATTTGGCGTGGGGACCACCTGGAGCGGATTGCTGCTGCCTTTCATTGAACAGTCTGCAGCGTATCAGATGCTGACCATGCAGGAGGACAGCGTAATCAATGCTCAGTGGGCCTATCCGCTGCCGGGGAAGCCGGGGGATTCCAATGATATTCCGGTATGGCGGAATCTGTTTGTCTGCGAGCAGAAGTTCCCCTCGTTTCGCTGCCCGTCCGATCCGTTCCCGGAGCAGGTGGCCGACATTTCCGGAGACAACTGGATCGTTCAGAAACGGACACCCATGACTTATCTCGGCTGCGTGTCCGGACGACTGGCCGATGATCGTCGTTATCGGAATGTGGCAACACCGTGGGGAACTTCCGGGTGGGTGGAGGTCATCAGTGACCTTGACGGTGTGTTTTCTCAGAAGATCAACCATCAGAGAATCAAGAGAAACGATGCTCATTATGGCATGATCGGGAAGAGGATGGCTGACATCACGGATGGCACTTCGAACACCATCGCGATGGGCGAAGCGGCTCCGGACATGGGGGCCATTCCGGAAATGGGGACGGTGCGGGAAAACTGCCAGCCGACTCAGGGACGCAAGGATCATTGGGGCATTGGTTCTGACGACGTGGACACAACGAATATGGGTGACATGTCCGAGGCGCTCGGGTCGACAGGGGTTGCCATGAATCTCAAAAAAGTGCCCGTGGGCTCCGCGGCTTTCGCTGCCTATGAAATCAGCTTTGGCAGTCGTCACACGGGCGGGGCCCAATTTGGCATGGCGGATGGATCTGTGCGATTCATTTCCGAGAACGTGGACCTGCGCGTGTACAGTGCACTGGGAACCCGCGATGGAGGTGAAGCTGCCGGCGTGGAATAACGGCCTCGGCAGATGCATCAGTGAACTCGCACCCCGCTGCCGGCTGTGGCTGGTCTGCGGGGTGTTTGCTTTGTGACAACTCTGCATGGCCACCACGGCTCGCTGATGATTGCCCGAACGATGTTGGCTGGTTAATCTGCCGCAGGCTCAGAGTGATTTCATGGCTCGGGTTGCGAGCTTTCAGTAGAGGAGGCTGAAGAATGTCGATATCGAAATCGGATACAATTGGTTGTTCTTTTCTGCATGGACTGTTGCTGTCGACACTCAGTGCTCTGATTCTGCAGGGAGCAGCCACTGCGCAGCAGCCTGCCACTGGCCAGATACGCACTCTGGATCTGGGTTCTGATTGTCGTCTGGAAGTGCTGTATCTGCCGCCCGGTGACTTTCTGATGGGAAGTACGGCGAAGGAGCGGGCGTGGGCCACGGGGATTGAGGGTGGAGCAACACCGGGAACTGAACGAGAGACCTACGAGGGCGAGGCTCGCCCCATGAAAATCCGGCAGGGATTCTGGATGGCACGAACGGAAGTCAGCGTCGCACAGTTTCGTCGGTTTGCCGAGGAAACCGGGTATCTGACGGATGCCGAGCGTCCAGGTGGGAAGACCCAGTGCTTCAACCCACAGTGGAAGGGATACCAGTTGACGACCAGTGTGGTGCATCCGTGGGAACCTATGGCCGGAAAAAGCTGGCGTGATCCGAACTGGCAGTTTCCGCAGCAGGAGAATTTTCCGGTGGTTTGCGTCAGCTGGGCGGATGCACGAGCTTTCTGTCGGTGGCTGAATGAGCGCGAGCAGGCTGCGGGGCGATTGCCGGAAGGTCTTGAATATCGCCTGCCAACGGATGCCGAGTGGGAGTATGCCTGTCGCGGTGGGCGTCCGCGTGCGAATTTCTGGTGGGGGGATGAACTGGAAGATGGCGCTGGCCGCCTGAATATTTCGGCCATCGATCTCCTGCCGGACAGAAATCGCACGTGGCCACTGGCGCGGGCCACCTGGAGCGACGGCTACGCGTTTGTGTCGCCGGTCGATCATTACGGTGAGCGTGGTCGAAATGGTTTCGGGCTGGCAGACATGTGTGGCGGAGTCTGGGAGGTCGTGCTGGATCATTTCGATCCTCGCGGAGGGCACGAAGAGCCATATTTCACGAAGGAAAACTACCGCCCTGTGTGTCGGGGAGGCAATTATTTTGACGTGCCCGGTAACGCGCGCTGTGCTGTGCGACTGGGGTTGATGGGCCCGCATTACTCCGATTCGCGGGACGGGTTTCGCATCTGTCTGGGGCGCAAAATTGCTGTTCCGGACGTGCCCTGAGGCCGATTTCGCAGCAGTATTCTGCCGTTTTGCTGACAGCCGGGGAAAGCAGGGCCTTCACGTGCCGGCGTGAGAACTGAGAGAATCCACAGGCGTTCTGCGGGAAACGCATGCGGCGGCATTGAGTTTCCCGGTCTGTCAGGCGAGATTTCAGTGTGATTCCCGGCGGCATGGCAATGCCATCCGGCAGCAGATTGTGAAAGGCGAATGCAATGAATACGCCCAAAGCTGTGGTACTGCTCAGCGGTGGTCTTGATTCGGCAACAGTACTGGCCATTGCCCGTTCACAGGGCTACGAACTGCACGCAATTTCATTTGACTATGGTCAGCGACACCGGTTTGAACTCGCTGCCGCAGAAAAAGTGGCACAGGCCAATGGTGTGACCAGTCATGTCCTGTTTCGCGTGGATACCAGCATCTTCCGCGGGTCTGCCCTGACGAATGACATCCCGGTGCCGCACAATCGGGCGGAATCGGAAATGTCCAGCGGCATTCCCGTGACCTACGTGCCCGCCCGCAATACCATCTTTCTCTCAGTGGCCCTCGGACTGGCTGAATCTTTGCAGGCAAACGATCTGTTTCTGGGTGTGAATGCCGTGGACTACAGCGGATATCCGGACTGTCGGCCGGAATTTGTGCAGGCGTTCGAACGTATGGCGAATCTGGCCACAAAAGTCGCAGTCGAAGGCGGGCGAATCCGAGTTCATGCACCGCTGATTCACCTGACCAAAGGTCAGATTATTCAGCAGGGCCTGCAGTTGTCGGTGGATTATGGTCTGACTCACAGTTGCTACGATCCGGCCCCTGACGGAGCCAGCTGCGGTGAATGCGACTCCTGCCAACTGCGGCTGAAAGGTTTTGCCGAAGCTGGTGTGAAAGATCCTGTTCGTTATGTTCTGCGTTAGTATCGTCGGAAATGTCGACTGCCGGAGTTACGCATGAGTTCTGAAGATCAGGGTGCCGCGAAAGCTGTTCAGTGTCCAGTGGCAGTCCGCAGTCTGCTGACAGAAGTTGAGTCACTGATTCTGGAGGCGCAGGCCGCAACGCGTCCACTCGAGCTGCAGCCGTTCCGCGGACGCCTGTTTGAGCAATTTGTTGCTGCGGATCGCAGTGGACTGATCCCTGATGAGGCAGCGGCGGCTCCCTTCGACGATGCCGACGAAGATGATCCCGAACTGCAGCTGACAGCCGATACACTGTGTCGTCTGCTGGCACGACGCTGGGGACTCGACATGGCGGCTCGCGAAGCTCAGGCAATGCAAACCCGTCTGCCCGCTGAACAGCTTGAGCGGATGCGTCTGCTGTGGTCGGTGATGCGGATGTGGATGGAATGGAGCTACGCATGGCAGCGCTGGGCTGAGTTTCATGCAGAATCACCGGCAGCCGACGGCTGAATCCTCGATGACCGCGACGACAGGCCAACCCAGCCCGCAGTCAGCTGTCAGAAGGCCTCCAGTGGATTCGAGAACAGTGCGTCCAGGTTTTTCAAGTCACTGATATCTGCTGACTCCAGCGGTGCATCGAACCCTGCCGCCGGTATCATTCTGCCGCTGACCTCCAATGGTGCTGCTGGCTTCCTGACCGGGCTGCTGCGATTGATCAAATTTGTATCACGCTGCCGCTGTGCCTGTACCAGAGTCACCGAGGCCGCCTCGGAATGCTCCTCGGACTCAGCACTGAGTGAGAGCCCGGGGCGAGTCTGCTGCGATGCAACCGGATTGCTGGGGTTTGACGTGGACACAGGGCCGGCTTCAGGAGTCATGCCGGCCACCGCACGTCGTTTACCCGGCAGGATCGTCCCTGACATGATGTTGTCGCCCGCCGTAGCGGGGTCCAGATCACCGTATCCCAGGATGTGGCCCAGTTCGTGACGCATCACGGTGCCCAGATCCACGGCTCCGGTTGGGACCGGGCCGCTGCCCACGTGCCAGCCAAAGCCGAGTGCGTCGTCGTCCAGCTGAATCAGTCGCGTTCCGGCAAAGCCAAAGGCTCCCTCTGCATTCAAATCGGTGATCTGTACCGTGGCAGTCTGCAGGGCAAGGAGCTGGCCTGGAGTCAGCCCTGTGGTGATCCAGTCTGCGACCGCTTCTCGGCGAACCTGTTCGATAAGTTCGGGGGTCAAAAGCTGCCCTGCCCTGCTGACTGAGGATAACCGCAAGGTTGAAGATTCCTCCAGCCCCTGCTCGTTGAAGGTTACCCCGTCGAGTCGTTGCGGAGCAGTGGTGGGCAGGCTGGCTATGCTTTCTGCCAGATCAAGGCCGCAGACCAGCCAGTATCCGGTGTAGCCCGCAGGCGTCCGGAAGACGAGGTCGAGGACTCCGTCGCTCACCACAATATCCCCGATAGTAATCGTCGAGAACACGTTGCGTGCGAGTGTTCCGGACTGGCCCCAGTACACTCCGCCCTCGGCCTCTACTCGCGTGGAAGTTTCCATCGTGGGATGACCGACATACAGCCTCACACTGTAGGTGCCATTCGTAATGGAGTAACGGAATCTCGCTTGTGCGGAGCCCTTGCCTGTCACGCCGTCACGGTAGAGATTGATCGTTGAAACGGAGTATCCAGTGGACTGCGTTGCCTGGCTGGCAAGAGCCGTGGCGGCAAACCCGAACCCATTGGCCGTAAACAACTTGTTGCTGGGCACATGAGTGAAATTGGTGGTCGTGAAGTTCATGTTGCCACCGAAGTCAAGCCGCGCGATGCCACCGGTTGTGCCGCCAAGCGTTGAGCCGTTCACAAGGCCGGCTCCAGTGGGGGCCGTTGGGGTATTTGGCGATAGGAATTCCAGCGGATTTCCACTGCCGATGGATCCGGCGGCACCGACCAGTGTAATGTTCTTCGCTGAGAAATTGACACCCACCGACGGCACGTCGTTGTTATCGCTCATTGCGCCGGAACCACCGAGAGTGACGGTGAGCGTTCCGGCGTCGGCGTTCAGTCGACCCAGCACCGCATTGCCGGTGGAATTGACAGTGATGGAGATTGCGGACGTGGTACTGCTGGTCGTTGTGATCGGTGCCGTACCAGACTGGGTGAAACTGCCGGATCCCGCTGTGATGGCGATGTTTCCGCCGACCGTCAGTCCTGTGCCGCTGGCGAGGTTGACCGCGGTGGCAGCAATGGTGACCGTGCCGCCGACGGTGATCGGTGCAGTGGCGAACTGCACGTTGCTGGTGGTCAGGCTCAGGTTCCCGCTGATGCCGCTGCCCGAGATGCCATTCAATGTGGTGGTTCCAGTGCCGGCCGATTGCGTCAGGTTCCCGTTGATCCGGACAGTACTCTGGAATGTCACTGTGGCAGCCGATGCGACCGTGATACCGCTGAGTGCCGTGGTGGCTCCGATGGCTCCCACGGTCAGATTGCCGGCACCGAGGGTGGCAGTGACAGAGCTGTTCCCGTCAATGGAGTTTGCACTGACGGCACCGCCGGCGGTAGTGAATGAGGTTGTGCCGGCCAGCGTGACAGTCCCGAGCGCGACGTTGTCACTGGACGTGGTGAAGGCTGCCGCCAAAGTCGTCGCTGATGCTGTGGAGGTGAAGCCGCCGTCAAATGTGAAGGTATCTCCGCCGTCACCCAGAATGACGCCACCGGTGTTGACAAAGCCGACGGAGTTGGTGATGGTGTTGGTGCTGCCGGTCATGGTGACTCGATACGCCGCGGCTCCAAAGGTCAGCGAACCCAGCGAGACATTGCCTGTCAGTGCGACGTTGCCGCTGGACCCACCGTTCTGCAGCGTCAGTGAACCTGCTCCGGTGATGGCGCCGGTGATGCTGACAGTGCCGGTTGTGGTGAGGATCGTCAGGGAATTTGCGGCGACGGCAAGTGAGCCGGCGGACACGTTGCCGGTTCCCGTATTGATGCTGCTGGCACCTGCGATGCTGAGTGCTCCGAAGGTGGCCGGGGAGTTGCTGGTATTGAATGTGCCATTCACTGAGGTGACGGATGCGGTGCTGGTGAGGCCACCAGTGAAGTTGAGTGCAGCACCAATATTGCCGAGGGTGACTCCACCGGAGTTCAGCAAGGTAACCGCGTTGGTGACCTGTGTGTTGCCGCCGAGGAAGGCGACGCTGTAGTTGCCGGGCTGGGTGGTCAAAGATGTGGCGGCAAAGTTTCCGCCGACGGAGGCCGCTGCGGTGATACCTCGCAATTCGACCGCCGGCACGTTGACAGCACCCGAAACGGTGAATGCCCCGGCTTCGCGTACGGTCAGTTTTGCTGAACCGGTGGCGGTCACGCTGGTGATGCTGAGAGCAGCAGCGGCGTTGGTGCCTGAGTCGAGGGTCAGATCGAAGCTGGCCATGTTGACAGCAGCGAGGTTGATAACGCTGGTGGCAGCACTCCCGGAGTCGATGGTTGACGATGCTGCGAGGGTGAAATTCCCGAGGTCGATCTGGGTGTTGGTGGTCAGCAGTGTCCCGGCAAGCGTGATGCCGGACTGGCTGACGGCACCCAGTCCACCGGCGAAGGTCAGGCTGTCTGTGGCGTTGTTGCCGAGTGCCAGTGCGGCGGTGTTGAGGAAATCAGTGTCGTTGACCACCACGAACTCAGAACTTCGGATGTCGACGTTGTAGCCACCGGAAGCGGCAGAAAAGGTACCGATGCGGACGAGGTGCCCGTCTTCGAACAGGATACTGCTGCCGGATGCGGTACTCGTGACAGTCAGGTCTGAAGCTGTAAGGGCGTTGTTAAACCGCACACCGTTCTGTGAATTAGTGATGGTCACCGGACCACTGGCAGAGCCTCCGAGTGTTCCCAGGTTCACAAGCCCGCCAGCGTTCCGCACGGTGAGTCCGCCGGTGAGATGTGCCATTTCGTCAATGGAGATTGTGGCACCGGCCGTTGTTCCGGCGTCTACGATCAGTGAACTGTTACCGACGACTCGTGTCACACTGATGGCTGCGGAGGTTCCTCCGGAGGTAGTATCGAGTACAACCGGGGCCAGCAGGGTGACGGTGGAGATCGTGATTGCACCGCCGGTGGTGACGACAGTACCTCCGAGGCTGAGCAGTGAAACTGCTGAAGCATTGAAGATGCCGGCTACGCTGGTAATGTCATCCGCGGCGTCACCCAGTTGAATCCTTTGGTTTAACAGTGTGGTTGGGGTTTCGAGGGTGACGTCTTCCAGAAAGGTGATGCTGGTGTCATCGGCGAATGTGGTCAGCGTCCCGAGGGTGACATTACCGGTGATGCGGTAGTTCATGAAGCCATCAGTGTTCTCGCCGAACCGGAGTGTAGATCCTGAGCCGCTGATATTGCCGTTGATGTTGACGTCTCCGCCCCCGGTGGAGATCAGTGAGGCGGTATTGCTGACGATGACATTGCTGAAAGCAATTGTGAGATTCGCTTCAATCACCCCGGTGACGGTCGTGGTTGATTCGATGCTGGTCAGTCGTTCGCGGAACCAGATGTAGTCTGTGGCATCATTGCCGAAGCGGACTCCGCCGGTGTTCCAGAAGACGGGGTGCTGCGTGTTTCCGTACTTGTAGTACGAACGGACTCCGACAGTGTTGCTGCTGCCTGTGATGCTGACGGAGTAGTTCTTCGGGAATGTCTCGATCCAGTCAACGGCGATGCTGGCATCGAGATTGACGGGCCCGGTGGAGGCGGTCGTATTGTCCTGAAGTGTCAGCGTGGCGACTTCGGTCATTGGGGCGGTGGAGGCTGTAGCAATCGTTCCGCCGCCCGAAAGCAGCACGAAGTTATTCCAGTTTCCGTCGATGGCTCCCTGCAGCAGGATATTGCTGTTGCCGGCTTGTGTATTGATGATGAAGTTGTTGTTCGCCGTTTCACCCGGGGAGAAGAATGCAATTGACGACGTGATCACGACATGTGCATTTGCCGCGTTGGTCGTAATGAAGTCTCGAGTCTGACCGACAAGATTTGCCCCGGCCGGACTGCTTTCGTAGATCAGAATCGAAGGTGCAATTGTACGGTCGCCGGTCAGAGTGACGACGCCTGACGAGACGATGCGACCACCGTCGTTCAGGATAATGATGCCTGTCAGGGCAGTTTCGGCACCAGCATTGGCGAGCAGCGAAACGACACCAGCACTTGTGGTGGTAATCACTGCGTTGACCACAATGTTTACAGTAGTCAGAGCAACCCCTGTTGAGGTGTTGGTATTGACATCGCCATTCAGTGTTGTTGTGGCAACGTCGGCAGGTACTGCAATACTGTTCGTCCCGGTGCTTTGAACAAGACTCTGTGCCGTTACGGCATTCAGCGTCACATCGTTTGCACTTTCTATCAGGATGTTCCCCATCCGATTGCCGGAAGAACCGGCGATCAACCCCACCACGATGTCGCCATCCGTGCCGGCCCGCAACGTCAGATTTTCGCCACCGGCACCTGACTGGCCGAGAATGCTGCCGCCGAACGTGATATTGGCGCCGTCCGGATTTCCATTCAGAGTTGTGTCAATAATGGTCGTTCCGGTGTAGACATAGACTGTGGTGTCGATGTCTCCGAGGGTTACCGGAGTACCATAGGTCTGCGGGGTACCCAGCAGGAAGATCTGGTACTGACCGGTCGCTGTGATGCCATTGCGGAAGATCAGACTGTCGGAACTGTTGTCACCGAATTCGAGGATGCCATCATTCTGCAGCACTCCCTCACGAACGTTGGTGCCATTACCATAAATGTAGAGGTTGTAGCCTACACTGGCTCCTGATGATGCCAGTATTGCATTGCTGATGATGGCACCGCGGAAGTAGAGATTTGCATCATCCAGGCCTCCACCACCGTTTCCTGCCGAGGCGAGAATCTGCACACTGCGTGTTGTGTCGGTATCCGGGTCCGCGGTTGTTTCAGTGGTGATTGCAGCGGCAAAATCTGCCCCGTTACTGTTCGCAATGATCAGAGCAAACAGCGGGGCAACTCCGCCGACGATGCCGTTGACATCGATAATACTGTTGACATTCACTGTCCCCGTCGTGCCGGAATTCAGTGTCAGCGACTCAGACGGAGCGTCGGATCCGGCATCAACGGTATTGTTTGCAACAATGTTCCCACCAGAAGTGGTTTGCAGAGTGAGAGTTGCGTCAATACGCAGGGCATCATTGTAAGTCTGAGTCTGAGTGGTGGTGACATTTCCATTCAGTGTGGTGTTTCCACCTGCGTTGGTGGTCAGGCTGCGAGCCATCACAGTGCTGCTGAAGAGCGTCGTGCCGGAACTGTTGGCTATCAGGTCTCTGAGGGGAACCAGGGCCCCCACTGCAGCAGTCGGGTTTCCGAAGGTGATATTTCCCGTGCCCGCAGAAACAGTCACATCTTCAGAGTAGTTTGTAGTCCCGTTTAAAGTGCTTGTGAACAAAACGTCGCCAGCTCCGGCTCCCGTGTTGAATACTACAGCGTGACTGTCGGTAATGGCGACGGCACGTGTGAAAGTGATGTTGTCATTCGTGGTAGTGATATCACCTGCCGTCTGAACTGCACCAGCACCGTCTTGCAGGAAGAGTCCGTCGAGCGTCATGTCGGCGCCGGGTGCAATGTCGAGTACGCCAGCGTTTGTGAGAGTGACGGACCCGCCGTTCAATGTGGTGATTGTACCGTTGATCGGGACCGTGTTTGTTGTGATGGCGACGTCGACAGCAGAGGCACTGTTGATTGTGACAGCGGCGTCGAACTGGGTGTCACCAGTTCCGGCGGACTGAGTAAAGGAATCAGCGGCAAGTGTGCTTGAGAAGGTGACATCGAGTGCGGAGACGATGGTGATGTCTCCGAGGTCGATGGTTGCGCCAACGGCACCCGTGAATGTGACGCTGC
>SXXK01000210.1 GCA_005791255.1 Planctomyces sp.
CCGTCACCCCGGTCACTCTTCGGTCGTATCTGAGTGTTTTTTCGCCGAGGGTGCAACCGATACCCCGGGTTTTTCGCCCCCCATCGCACTTCGGCTTTGCCTGATGCCCTTTTCGCGTGCTGACTGCCGTTCCAACCTGCCCACCACCTGTCGCACTGCCAGTACGGCCGAAACAGCACCTGTCAGGCCGCCGCAGATCGTCAGCAGCGGCAAACAGCCGTAACGGCGGTCCAGCCAGTAGCCCCCATACGTCAGCAAACCGGCCGACAGCGATGCTGACAACAGCTCATGGGCCGTGCGGTACGATTCCCCAATCGATTGCCCCTCGTTCCGACGATTCCGCCCGCTCCTCCCCGCCTCGCCGTCCATCAGGGCTGCACCTCGGTGAGGATCTCACCTATCAGCGGCTGAGCTGTGGATGCACTGGCCACGCGAATTCGACTGCTGCTCGGCCCCGGACGACCACAGCGAACCTGCAACAGAAATTCGGCCGATTTCCCCGCCGCAATCTCTGGCAATGAGCGAAACACCAGCACTCCATTCTCCGCGATGTAGTCAGAAGGCCCCTCCACGTCGATCAGAGTCATCCCGGCCGGCAGCTCGCAGGACATGCCGACCGACCGAGCCGGCTCGGAGCCGGAGTTGCGAATCAGCACTTTCAGCGTCGCCTGCTGACCAGATCTCGCAGTCGCCGCTCCGCCGGCCGGCAATGCAGCCAGCTCCAGCTGCAGGTCAGCACTGCCCTCCACCTGCGTCACCTCTTCGGCAGAGGCCAGATCGCCAAAATCGGTCTGGGCAGAGACCCGGTGCGCACTGCGACCACTCTTACCGGCCTGCAGGTCCGCCAGAAACTCCGTCGTCTCGCCGGGATTCAATGTCCCCACAAACCACTCCACGGTACGTTCCGCAGCCAGATAACGGCCGCCACGGTTGGCTGAGACAAACTGAAAACCCGCCGGCAACTGATACCGCGCGCGGACATTGGCCGTCGCGACGAGACCTGTGTTCTCCAGCTGCAGCACATAGCTGCCCTGCTGCCCGGTGATCTCCTGATCGGGTGTCCGCAATGCCAACCGCAACTCCGGCTCAGCGACCTCTACCTTTGCCGTCGTCTCCGCCAGCAGTTCTCCCGTACCTGCAGCTTTCAGCTCAATCTCCTGCAGACCTCCGGCAATTGCGGTCAGCGAAAGACGAGCCTTCCGGGATTCACCGGGATTCAGAGTCCCAATGTCAATCGTTACAACGGCCCCGGATTTGTGCTCAAGTCCGTCCGGCAGGCTGGCCACCAACACCACATCCTCCGCTCGACCCGAACCGGGATTGCTTACTTCCACCATCACGGACGTCTGCTGCCCCAACTCAGAATCCTCGGGAGCCACCACAGACAATGCCAGCTTCGGTTCGGTGATGCTCAGCCGGCAGACTGCTGCAGCACTTACCGACACGGCGGCTTCAAGTCGCGGTTCACCCGCAGACTGCGGACGAATCCTCAACGAAATTTCCCGGGATTCTCCAGCTCGCAGGCTGCCCAGTGACCACCGCAATTCGCCGCCCGCTGACTGCTCAGCCGACGGCTCCGACTCCAGTAACTCCACCTCCGGCGGACACAACACCTCAGCCACCGCTCCAAACAGAGTCGCTGCACCGGAATTGCGAACGACCAGCTGCACAGTGCTTTCAGTCCCCGGAGTCATCTCAGCGGGATACAGCCACTCGATCGTCGCCGTCGGTTGCTGCGGCCTCCCAGCATCGGTGATGGGTAGATCCTGGCGGATCGCGACGACTGCCGCAGCAGACCGTTCCGGGGGCTTACCGGCTTTCGCCGTAACCTGGGGCACGCGTCCGGGCTCCGCTGACACGGGGCGCTTCTGCACCCTCGGCCTCGGCGGCTCCGGTTCAAGCGTTTCCAAAAACTCGCTGGCATCCTCACTTGCCGCGCTGAATCCCATCAGTTCAATTGGTCGCCGACCGACCGCCGAGCCCCTGGCTGTGTCCTCAACGACGCGACTGAGCACCGCCGGACGAATCTTCTCCCGCATCGGCACCTGCCGCGAGATCGGCTCGGATTCCGCAGGCGAACCAGTCGTTGCAGTCGGCATCGCAGGACGCTCCGAAGCTGATGGCACCCCGGAAAAAGTTGTCATGCTGGCACCGGAGACGCGACGCTGCGAGGGCCGCACAGCCTGCTGACGCATCCGCTCGGAAAGCGTCGACTGCTGGGCAGCAGCCACGTCAGCCGTCAGCACACCGATCACAGCCGCCAGCAGAAACACATCCCGTATTGGCATCTCGGCATCTCCCGTCAGTTCCCCGGTCAAGCGGAATCCACACCCCGACGTCACAACCCGGGCGCAATCAGACCGCGATGTCTCTATGTTCGAGTTTTCAGGTTCAATGGCTTAAATCGATCCGGGCAACTGGGCGGTTTATGCGGACTTTCACGACTGCAACGAAGATTCCGCAATCAACAACAACCCCACAGATCGGCATTTTTTGCCTTGCCAGCCCGGGGACACACCACCGGGGACACACCACGGGGGACAACCCGAAAGGACAGCCGGCAGCGACGACCGGCAGGGGGGCAGCCAACCGGGGGGACTGCCAACCTGAGGGGCAGCCATCCCGGGAGTCCCCCAAACCGGGGCCATCCAACAAACCCCAGACAACCAAAGTCCCCCGCAGCCCCTCGCCACTTGCAATTCGACGAAGCCCATAGTGTAATCAGGCACACTCCCGACACCCCCGCCACATTTCTTCCCCGCTCACTCCTCTCTCCCTCCCGCAGCCATGCCGCACCGCTACGCTACACCGCCCATCACCCACCTGCCGCGCCGAGCACTGCTGGCTGAAATCGGCGGCGGATTTGGCTTCACTGCACTCACCGATCTGCTCGCCGCGGATGAACCGGGCGGCACCCGCACAGGCCCCCCCCCTGAAAGCGATGGACTGCATCACCCGGCAAGAGTTCGCCGAGTCATTCAGTTGTTTATGACTGGCGGCGCCAGCCCGATGGACCTGTTTGATTACAAGCCGGAGCTTGAGCGACTGCACGGTCAGATGATCGGCCCGAAAGACAAACCGGAAGGCTTCACCGCCCCAGCCGGTGCCGTCATGAAAAGTCCATTCAAATTCGCTCAGTACGGCGACACCGGTCGCTGGGTCAGCGAACTTTTTCCACAGCAGGCGAAAGTCATCGATGAGCCTGCTTTCCTGATGGCCATGACCGGTCGCACCAACGTCCACGGACCCGCCAGTTACCTCGCCTGTTCCGGATTCACCCTGCCTGGATTTCCCTGCTTTGGTGCCTGGGTTTCCTACGGACTTGGCAGCCTGTCTGACAACATGCCGGCCTTCGTCGTTCTTCCCGACCCGCGGGGACTGCCATACAATCAGAAAGGCAACTTCAGTGCCGGATTCCTGCCTTCCAACCATCAGGGAACCGTCGTCGATGCTTCGGCCAGTCCGCCGATTGCCGATTTGCAGGCTGACAGCCGTTATGCATTCGCTCGCGACCAGGCGGACCGCGACACTCAGACAGCCCTGCAGAATCTGAACCGTCGTCACGCTGCCCGCTACCCGGGAGACAGTCGTTTCGACGCCCGCATCGCCGCTGCTGAACTGGCGGCAGCCATGCAGCTCAGCGCCCCCGAAGCCTTCAATCTGGCTGCCGAATCGGAAACCACCCAGCAGTCCTACGGCCTGAACCAGCCCGAAACCGAGGACTTTGGTCGACGCTGCCTGCTGGCCCGTCGCCTGATTGAACGCGGTACCCGCTTTGTGCAGGTCTGGAGCGGTCCGCAGGGTGCCGTCAACAACTGGGATAACCACGGCAATATTCAGACCGAACTGCCACCCATGGCCCGCAGTGTCGATCAACCCATCGCCGCTCTGATCACAGACCTGCTGCAGCGCGGACTGCTGTCCGACACGCTGCTGATCTGGACCACGGAATTCGGCCGCACCCCCTTCGCACAGGGCTCACTGGGACGTGACCACAACAGCGGCACTTTTGTCACCTGGCTGGCCGGCGCCGGCATTCGCAAAGGCACCAACTGGGGACGCAGCGACGACCTCGCTTATCAGACCGCTGAGGGCAAAACGTGGGGATACGATCTGCACTCGACGATCCTGCATCTGATGGGCATCGATCACCACAAACTGACATTTCGCAACTCGGGCATCGATCGCCGCCTGACCGATGTGCACGGCCGAGTGATTCACGAGATCCTGTCCGGCTGAATTTCATCGACTCTGCAGTCGGAATTCAGCTGTCAAGAAGTTCATCTGAATTGGCCATGAAACCCGCTTCTTCAGAATTCTCTGCATCAGGTTTCATCGCATCAAACGCTACGCGATGTCCCGGCAGCCACAACGGCTCCACCTGCTTCCGCTGAAACATTCCGGCAATGTGTTCGTGACAGGTAAAGAACAACACCTGCTGGCCTTCGCGAGCCACCTCAATCAGGCAGTCGGCCGCCGCTTCTGTCCGTTCCTGATCAAAGTTGACGAACAGGTCGTCCATGATCAGCGGCAGCTCGATACCGCGGCGAGCAAACTCGCGCACAAGCGCAAACCGAATCGCAAGGAACAACTGCTCGCGAGTTCCTCCGCTGAGCTGTTCCACCCGGAACGTCTGACCAAACTCGTCGTCTATGCACAGATAATCTTCTCCCAGCGGAGCCCAGATGCGATGGTAACGTCCGGCTGTCATCCGATGCATGTAGCCAGAGGCCGCCACCAGTGTCCCTGAGATATTCTCCTGCTCAAATTTCCGACGCATCTGCATCACCGCATCATGCTCAAACTGCAGTGCCAGCCATTCCTCAGTCGCACGGTAGATATCAGCTGCCAGCCGAGAACGTCGGAAGAACTCCGCATGAGAATCGCGACGAGACTCCAGCAAGCGGATTTCCTGACGCAGACTGCCCAGTTCTTCGTGCCGTTTTCGCAGGCCCTGCTCCACGTCTTTCACCTCTGCCTGCAGCAACTGCAGACGTTCACGAGTCGCCTGTGAATCAAATCGCAGCAACTCGTCCTCCACGATCGCCAGCTCTGTCTCCTGCCGCCCAGCATCCAGCAGCTCGTCTGTCGCTGCTTTCAGATCCTTCTCGATTCGCAATCGCCGCTGCTGAACCTCCTGCTGCTTCTGAATCTCCTCACGACCAGCCACTCCGGCACGAGCCAGCACGGCGCCCCGCCGCAGTTCGGCCGCCTCCGCCTGATGCTGAGCATGCACTGAATCCCGCTGCTTCGTCTCCGATTCCCCCAGCAGCCGCTCACGCTCCGCGCGGTCACGCTCATGCGTCCTGAGCTGCTGCTGCCAGTTCGCCAGCACCTCCAGCGGCCTCGAATAATCATACTTCGCCGTGCTCTTCAGTCGCCCGCCGACCTGCTCCACTCGCTGCCGCATGGAATCAAACATCCGCCGCAGCCCCTCCACCTCAGGAGCCGAATTGCGCCACTGAGCAGCCAGCTCGCGGACGTCCTGCAGCCGATGCCA
>SXXK01000211.1 GCA_005791255.1 Planctomyces sp.
GTTTATACGGAAATTCAGGGTGATGCCAGACCCGCTGTTCCGGTGCAGTCGCCGATTATGGCAATCAGACTGCAGTCCGGTTATTCTGGATTGGGGGAGTTATGCCTGGGGCGAGAACAGATGCCTGAGTTTTGGAGCTGTTGTGTATGCAGAGTGATGAGGAGCAGATTCGTGGAGTGGTGGAGACGTGGTTGTCTGCGACGGCAACTGGGGATGCGGAGACGATTTTGAGTCTGATGACAGAGGACGTGGTATTTCTGCTGCCTGGTCGGGGACCGATGCGGCGGGAGGAATTTGCGAGCATAGCGCGTGCTTCAGCGGGGACTGTGTTGCCGAAGTTTGAGAGTGTATCGGACATTCACGAGGTGGAAGTGTCGGGTGATCTGGCGTATCTCTGGAATCGTCTGGCTCTTGCGATTACGCCGCCGGGCGCTGACCGTCCGATTGAACGTTCCGGGTATACTCTGTCCATCTTCAGGCGGGTGAACGGCAAGTGGTTGTTGAGTCGTGATGCGAATCTGGTGACGACATTGCGGTGATGTCGGTGAGGCGTGCCGGATTCGCCGGTGGGATCAGAAGATGAGGGCGAGGACGGCGGCGGCATAGAGCCCGGCGATCTGATCGTCAGCCATGATACCCAGTCCGCCGGGCAGTTTTTCGAACTGGCGAATGGGCCACGGCTTGGCGATATCGAACAGTCGGAAGAGCAGGAATCCGGTCAGCAACAGGGGCCATGAGAATTCGGCAGCGATCCAGACGAGGGGGAAGGCGGTGATTTCGTCCCAGACGACGCTGCCTGGGTCTTTGCGCTGTCGCAGTTGAGCAGCGCGGCTGCACAGCCAGATACCGGGCAGGAAGAATGCCAGCCAGACGAGTCCGCGGAAGACAGGTGGTGTCTGGAATTGCCAGAACAGGTAACCGATGGGCAGTCCCCAGAGGCTGCCGAAGGTTCCGGGGGCTTTGGGGATTCGTCCGAGGCTGCAGCCTTCGGCCAGCCAGAGTACGAGGCTGTCGCTGAGTCTGGTGAATTTGGGCGGCATGACAGTGGCTGGGTTTGGGCAAAGTATTGGGTGTGGCTGCTGCCTGCTGAGTGTAGCGGAACGTGAGTGCGGGTGAAATTGTTCTGGGCGAATGCAACCGGCGGGCTAGAGTGATGGCAGTGCATTCGGGGGGGTGGCGTGAGAGTTCAACGGGGATTGCAAGGGTTTGTGGTGTGAAGATTCTGTATTTGCATGGCTGGCGTTCGGTGCCTGGTGGAGTGAAGCCCGGCTGGCTGAGGTCTCGGGGGCACGACGTCTGCAATCCGCTGCTTGATGCTGATGATTTGGCACTGGCGGTGCGTCAGGCGGAAGCGGCGTATCGGGACTATCGTCCGGATGTTGTGGTGGGGGCATCGCGGGGTGGTGTGATCGCTCAGAGTCTGGACTGCGGCGAGACGCCTCGTGTTTTGCTGTGTCCGGCGTGGAAACGCTGGCAGCCGCTGAGGCCATTGACTGGTCGGGTGCTGATTCTGCACAGCCCGCAGGACGAGGTTGTTCCGTGGGGAGATTCTGCGGAGCTGATTGAGCAGTGGGGATTATCGCCGGATGTGCTGTTTTCTGTGGGCGACGATCACCGTCTGGGGGATGAGGCATCGCTGGAGGTGCTGCAGTGGGCGTGTGATGTGCTGGCAGCGGGTGAGCAGATTCCGGTTGCGGATGCGGAGTGGTCCGGCAGGCCGCGGGCTGCATCCGCGGCTGCCGAAGCCAGTTACATTTGTGATTCGTGCGGTGAGGAGATTGTGATACCGGTGGATGTGAGCGAGGGAGAGAGTCAGGTGTTGGTGGAGGACTGTCCGGTGTGCTGTCGAGCGAACACGATTCATCTGCACATTGGGGACGATGGTGGAATTTTCTCGTCGGTGGAAAGCTGAGAGCAGGAAGTGCCGTTTCGGTGTGGCAGGGGATCCGCCACGGCAGCTTCCGCTGTGCACAGCCGTTTTACGGAGCGGTTGTGTTGCATACGGCATTTCCGCAGCCGCAGGCGTGACCGGTCGTCTGATCAGCGAACGGATACGGGAACATGGGGATGCTGTTTCCGCGTCGACGCACGATAAGTTGTCCATTGGTCAGTGTGTCGGCGAGCAGGTCGTAGTAAGCGACGAGGTTTTGGAAGTCGGTCCATGTTTTGGCGATGCCGTCATTGGTCCCGACAAACTGCACATCAGCCGCCGTCAGTGCGACTCCTTTTACCACGATGAAGCCCAGCACATCTTCGTCGTGTGCCCCGCCGCCATTGCCCTGCTGCGACTGCACAACGATGAAGGTATCACCGTTGATGACTTCGAGTGATTTGAGGGCGACGGTATGTCCGCGGACCTGCAGCGAGTCTCCCTGCTGTCGGCTGAAGTCATTGATCTGGACATATCCGATGAATTCGGTCCAGTGATCATGGACATTCTGATTTTCTCCGGCGACTCCGCCCCAATCGATCGTGCCATCGTCATTGACGTGTTTGGCGACGATGGCTGGTTTGCCGGAGATGTAGGTTTTGATGATGAATTTGTCGGCACCCTGTCCGCCGATCATTGTTTTCAGGTGATCGTCATAGGTCTGTCCGGCGAAGTATGCGCGAGTGGCAGCGAGGACCGGGTCATTCGGATCATCGGCGCGGAGAGTTTCACCATTGGGGCCTGTGGCGCCGGTACCGGCGTTTTCGTAATCCTGTGCAATTGCGGGTTCCCCGGAGATTGCGTGGGCGTAGAGAGTATCAGCGCCGCGAGTTCCGCGGACGAGTTTTCCGGCTGGAGGTGTCTGAAAGGCAACAGCACCTCCGGCGATTCCCAGCACCACGGCTCCAGCCATCAATTTCTTCAGCATCTTCTGTGACTCCTGTGATTTCCACCTGCAGGCTGCAGGCGCGGTTCAGCCCGCGCGCAGAGCGATCCCACACAGAACGCCGTGAACGCGGAACCCCGCCTGCGTCAGGACCCAGCTGCGGGTCCTGGTAAGTCGATTTCAAACCGACCGAGTCAAGCCTCTGGTGGGTAAAGGACAGAATTCCTGTTTAACCCGCCATGCTGCTGGCAACAATTTCGGCTGCGGAGTTTCTGTGTGCAGCGTCGTGTGCCACTGGTGTTCAGTCAGCAGTGGTGAGCGGCAGGCGACGCTGTTGTGGTGGTGCACTGCGGTCAGGCAGCCAGGGCCGCAGGTGTTCGGCGATGGCTGCGACAACATCCACCACGACGGCGTTGCCGAACTGCTGGTAGGCCGACGTGTCGGCGACAGGTATCACAAAGGACGCTTCACCGGGGCGTTCAAATCCCATCAAACGCGCACATTCGCGGGGCGTCAGTCGGCGTGGGTTGCGGCCGTGCTGGGCGATAAGAATTTCTGAACCATCCTTGTGGTATCTGGCAGACAGGGTGCGTGCGACGTCATCAGGTCCGACCAGTCCAAAACCGAATCCGTTGCCTTTACCGCGATGTTTGTCGGCATAGTTCTGCAGGTACTGCCAGAGTTTGTCAGAGAGGGTGTACCTGGGATTGACGGTCCCGCGGGGGCCCTGAGTGTAGGGTTCGTCCGGTGGTTCGCTGCCGTCTTCCGGGTGCAGAATTGAGCGCAGGCGAGGACCACTGGCAAGATCAGGAATGGGCAAATTGTCAAAGGAAAAACCGTTGGAATTGCGGAATCCCGCCAGAAAGATGCGTTCGCGATTTTGTGGTACCCAGCATTTGGCATTCAGGATTCGCCAGTGCAGGTTGTGATAGCCGAGTTCTTCCTGCAGTGTGCGGACGATGACCTGGAAGGTGCGGCCCTTGTCGTGGCGGGCGAGATTCTTCACATTTTCCAGCAGGAAGGCTGCTGGTTTGTGGTGTTCGATGATGCGGGCGACGTCAAAGAACAGCGTTCCCTGGGCCTCGTCACGAAAGCCGTGAGCCCGACCCAAAGAGTTCTTCTTGCTGACTCCGGCAATCGAAAACGGCTGGCAGGGAAATCCCGCCAGCAGGACATCGTGCTGCGGAATGTCAGCAGCGTCCACCTGGGTGATGTCACCTGCGAGCAGGTGCTGGTCGTCAGCCCGAAAATTTGCGGCGTAAGTCTTCTGAGACTGGGTATTCCATTCGCTTGTGAAAACGCAGTGGCCTCCGATTTGTTCGAAGCCCCTGCGCAGCCCGCCGATCCCTGCAAACAGGTCGATGAACCGGAACGCCGGACGTTTTCGGCGAATCGATCGGGAAGAACTCTGAGCCACTGCCCTGCCCTCGAACTGTTGTTTTACAAAGACCGGCGGAATACCAAGTTTTTGAGTGTAAAATTTATTTAAGTTTTCAAATTCGCCTTTGTTCGTCATTCTTTCTAAACGCCTTTGCTCGGCAGGAGAAAGGGAAACCGTGATTCCTTCCATTGTTAAAGGCTTATATCCCTTTTGCCGAAGAGTTTCTCTCTTCATGCCTAACTCTTCTTGCTCTTGGAAATACTTGTATAAATCTGGCGCGCCAGTTCTTATAGCGTAACCTGCCGCGCCAGATGGCGTGATCATTTGAGTACGACGACGAGGGGTTGTTGTTGTTACTGGAGCTGCCTGCGTTAACGGTGCTGCCGCTTGTGTTGCTGCGGCAGGTGGTTGCTGTCCTTCCTCTGCAGCCATGCGCAGCAATTCTTGTATCCGGCTTCCAGCCAAAGGACTTACCGGCGCTTCAGGTTGAGCTGCGGCAGACTGAGCCATATCAGGAGACCTTGCTGCAACCATTTGCCCAATTTGATCAGAATCAGTAACAGGCTGTGCAGCAGTAGCTGGTACTGAAGGAACTGGTGCAGCTGTGGACTGCGGTAGAGTAGCCGCTAATTGCGGGTTCTCCATTTCCATAGCCATACGCAGGGCGTCAGATGCTTCTTGCTGCTGTAGCCTCTTTTGTCCTAACTCAAACTCTAGCTTCGCAAGCTCCATCTGACGCATAGCCTGCTTCTCGCTCTCGTCAGCGGCAGCAGTCGTGGCATAGCCTAAAGACTCACCAAATGATCCTGTCTTTGTAGGTGACAACAAGGCACCCGCCACCCGCATCATAACTGGGTCAAACGGCATGTTCTTGCGAACATTTAAGGCATCAATCAGCTTCTGCATTTGAGCTTCAGCCTCTGCCTTACGTTTCATTGTTGACTGTAAGTAAGACTGAGAAAGCCTCATTTGCTCTGGGCTTGGCAAATCCTCGTCTTCGTCTTCGTAGTCACTATCTATCATGTCAGCCATGATTTACCCCACCATTGTTCCGTTAGCATCGTACATATTGCCATCAACATCGGTATAAGCAACATCGGGAGTTACTGCTCCGCCATCGGCATAACCAAAAGCCTTTGCATAACTTCCGGGGCTTGCTCCACCA